>JBBQQI010000145.1:0-1668 GCA_038216085.1 Gaiellales bacterium | reverse complement strand
GCGCTCTGGCGGGGTACCGCCGCCCGCGCGTACCTCGCGGCCTCGAGGAGGCTCGGTGCTCCGTAGGCTCGTCGGCGCGCCGCTCCTGCTCCTCGTCTCGGTCGCCGCGACGGGCTGGCTCTACCTCGTCCGGCCGGGGGTTCCCGGCCCCCGGATCGGCGAGGCCGTCCCGCTCGACGAGCTCTCACGGCATGCCTCGACGCCGCTCCTGTGGTTCGCCGTCGTCTGGAGTGCCGCAGCTGTAGGGCTCGGTCTGTACGCCCGCTGGGCGCGGGTCGAGCGGGTCACGGCCGCGCTGCTTCTCGGCACCGGGGCCGGCTTGTGCGCGTACTTGCAGACGGGAGTCTCGGTCGCTGTCGTCCGGCAGATCCCCGTCCAGAGCGCGCTCGACACCGCCTCACGGCTGAAGGTCGTGTACCTCACCGCGATGATCGTCGCGCTCGCAGCTGCGGCTCTCGCGCCGAAACAGAAGCGCCCGAGCCGAAGCCCCCTGTTCGTCGCGACGCTCGTCGCCACCGGCGGCTCGCTGAACCTGCTGCACGCCACCCTGCCGGGAGCCGACACCGGCATCCTGCGCTCGCTGACGCCGGATGCGGTCGGGCCGCTCGCGCGGGCCGCGGGCGTGGTGTCGTCGATCGCGCTGCTCGCCGCCGCCCGCGGGCTCGCGCGGCGGCGCCGGCGCGCCTGGCAGGTGGCGACGGCGGTTTCCCTGCTCTCGGCCGCCCTGCATGTCCTGCACGGCCTGAACCAGGGCACGGTCGCGTCGGCGGTCGTTCTCGTGGTGCTCGTCGCGCACCGGATCGACTTCGACCGTCCCGGCGACACCGGTACGCGGCGGAAGGTCGCTTCGCGCGTGCTGCTCTCCGTCGCAGTCATCTGCGGCTACGGGACGACGGCGCTCTGGATCAACCACATGGCAGCCGACCAGACGTTCACGCTCGCGTTCGCGCGCCGCGAGATCCTGCACGCACTGCTCGGGCTCGAGCTGTCCGGGTCTCCGCACCTCGCCGGCAGCTTCGGCGATTGGTATCCGCTCTCGTTGCTCCTGTTGGCAGCCGCCGCGACGCTTTGGACGGTCGCCGGCTGGCTCGCGCCGTGGCGCCACCGCGTCGCGCAGGAGGAACGTGAACGGACGATCGCCCGAGCGCTCGTCCGTGCGTGGGGAGCGGACACCCTCGCGCCGTTTGTGCTGCGCGCCGACAAGTCGTACTTTTTCACCGAGGACGAGTCGTCGTTCCTCGCCTATCGCGTCGTCGGCGGCGTCGCCGTCGTCTCGGGCGACCCGATCGGCCCGGCGGAGCGCAGCGACGAGCTTGTCGGTTCCTTCGTCGCGTTCACGCACACGCGCGACTGGCGCATCGCGATCCTGGGCGCGTCCGAACGGTGCCTCCCTCTCTATGCCGGGCACGGGCTCCATGCCCTGTATCACGGAGACGAGGCGATCGTCGACACCACATCGTTCTCGCTTGAGGGGCGCGCAATCCGCAAGGTTCGGCAGTCGGTGCACCGGCTGACCGCCGCCGGCTTCGTCGCCCGGGTGCTGAAACCGAGCGAGATCGCGCCCGACCTGCGCGCAGAGCTCGACGCCGTGGCGAGAGAATGGCGCGGTGGCGAGCCGCAACGCGGGTTCGTAATGGCGCTCGATGCGCTCTTCGGACTGGGAGACGA
>JBBQQI010000144.1:0-1804 GCA_038216085.1 Gaiellales bacterium | reverse complement strand
GTCGTCGCGGTCGTCGCGGTCGCCGTCCGTCTGCCCGCCGTTTGGGGCCGACCGTTCTGGGAGGACGAGGTCGCGTCGGCACGCGCGCTCGCCGAGCCAACGGTCGGCGCGCTGCTCCGCCACGTCGCGCGCACGGAGTCGACGCCACCGCTCTGGTACCTGCTCGCCTGGGCCGTCCGGCAGGCGGGAGTGCCGATGCAGGACCTGCGGCTGATCTCCGTGCTCGCCGGCGGGCTGCTCGCCGCGGTCGTCGTCGTGATCGCGCGGCGGTTCGTCACGCAGCCCCTCGCTGTAGCGGCCGGGCTGTTCGTCGCGGTGGGCGCCGAGTTCGTCGACCACGGGCACGAGCTCCGCGCGTACGAGCTCGCCGCGCTCCTCTCAGCGCTCCTCGGCCTGCTGCTCGTGAGGGAACTGGAGCGACCGTCGCGCCGCAACGAGCTCCTGCTCGCCGCCACGGTCGCGGCCGGCGGTCTCACCCACTACTTCTTCGCCTTCTCCGTGCTCGCCGCCGTCGCGTGGGCGATCCTCGACCCGGGCGCCCGCGCTATCCGCAGACGCTCGCTCACTGCGCTCGTGAGCGGCGGCGTCGTCGCCGCGACCGGCGCGCCGATGCTGCTGCAGCAGGTGCACCAGAATCGGTACTCGTGGATCGGCACGTTCCGCCTGCGGTTTGTCACGGCCATCCCGCTCCGGCTCTTCACGTACGCGTTCAACCAGACGACGCCGGGGCTCATCCTCTCGCTGGCGACGGTGGCTGTCGTCGGGGGCGGGGCCGCCCGGCTGGCACGGCGCAACCCGGCGGGCCGCCTCGTCGCACTGCTGGCACTCGCGCCGATCGTCGAGGCGGCAGTCGTGTGGGCAACGGGCATGAAGGTCTTCGACCTGCGGAACCTGATCGGCGTCGGAGCGTTCGTCGCGGTCGCGGCCGTCGCAGCTCTCGACTCGCTCCCGGCGCGCGTCGCACCGGTGCTCGCGTTGGGATCGGCCTCCGTGGTCGCAGCGTCCTTGCTGATCGGGAATGTCGACCCGATCCAGCCGTTCGGCACGATCGCGCAGACGCTCGTCCGCGACGGCTGGCACGCCTCCACGCCGATCGCCGTGTTCGGCGACCCGCTCCGCTCCAGCGGGCCCCTCGGCTGGTACCTCCCGCGGCATCCCCGTCTCGAGATCGGCCGCGAGAGCACCTGCTCGTCAGTGCTCGTAGTCCTGCGGTCGGGACGCGTGGTCGACCTGCGGCCGCGAACCTCGATCGCACGCGACCCCGCTCTTCACGGCGCGACGCTGCTCGTCGACGCGTCGCACCGCATCCGGTGCACCCGCCGTGACATCTCGTAAGCGCCGCCGGCAACGGCTGGCGATCGGTGACGTGACCCCTTGAAGTCGGTCACAAGCCACCTCCGCGCACCCGAACGAAAGGCAACGGGCCCCGACGGTCAACGATGCAGCAGCCGCACCGCAGGCCCGCTGCACAGCACACCGACCACCGCATACGCAGCAGAGCCAATCGGGCGCGAAAGCAACTACACCGACCGACTTGGCCTAGTCGACGCACCTGATTACACCACCTACCCAACTACCGACGACACTAGGTATCAACGGAGCCTCACCATCCTCAACGAGCTCGCGCGAACCCCGGAGGGGCGGAACGAGATCAGGACAGCGCTCGAGCTCAGCGACAGCGGCGTTCGGCGCTACCTCAAGACCGGACGCGGACGTCCCCAAACCCATGCACGCGCGCGGGCTCTCGCAATCAGCAAAGCGACAGAAACCTTACGGCGAGTCCATCCCTCTACGGCTCTCCCCC
>JBBQQI010000143.1:0-2880 GCA_038216085.1 Gaiellales bacterium | reverse complement strand
GCGGCGAGGCTGTCGTCGACGCGCCACTGACCCTCGCCCATCAACCGGACGATCACGACTTCTCTGCCTCGCCGCCCGGCAGCGGCTTCGGCGTCTCGGTTTCGCCTTGCCCGAGCTCGGCCTTCATCTTCGCGAGCTGGTCGTCGACCTGGCTCGACTGCGAGATCTGCGAGAGCTGGCGGTCGATGTCGTCGCCGGAGGAGGTGAAGTCCTCGAGCGCGCCGGTAGCCGTCAGCTCGTCGATCGCGTTTGCGCGCGCCTGAAGCTGTGCGGTCTTGTCCTTTGCGCGCTCGACCGCCATGCCGACGTCGGCCATCTGCTCGCCGATGCCGGTCGCGGCCTCGCCGATCCGCACCTGCGCCTCGGCAGCAGAGTACTGCGCCTTGATGACCTCCTTCTGCGTGCGGAAGGCCTCGACCTTCGTCTGCAGGGTGCGCTCGCCCTCGATCAGCTTCTGCTGCTGGGCCTCGAGCTGCTGGCCCTGCTCCATGATCCCTGCGAGCTGCGATTCGGCGGCAGCTTTACGCGAGAGGGCCTCGCGGGCGAGATCCTCGCGGCCTGCCTGGAGCGCCTGGCGCGCCTGGCCGTCGAGCTTGTCGACCTGCTGCTTCATCGTCGTGTACTGCATCTCGAGCCGCTTCTTGGCTGTCGTCACGTCGGCGACGCCGCGCTTGACGTTCTGGAGCTGGCGCAGCTGCTCCTCGTAGGAGTAGTCGAGCGTCTCGTTCGGATTCTCGGCTCGATCGAGCGCCTTGGAGAACTTCGATTTGAAAATCAGGGACAGGCGTCCCATCAGGCCCGGCATGTGGTGTCACTCCTTGCGATTGGGTGTCCCGTTAGCCTAACGCCGTGCTTGTCGCCCGCAGTATGGATCCCCGCTGGCTCTCGAACGCCTACCTGGTGGCCGACGAGCACGGCGGCACAGCGGTCTTCGTCGATTCAGGGGCGCCGATCGAGTCCTTGCTCCGGACGGCCGAGGAGTGGCGGGTGACGCCGACGCACATCCTGCGGACGCACTCCCATGCCGATCACGTCGCCCACGAGGCCGAGCTCGGGCTGCCGGTCGTGCGCGGGTCATTCGAGAGCGGCGACCTGTGGATCGAGGCGATCGCGACCCCGGGGCACTCCGACGACATGGTCGCGTTCGTCGTCAACGACGCGGCCGTCTTCTCCGGCGATACGCTCTTCAAGGATGCGGTCGGCGGCGGCGACTTCGAGGAGGTGAGGAGCTCGGTGATGGACGTGTACATGTCGATGCCCCACGAGCGGCGCGTGCTCCCGGGCCACACCGACGAGACGACGATCGGGCGCGAATGGGAGCAGAACCCGTTCGTGCGCGTCTGGCGCGGCGCGGAGCCGGAGGGCACCGAGCGGGTGCGCACCGGCGGCCGCGACGCGACGCTGATCGTCTGGTCGCCCGACTACGACGGCAAGGGGAAGGCGTGGGTGCGCTTCGACGACGGAACTGACGCGCTCGTCGGCGGCTCGCGCGTGGAGCGCGGTTGATGGAGATCGTCGACCCGCAAGTCGAGGAGTACGCGGTGCGGCTCTCGACGCCGCACGAGCCGCTGCTCGCGGAGCTCGACGAGGCGACCCGCGCCGAGCTCGGCTCCGGCCAGATGCTCACCGGCCCGCTCGCCGGCCGGCTGCTCGAGCTGCTCGTCTGGTCGGTCCAGCCGCAGCGGGTGCTCGAGATCGGGACCTTCAGCGGGCACTCGGCGCTCGCGATGGCGGCGGGGCTGCCGGAGGGCGGTCGCATCGACGCGTGCGAGCTCGACCCCGAGCGCGCGGCGTTCGCGCAGAGCTGGTTCGACCGCTCGCCGCACGGCTCGCGGATCACGCTGCACGTCGGCCCGGCGCTCGAGACGATCGCGGGTCTCGACGGTGACTTCGACTTCGTCTTCCTCGACGCCGACAAGGAGGGCTACGTCGACTACTACGAGGCGGTGCTGCCGCGCCTCAGCGGGCACGGCCTGATCGTCGCCGACAACACGCTCTGGAGCGGCCGGGTGCTCGACGGCGAGGGCCCGATTGTCGCGTTCAACGACCACGTCGCCGCCGACCCGCGCACAGTCCAAGTAGTCCTGTCCGTCCGAGACGGCATGACCCTGATCCGACACGCCTGAACAAGACCCGGACGGCAACTCACGAACCTGGTTCAGGACCAGGTTCGTCAGGTTCGGCCCGCACGGCCGGCTTGCTCTGAGCACCAGCGACAAGGCCTCCCGAGACAACCCGAACCTGGTTCAGGACCAGGTTCGGGGGCATGTCCGGAACGGACGGTAGGTTGCCCCGATGCGCCTGATCGTCGCCCGCTGCGAGGTCACGTACTCCGGCCGGCTGAACGCCTTCCTGCCCGAGTCGACTCGGCTGCTGATGCTGAAGGACGACGGCTCGGTGCTCGTGCACGCAGACGCCGGCGGCTACAAGCCGCTGAACTGGATGACGCCTCCGACCGTGATCGAGGACACCGGCGACCTCATCGTCGTCCGCAAGCGCGCGGGACGGAGCGAAGACCGGCTCGAGATCAAGCTCGTCGAGGTGCTCTCCGACGTGCGTCACGACATGGGCGAGGCCGCGGCGCTCGAGAAGGACGGTGTCGAGCGCGACCTGCAGCTGCTGCTCGCCGCAGACCCGACCCACATCGAGGAGAGCCTGCGCATCGTCAAGCGCGAGTGGCCGACCGACGTCGGGCCGGTCGATCTGATGTGCCGAGACGCCGAGGACGGGTGGGTCGCAGTCGAGATCAAGCGCGTCGGCACGATCGACGCCGTCGAACAGCTCTCTCGCTACCTCGACTGCATCCGCGCCGACCCGTCGCGCGCCGAGTGCCGTGGCTTCCTCGTCGCGCAACAGATCAAGCCGCAGGCGGTGGCGCTT
>JBBQQI010000142.1:0-2963 GCA_038216085.1 Gaiellales bacterium | reverse complement strand
GAGATCCTCGATGCGCTCGGCACCCCGCTCTTGATCCACCAGCCGTCGTACTCGATGCTGAACCGGTGGATCGAGCCGGAGTTGCTCGACACGCTCGGGGGCCTCGGCGTTGGCTGCATCGGCTTCTCGCCGCTCGCGCAGGGGATGCTCACCGACAAGTACCTGAACGGGATTCCTGAGGGCTCGCGCGCAGCGCGAGACGGGTCGCTCTCTCCCGACCTGATCAGCGAGCAGGCGCTCGCCAAGATTCGCGCACTTGGCGAGATCGCCGGCCGTCGAGGTCAAAGCCTCGCGCAGCTGGCGCTTGCCTGGACACTGCGCGACACACGGATGACCTCGACGCTGATCGGCGCCTCGAGCGTCGCGCAGCTCGAGGATTCGCTCGGCGCGCTCGAGCAGCTCGACTTCTCCGCCGAGGAGCTCGCGGAGATCGACCGCTACGCGACCGACGCCGACATCAACCTCTGGGCCGGTTCGAGCGCGGAGTAAAACCGACCGTGTCCGCGTGGGTCAGCCCGAGACGAGTGCGCGGGCGAAGTCTTGCGCGTCGAACGGGCGCAGGTCGTCGATGCCTTCGCCGACGCCGACGAGCTTGACCGGCAGTCCGAGCTCGTAGGCGATCGCGACTGCGATCCCGCCCTTCGCCGAGCCGTCGAGCTTCGTCAGCGCGACGCCCGTCACGCCGACCGCCTCGCCGAAGAGACGCGCCTGCTGCAGACCGTTCTGCCCGGTCGTCGCGTCGACGACGAGGAGCACTTCGTGGGGAGCCCCCTCCCGCCGCCCTGCGATCACGCGCCGCACCTTCGCCAGCTCGTCCATCAGATTCGTCTGCGTGTGCAGGCGACCAGCGGTGTCGACGATCACCACGCCCTCCTCGGCAGCGACGGCGTCAAACGCGACCGCCGCCGGGTCGCCGCCTCGCTCTCCTCCGACAAACCGCGCGTCCGCGCGCTTCGCCCAGATCTCGAGCTGCTCCTCAGCGGCGGCGCGGAACGTGTCGGCCGCACCGAGCGTCACCTGGCGGTTGTGCTCGCGCAGCTTCTTCGCGAGCTTCCCGATCGTCGTCGTCTTGCCGGTGCCGTTGACGCCGACGACGAGGATCACCGCAGGCTCGTGGTGCACGTCGAGTGTCGCCGGCCCACCGAACAGAGACGCGATCTCCTCTGCCAGGGCGCTCGCCAGCTCGGTGAGATCCTGGCGCGCCTCGAGCCGGCGGATCAGCTCGGCCGTCGCGCTCACGCCGACGTCCGCATAGATGAGCGCCTCCTCGAGGCGTTCCCACGAGGCGTCGTCGGACGGGTCGAACGCTGCCACCTGCAGCTGCTCGGTGAGCGCGCGGCGCGACTTGCCGAGTGACTCGCGCAGCCGCCCGAACAGGCCGCGGCGATCCTCGTCGCTCTCCGAGGCGGTCTCGTCGTCTCCCAGGAGCTCTGCCCAGCTTCTCGCCATGAACGCCGGAGGGTAGCCGTCGGCGTCACCGCCGCTGATCAGGCAGCACGCAGTTCAAGCAGCGCGGAGCTGCGAGTGCCGGTACGCCGCGAGTGCCGCCGTGCTCGCGACCGCGATGCGACCGTTCGTCGAGAAGACGTTGTCGGGCCACTGGTGCCGGCGCCGCTTCAGCTGCGTGAACCACCCTCGCTCGTCGCGCTCGACGAGGAAGAGCTCGACCGTGATCCCCTCGAGCATGAACGCGCGCTTCCAAGGCAGGTGCTTCTCGGCGACCCAGTCGAGCTGCAACGCATCGACGCGCGACCAGCCCGGCGCCGGGTAGAGCAGGTCGAGATCGGCGTGCTCGCACGGCGGCGTCAACCCGCGCAACTCCTCGCCCCAACCGCCGAAGACCCACGTCCGCAGGCCGCGCGACCAGAGGAGGTCGGACGCCCGCAGGACGAAGTCGAGGTCGTTCACGCGGTCGCGGCGATCTCTTGCTCACGCGGCAGGCGCCGCGACACGATCTCGGACACACCGTCGTTCCCCATCGTGACGCCGTACAGCACGTCGGCTGCCTCCATCGTGCGCTTCTGGTGCGTGATCACGATGAACTGCGCGCGGTCGGCGTAGGTGCGCAGCAACTCGGTGAAGCGGCCGATGTTAGTATCGTCGAGCGCGGCCTCGACCTCGTCGAGAAGATAGAACGGGCTCGGGCGTGCGAGGAAGAGCGAGAAGAGGAACGCGATCGCGCCGAGCGCCTTCTCGCCGCCCGAGAGCAGCGAGAGCCGCGTCACGCGCTTCCCCGCCGGACGCAGCTCGACCTCGATGCCCGGCTCCTCATCCTCGTCCTCGGGCTCGGTCATCCGCAAGCGGCCCTCGCCGCCGGGGAAGAGCGTCGCCGCAACCTCGTGGAAATGCTGCTCGACCGCTTCGAACGTCTCCGCGAAGCGCGTCTCGACGGTCTTCGTCAGATCGTCACGCAGCTTCACGAGCTCCTCGAGGCTCTGTTCGAGGTCGGCACGCTGCACCGAGAGCTCCTCGAGCCGTTCCTTCTCGGCGTCGTACTCCTCCTTGGCGAGCGGGTTCACCTGGCCGAGCTGCTCGCGCCGCCGTTCGTAGCGATCGAGCGTCTCCGCCAGCGCGTCCCGGTCGTCCCCCTCGGCGGGCTCGGCGGGCGCGGCCGCCAACCTGCGGGCCGCCTCGTCGTGCTCGGCGTCCGTCCGCGCAAGCTCCACGTCGATCGCCGAGAGCCGTTCACCTGTCTGTGCCGCTCGCTGGCGCTGCTCGACCTCTTCCGCACCGAGCCGGCGCAGCGCAGCGCCGAGCTCGGTTGTGCGCGCAGCTTGCGCCTCGGCACGCTCCCGCACCGGCAACTCGAAACGGTCGACGTCGACGGCAATCAGCGCTTCGAGGCGCTCCGCACCGGCGACGAGCCGACCGAGCACGAGCTCGTTCGGGCGACGCCGACGTGCAGGATCGGAATCGGCGAGCGCGCGAGCGGCAGACCGCGCGCGCTCGGCAGCGTCCTCGGC
>JBBQQI010000141.1:0-3133 GCA_038216085.1 Gaiellales bacterium | reverse complement strand
ATGCCGGTGACCGTGAGCAGGATGAACAAGAAGAACGACAGCCCGCCGAGGCACAGCGTGTACGACACCTTCACCGCATGCCGCTTCACCTTCACCGGGTGAAGGTGGTACAGCACGTTGTTCATGATCACATAGGAGCTGTTGCGGGGGCTGTCGGTGTAGCCCTTGCGATAGATCGAACCGGGACGGAAGATCGAGGTCCACGCCTGCGAGCTTCGCGTCTTGTCGCCGATCTCGGCGAGCCGCTCCGCGACCTTGGGTCGGTGACCGTTTCCGTTCGTTGTCGCCACGTTAACTCTCGCTCTGAAGGGCCGCGCGGGCCCCGCCTCGGGCGGTCTGGATGTTTGTTGCTCGTCTCATTGCTTGCCCTCGGCTCACGTTCGCTCTTTCTTGCCGCTCGTTAGAAGCGGACGCCGTAGGCGTAGCCGTGTCGGTTGGTGCGGGTGTTGGGGTCGCCGTCGCGCCAGGCGTCGGTGACTTTGCCGAGGACGATGACGCCGGTGGGGCAGCGGTCGACGCAGAGTGCGCAGCGGGTGCAGACGTCTTCGTCGACGACGAAGAAGACGTGGTCTTTGGGGTCGTCGCCGGGTTGGTCGGCGTTGACGGCTTCGTCGATGGCGTTGGTGGAGAGCATGTGGATGCATTTCCACGGGCAGATGTCCACGCAGCCTTCGCAGAGGATGCATTCGGCTTGGTCGATGTGGAGGAATTGTTTGGGCTTGACGGCTTGGGTGAGCCATTTGGGGTCGACTTCTTGCAGGACGTACGAAGTCGAGAACTCCGGCATCGGCGGATTCGCATCGTTGCGCGCCATGCCTATGCGCTCGCTCTCTTCATCGGAGCGCGACCGGTTTGCCGCGGACGTTCGCTTGCTGGCGAGTTCGCTGCGCTCACCGCTCCGTGTGACCCGAGCCGCGTGTGCATCACGTCTCCGACGTCGTCACTGGGCGGCCGTATGCGGAGGTGCGCTTGGAGCGGCGCAGGCGCGAGAAGATCGTTCCACCGGTGATCGGTCCGGAGTCGGGCGCGCCGTCGGCTCCGTCGGCCGCGGGTTCCGCAACCTTGCGCTTCTGCCACGCGGCGAAGAAGTAGATGTTGATTCCGAGCACGACCACGTAGATGAGCGCGGCGACCGCGTCGACCACCTTGTCCCGGGTGATGTCGAAGTGGAGGATCCGGTTCTTGTGCATCAGGAACGAAGAGCTGTCGAAGTTCAGGTACGAGTTGCCGAACGTCAGCCACTCGTGGGGGATCACGCCGTACCCGAGCGCGAACATGAACCACACGAACATCGCGCCGATCATGACCTGCGCCCACGTGGCCGGTTCGTTCGGCTTCTTCGGCGTCTTGATGACCGCGTACGCCGCGGCGAGGCCGATCGCGAACAGCACGATCGAGTACAGCAACCGCGCCGCTTTGCGCAGCCACGGGAGGTGCAACCCGAAGACGGTGCGCGGCAGCAGGTTGGGAACGTGCACCGCAAGGAGGTGGTGCCACACGTTCATGTCGCGCATAGCTCCCCGGCGCTCCTTTTCGCATAGGCCGTGACGCTCTTGCTACCACGCTAGAGGCGACTGCGGCACATTGTGCGCCAAGCCAAGTTCCCGCGTCCGGCGAGGTTGGTCACGCTTCGTTTCCGACCCCCCGAGCATGTGATCATGTGCTCGTGAACGCGCGTCAGTCCGACGATTTTCCCGACGGTATCCGCGGCGATTTCGAGAGCGGGGATTCCGTCGAGTTGCCCGGCGAATCGGGCGAGAATTACGACGTGCTCGTCGTGGGCGCGGGGCCCTCCGGTGCGGCGGCCTCGTATTGGCTCGCAACGCGTGGCCATCGGGTCCTGACGATCGAGAAGAAACACTTTCCGCGCGAGAAAACGTGCGGGGACGGCCTCACGCCCCGCGCGGTGCGCCAGCTGCACGACATGGGTCTCGCGGAACGACTCGTGGGCTCGCAACGATTCGACGGCCTGCGCTCGATCGCGCACGGGGTCACCCTCGAGCTCGCGTGGCCCGAGCACCCTGACTTTCCCGACTACGGCTACGTGATCCGCCGTCGCGACCTGGACGAGATGGTCGCCGGCGCGGCGGCCGACGCCGGCGCCACCGTCTGGACCGGCAGCGAGGCGATCGAACCGCTGGTCGAGGACGGCCTGGTCACCGGTGCCGTCGTCCGGCGCGACGGCGCCACCGAGGCGGTGCGGGCCCGCTATCTCGTGGTCGCAGACGGCGCCAACTCCCGCTTCGGCCGCGCGCTCGGCACCGCGCGCGACCGCACCTATCCCCTGGGCATGGCCGTCCGCGGCTACTTCACCAGCCCGTACCACGACGAGCCCTGGATCGAGAGCCACCTCGACCTGCGCGACCGCGACGGCAACCACCTGCCCGGCTACGGCTGGATCTTCCCGGTGGGCGACGGCACCGTCAACGTCGGCGTCGGCCTGCTCTCGACGTTCACCGGGTGGAAGTCGATCAACACCAGCAAGTTGATGGACGCGTTCGTGGCGACCGCGCCCGAACGCTGGGGCATCTCACCGGAGACGTCGTGCGGACCGCCGACCGGCGGCAAACTGCCAACGGGGGGCTCGGTCACGCCGAACGTCGGCCCCACCTGGTTGGTCGTCGGCGACGCCGCCGGGTCGGTGAACCCGTTCAACGGCGAAGGCATCTCGCTGGCCTACGAGACCGGTCGCCTCGCCGCCGACGCGGTGTCGACCGCGCTCACGACCGGCGACGGCCTCGCGCTGACCCGTTATCCCGAACAGCTCGAGGAGATCTACGGGCTGTACTGGAAGGTGGCGCGGGCGTTCGTGCGGGCCATCGGCAATCCGGCCGTCATGCGCGAGCTGACGCGCGTCGGGATGCAGTCGCGCCCGCTCATGGAGTGGGTGCTGCGCATCATGGCCAACCTGCTGCGCCCCGACGAGCTCGGCCCCGCCGAAGCCGCCTACAAGCTGGTCGCGGCAATGGTCGCGATCGGCCCCGACCCTTCCTGATTCCTCGCTCGCTCACTGGGTCGGCCGGCGACGATCTTCGAGGCTGGTCGGAACGGCCGTTCGCTCGCTGGCGAGCGGCTCGCTCCGCTGCGCCGCCGCGTCGAGTCGACTGCGTGTTGTGCCGGTGCTACCCGCCGC
>JBBQQI010000140.1:0-3251 GCA_038216085.1 Gaiellales bacterium | reverse complement strand
GACACGATGTGCACTGCCGCCGCAAGACCGTGGCCTCCGTGGGCGAGAGCATCCTGTCGCGCGGCGCCAACGTGACCGACGGGTGCGCTCCCATTCGCGGCTAGGGCTTCCGCGTAGTGTGCGAACGCATCCCGACGCCTGGGGGACCAGCGGCGGGAGATGGGGAGGACGACCGACTCGTCGGGCATCACTATGCGTTGAAGAAGGTCGCCAACACGTCTGCCCAAGCCTGGCGGAACCGCCGGACCTCATCGCGGTCGGCGCGCCGCGTCGCGCTCGCCTCGGCCCGAGCGGCGGCGAGCACCGCCAGGGCAACCCTCTTTGCCACATCCTGATCCTCGGCGGACTCGCTCATGGCCAGGGGACCGTAGAGATCGCGGTAAAGCGGGTGGCGGGTATTGAAGACGAGTATGAGCTGGTCGCGACGGCGTACGATCTCGAAGGCCGCTGTCGTGGGCAACTCGGTCGCGACGATCTGGTACGGACTCGTCGCCTCGCGTCCGTCTACGTGTGACATTACGAGCCGACGTAGATCCTCCGGCAACGATTCGCGTCGGCGTGGCAGCGGAGCCAGCGTCGGTTCAGCGCGGGCCGCTTGCCTTTCCGCGGCAGTCAATGGCTTAGTTGCCTTGACGAGTTCGAACCGCTGGCGGGCGCGACCGTTGAGCGCTCGAGCGATCGGTTCCAAGTCGCACTCGAGAGCCGTTAACAGATCCGGCCGGGGTTTGATCCCTTGCTTCGCATTCGTAATGCCAAACAGCTCATCCAGAGTCGGCTCGAAGTTGATCTCGCACCGCCACCAGTCGTCGTAGTTCTCGCGACGTTTCGCGCCCATGAAGTACCAGCCTCGATCAATCTCACGACCTGCTCGCATGATTGAAACGGGAGGCGCATTGGTGACGCCGAGACGCCGCTTCTCGTCGCTGGGCAGGCTGTGCCAGCGGTCGATCGGTAGCTCGGTGAAGACGACTTCGACGGCCCCGTCGCCGCCGGCGCCCTTCAGCTGGTAGGTGAGCCGTTCACCGAACCGGCGGGCGCCGAACCGCCTACCGCTGTGACTGAGAAACAGCGGATCGACCGCCGCAACGAGTTCTCCGTTGACGCGTAGCTCGATCCCACGCTCAATGAATCGTCGATAGATCCGTCCGAGATCGGCGTGGAGCTTGTTGGCAAGCGTCGACGCCCGCCGGTACTCAAGACGGTCGCAGCGGCGCAGCAGCACCGCAGTGCCGCGTGGCGTACGCGGCAGAAACGCGGGACGAGCTACCGCTTGGACCGGTGGAAGGCTCCGTCGTTTGCCGTGAACCAGTTCATCGACGTCGAGGCGACTCGTCAGAAATCGGCCTCGGCGCCAGCTGAAGACCTCGACCCGTCGAGCGCAGCTCAGTGCACCGTTTGGCAACCCCATGCCGTAACGCCCGAGCGACGACCGGTCATCGAAGCGACTTGACCCGCCGAACGTAAGAGCGGAGGCAAGTGTGGCCGCGTCCATGCCAATCCCGTCGTCGACGACAAGCAGCTCGATTGGGAAAGACTTTTCATCTCCTGCGAGGAGGTCGATCGCGACACACGTCGCGCCCGCTTGCAGCGAGTTGTCGACGAACTCGGCAACCGCATATGCGGTACTTCGGTAGCCGGAATCGCGCGTCGCGAGCAGGAAGTTCGCGGTGTCGACCAACCGTGGTCTACTCGTCGCCGCAGCTGAACCGGTCATGTTGGCAAGCCTGGCTGGAGAATTGGCCTTGCCAGCCCTTGCGCCGACGGCCGTACGGCTACTTTTCGTACTCACCGACCATGCTCTCGTTCTGCTTCGCTCTCTCGCGACGAACGCTGGAGTCTCGGCCCGGTGCGTTGTCGCGTGTTCGTCCTCGGGGTGTGGTGACGCGCGCCGAATTCGGACGCTACCAGCGGTGACGAGAGAGTCTGAAGGCCGGGCGACGCCGATGGCCGCACCCCTGCTCGCCGAGCCATCGCACGGACAGTCTGCACAGCGGTTCGCGGAGGGTTACGGGGCGTCACGGTCACACATCCATACCTCGTCCCCGGCGTTGACGCGGCGGCTCAGAGGGCATTGGTCCCGCGCGGCCGAGCCCCTCGCTGACGCGAAAGCTCCATAATCGGCTCCATACCCACCGCACGCGGCTGAACCTGCAAGTCGACCTGAACGCAAAAGCGCCGACGTGCGGCGCTTTTGCAGAGCCCTCTAACGGACTCGAACCGTTGACCCCCTCCTTACCATGGAGGTGCTCTACCAACTGAGCTAAGAGGGCGTGCAGTCCAAAACTATCGGAACTCGATTCGCTTCGACCTGCCTCAAGCGGTCGATGCGAGGTGCCGCTGCGGGCCGTCGGTCGTGGTGCCCGCGGAATCGCTCCAAAAGCTGACCTGTGCACGGCCGTTGCGCTTTGCTGCATACAGAGCCTCGTCGGCAGCGCGCAGCAGGCCCGACGAATCGCCGAGAACGGCCGTCCAGTTTGCGACGCCGGCACTCGCGGTGACGCTGATGTTCAGAATCAACTCGGACGCAACGGACGCGAGCGAACGTCGTGCGACGATGGCTGCACCCGCGGCGTCCGTTTCTTCGAGCAGCAGGCAGAACTCTTCTCCGCCGTAGCGAAAGAGCGCGTCTTCTGCGCGTAGCCCGCCGCTCAGGCGTGTCGCGATCACCTGCAGCACAGCATCGCCTGCCGAGTGGCCGAAGCCGTCGTTGATGGACTTGAAGTGATCGACGTCGATCAGCACACACCCGAGATCCCCTCCGCGTTGCTTCACCCGCGCGACTGCTTCGCCCAGGCGCCGGTCGAGCTGTCCGCGATTCAACACGCCTGTCAGGTGATCGACGGTCGCGTCGCGTTCCAGCGCGGCCAGACGGTTGCTCGTGCGCAGCGCGGCGGCGACTCGAGCTACGAGTTCCCCCGTGTCGAACGGTTTCGTGATGTAGTCGACGGCCCCCGCGTCGAGGCCGCGCACTTGATCCTGCGGACTGCCGTGCGCTGAGAGAAAGATCACCGGTGGCGGCGTGTCGTGATTCGCCGCGATCACGTTGCAGAGCTCGTGCCCGCCCATGAACGGCATCGTCATGTCGAGGAGGAGCAGGTCGGGGTCGTGTGCGCGTGCGAGCGACAGCGCTTCGGCCCCGTCACGTGCCGCGACCACTCTGTACCCGGATCGTTCGAGGCGCAACTGCACGAGTAGACGAATGTCTTCGTCGTCGTCGGCGACGAGAATCAACGGCTCGGCTGCCACCCCGT
>JBBQQI010000139.1:0-3969 GCA_038216085.1 Gaiellales bacterium | reverse complement strand
AGCCTGCGCATCAGATACGGGTACCACTCGGGCCCGAACGGCGTCGCGACGAGGACCTTGTACCCGCGGCGCACGAGGTCGAGCTGCAGCTGTGGACGCACGCCATAGAGCATCTGGAACTCGAAGCGGTCGGTGGGAATGCCGTGGTCGCGCGCAAACGCGATCGCATGCTGGATCAGCTTGTCGTCGTGGGTGGCGATCGCCGTGTGTCCGCCGCTCGAGAGGAGCTGCTCCAGCAGCTCCCCGTACGCGGCGTCCACGTCCGCCTTGCGCGGGTAGGCAATCGCTTCGTCTTCGAGATAGGCGCCCTTGACGAGGCGCAGATTCGGGTCGAGCGGGAGCAACGTCTCCAGGTCGTCAGGTGTGCGGTACAGGTATGCCTGCAGCACGGTGCCGACGCCGTCGAGACCCTCCTCGCGGAGGCGGCGGTAGATGCGCAGCGTCGCTTCGACGTACTGCGACTGCTCCATGTCGATCCGGATGAATCCGTCACGCTCGATCGCGTGCTGCACCAGCCCGCGCACGTTCTCGTAGGCGAGCTCCTCGTCGATCTCGAGTCCGAGATGCGTGAGTTTGAGCGCGACGTTCGCGCGCAGTTGCTCGTTGGCGATGCGCTCGATGATCTGCCGGTACGCCAAGACGACGGGCTCGGTCTGCGTCGGCTCGAGCACCCCTTCGCCGAGCAGCGTCGTGTTCGCGTAAAGGCCCTGGTCGTTCAGGCGGCGGAGCACCCTGATGCAGTCGTCGAGCGTCTCGCCGGCGACGAACCGGCCGGCGCCGAGGCGCATGCCGTGCCGGCGTACGAGCCGCCGAACACGAGGGCTGTCGGCTGCGGCGAGGATGCCTTTGCGTACCGTCGCGTTGACCGCGACGCCGAGCTGATCTACCGGTGCGAGAGCAGCCACGCGTTCGTCTCGCGCATCCGCCGCTCGAACAGCGTCAGGTGCCCGTCCTCTGCGTCGATGCGAGCCTCGACACCGGGGATCCGTTCGGCGAGCCAGCGACCGTGCGCGACCGGTACGAACCGGTCGTCGTCGCCGTGCAGGAGCAGCACCGGCCGCGCGATCGAGCTGAGCTCGAAGCCCCAGGGGGCGAGAAACGCGAAGTCGTCGTCGAGCCAGCCGTCGACCCCGGCGGCGAGCCCGTGTCGGTCGGATTCGAGCAGGTACTCCGCGAAGGCGCCGGTCAACACAGCGAGATCCTCGGCTCCGAGCAGCGTCTCCATCACCGCGACGAGGCCTTCGGGGCTGGCGGAGAGGATCCCGCGCGACTCCTCTTCGAGGTAGGGGCGGAGCGCTGCCTCGCCCTCAGTCGTCTTGCCGAACTCGACGTGGTTCTCCTCACCCATGCCGTCCAGCCAATCGAGGCCCGCGGCGCCGTAGGGCGCGACGGCTGCGAGGCTTGCGACGGCGACGAGCCGCTCGTCGCAGAGCGCGGCGCAGGCAAGAACATGCGGGCCGCCACCCGAGACGCCCCAGCTCGCGTAGCGCTCGAGCGAGAGCGCGTCCGCCAGCGCCGACACATCGGCCACGCAGGCGGCGACCGAGCGGCCCTGGTGGCGCGAGGAGCCGCCGTAACCGGGGCGGTCATAGCCGATCAGCCGCACACCTTGTTCGCGGGCGAGCTCGTCGTGACGCCCGTAGAGCAGTCCCGAGGCGGGTGTGCCGTGGTGCATGAGCACGGGGAAGCCGTTCGCATCGCCCCCGTCGTGGTAGGTGAGCGCGCGACCGTCGTGGGTGTCGATCAAAGGCACGGCGCCGAGCTTACGCCCTCAAGGCGCGGACGCGGAGGCGACGAACGCAGCGACGTCGCGGATCTGCTTCGGGGTCAGCTGACCCTTGAACGACGGCATCGCGCCGCCGCCGCGCTCCACCTGCGCGCGGACGCGCTCGTACGACGGCCGCAGGGTGTCGAGGTTCGGCCCGATCTGGCCGCCGGCATTTGCGATCGCCAGTGTGTGGCAGCCGCCGCAGCCCGCCGTGGCGAAGACCTTGCCTCCCGCCGACGCGTCGGCGTTCGCCGGGATCGGCGAGGGCACTGCGTAGGCGGGCGCGGCGCTCGTCGTGTGCTGGTAGAGCCAGACCGCGCTCGTGTACCAGACGCCGACGAGCGTCGCGAACAGCAGACCGCCGGCGAGCGGGAGCACGTGCTTCGGGAACCGGTGCAGCCGCAGGATCGTGACCTTCGCCGCGAATGCGCCGTAGATCGCACAGCCAAAGAGTGAGTGAGCCAGCACGCGGTTGTCCGGCCGCTGGAACCCGAGCTTGAAGATGCAGTGGTAGGCGACGGGCAAGGTGAAGAGGAACGCGAGCCTGCCGGTGTAGCGGTGCACCGGGTTGACCCATGCCGGTTTCTGCCACGGCAGCTTCCGGAAGATCCACGCGGCTGTGAAGAGCTGGAAGCACGCGAGGATCACGGCCGCCGTCGCGAACCCCGCTTTGAGGTGGACGGGGTCGCTGAAGAAGAGGCGGAAGTAGCCTTTCGAGCGCGGCTGGTGCCGCGCGAGGATCCCGGTGGTCAGCGAGACGAGGGCGCCGATCAGCGCGGGGACGAGGACCCAGCGCCAGGAGCGCGGGCCGGGTGCTGCCGGAGTGGCGACTGCAGCCATTCGTGGATCGAACACCCCGGCGGGCGCCGATTCAAGTCCCCGAGCTAGCGGCGGCGTGTCGAGGCGTCGTCCAGGTGCGGCGGCTGCCAGCCTGCATCGGCCGGATTGAGGTTCGTCCCGGGCGGGACGATCTCATCGATCCGGTCGAGCACGTCGTCTCCGAGGTGCACCTCCGGTGCGGCGAGCTGTCCTGTGAGCTGATCCATGGTTCGCGGGCCGATGATCGCGGAGGTGATCGCCGGGTGGCGAAGCACGAAGGCGAGCGCCATGTCGATCAGCGCAAGGCCGGCCCCCTCCGCGAGCTGTGCGAGCGACTCGGCCGCGTCGAGCTTCCGCTGGTTCTCGGGCAGCGACAGGTCGTAGCGGGCCGGGATCCGGTCCGCGCGGTGGCTGCGCGCGTCCTCGCCCCTGCGGTACCTGCCGGAGAGCCAGCCGCCTGCGAGCGGGCTCCAGGGGATGACGCCCATGCCGTAGCGCTCGCAGACCGGGAGTACCTCGGTCTCGACGCCGCGGGCGAGGATCGAGTAGGGCGGTTGCTCGGTCACGAAGCGGCCGAGCCCGCGCTTCTCTGCCGCCCACTGTGCCTCGACGATCGCCGAGGACGGGTAGGTCGAGGAACCGAAGTGGCGGATCTTGCCCGCGCGCTGCAGGTCGGTCAGCGCGCCGAGTGTCTCCTCGTGGTCGACCCATGGATCCCAGCGGTGGATCTGGTAGAGGTCGATCCAGTCGGTCTGCAGCCTGCGCAGGCTGTGCTCGACCTCTAGCACGATCCAGCGGCGCGTGTTGCCGCGCATGTTCGGGTCGTCGTCGTCCATCGCCCCGTGCACCTTCGTCGCGAGCACGACGGAATCGCGCCGGCCCTTGAGGGCCTTGCCGACGATCTCTTCCGACTCGCCGCGGGCGTAGACGTCTGCGGTGTCGATGAAGTTGATGCCGGAGTCGAGCGCGTGGTGGATGATCCGCACGGACTCGTCGTGGTCGGTGTTGCCCCAGGCGCCGAACATCATCGCGCCGAGGCAGAGCGGGCTGACCTGGAGGCCGGTACGGCCGAGCGAGCGGTACGCGGTCGTCATGCGGCGACCACGGTCTGGTTCGAGGGGGCTCTCATCGTGTCTGCAAACGTAGCTGCGCTCGGCCGTGTTCCCGCTCGTTCTCCGAAACGACGGGAGGCCGCCCGTGGGGGCGGCCTCCGCTTCAGGCAACGTGCCTGGCTGGTCGGCTCAGCCGCAGCCGGTGGACGTCCCGCAGTCGCGGCACGTGTAACACGTGCCGGCGCGCACCATGCGGCCGCCGCAGCGGTTGCACTCGATCGCGTCCTCGTGCGGATTGAAAAGCGCCGTCTGGCCGGGGGCAGGAGGCTC
>JBBQQI010000138.1:0-4007 GCA_038216085.1 Gaiellales bacterium | reverse complement strand
GCGAGTGCGGGCTCGCCCGGGCCGTCGTAGCGCGTCTCGGCATCCGACCACTGGGAGGCGTCGCCTGCCAGGCGGGCCGACCTGACGACAGCGAAGTGGCCGTCGAGGTGCAGCCCGTGCGGCGTCAGGACGATCACCGCCTCCGGCCGGGCTGCGGCGAAGCGACGGCCGAGCTCCTCCATGCCGCTCCGCGTCCGCCCCTCCGGCTCGTCGAATACCGGCCCGCCGTGCGGTGCGATCGCCGCGAAGACGATCACTGCCGGCTACCCGAGTGAGGTGATGCGCTCGACGATCAGTTCCGCGAAGCGCTCACCGTCGA
Source organism: Gaiellales bacterium (assembly GCA_038216085.1). Classification (GTDB taxonomy): domain Bacteria; phylum Actinomycetota; class Thermoleophilia; order Gaiellales; family Gaiellaceae; genus PALSA-600. The sequence continues at coordinate 3,688 of JBBQQI010000138.1, read as the reverse complement.
TGTCGAGGCCGACCTTCGCGTTCGGCGCGCCGAAGTGCTCGCGCCCACGCCAGTCGACGTTCGTGCGGCCCCAGCTCGGCCCGGTCGTGCAGTCGACCTCGATCTGCGCGTCGTGCAACCGCACGAGTGTCGGGTCGATCAGATGCGCGATGCAGACCGGATCGTGCATCGGCGAGCCGTCGAGATCCGGGTAGCGCGCCTTGTGGAACCGCGCGTAGAAGTCCATCAGCTCCGCGACCATCCCGCCGACCTTGCCGGCGCCGCGCATCCGCTCGGTGTGAGCGTCCGTGATCAGCGCGCGGTGGGTGACGTCGAGCCCGATCATCGTCGTGTCGAGACCCTCGGCGAAGACACGCTGCGCGGCCTCCGGGTCGGCCCAGATGTTGAACTCGGAGGCCGGGGTGCGGTTGCCTTCGCCGATCGACCCGCCCATCAGGACGATCCGCTCGGGACGCACGTCAGGATGCAGCGAGAAGAGCAGGCCGATGTTCGTCAGCGGCCCGGTCGGAACAAGCGTGATCTTGCCGGCGCGGCGGCGGATCTCGTCGGCGAGGTAGTCGACCGCGTGCTGAACCTCGGCCTGCTTCGACGGCGGGGGCAGATCGGGACCGTCGAGTCCCGACTCGCCGTGTACATGCGCTGCAACGTCGCGCTCGCGCACGAACGGCTTGTCGGCTCCGGCATACACCGGGATGTCGGAACGGCCGGCGAACTCGAGCACCTTCAGCGCGTTCGCGGTCGTCTTGTCGAGGGTCTGGTTCCCGGAGACCGTCGTCACACCGACGAGCTCGATCTCGGGTGAGGCGACGGCCAGGAGAATCGCGATCGCATCGTCGTGGCCCGGGTCGCAGTCCAGGATGATTGGAGTCGGAGTCATGCCGCGAGTATTGCGTCAACCTCACGGGCTGTGGGGAGCGAAGGTTGCGCCCCGACGCGGGAGGCTGCGATCGCGCCGGCCGCGCACGCGCGCACCAGCGCGTCCTCGCGCGAGCGGCCCGCGAGCAGCGAGACGACTAGGCAGGCCGCGAACGAGTCGCCCGCCGCAGTGCCGTCGACCGCATCGACCAGCGGCGGCTTCGCACGGGCGATCTCGACGCCGTTCTCGTAGAGCACCGCGCCTTCGGCCCCGTAGGTGACGGCGACGAGCTTGCCGCGCGAGACGACCTCGTACTCGAGGCGGTTGACGATCAGCAGGTCCGGTTCGAAGTCGATGGGACGGGCGGGCGCGGCGTTCAATGCGAAGAACTCGGCGCCGCGCGCGGCGCCGCGGACGACGTCGTCGGGCACCTCGAGCTGACAGAGCACGGCGCCACCGGGCGACTGCGGCGTCACGTCGGCGTTCGCGCCCGGGACGACGACGATCTGGTTCTCACCGGCGGCGTCGACGAGGATCAGAGCGATCCCGGTCGTGCCCGTTCTCTGGACGACGAGCTCGACGCCGGCAGCGGTCAGCCCGGCGAGCGCCTCCTCTGCGAGCGGGTCGTCGCCGACGGCGCCGACCATCCGCACGTTGGCTCCGAGCCTCGCTGCGGCGACGGCCTGGTTCGCACCTTTGCCGCCGGGGAACCGCCGGAAGTCGGCGCCCGCGACCGTCTCCCCGGCGCGCGGGAGCGCTTTGACGCGCGCGACGAGGTCGAGGTTGATCGAGCCGACGACGGTGAGCTCGACGGACAACAGCCTCTAACCCTCAGGCGGCGATGGCACGCAGGTCGTCGACCGCACGGCCGAGCAGGTTCTCGCGGAGGTCGAAGAGACCCGCCCAGAGCGAGCCGCGATCGACCGGTGTCTGCCAGCGCGCCTGAGCGGAGAGCCCTTCGAGCGCGCGGACGAGCACGGCGAGCTCGAGGTACGCCGCGGCGACACGGTGCGCCCCCACCTTCACGCCTGCCCGCTCCAGCACCGGCTCCCAGTCGACGAGCTCCGCCCGGCTCGGCTCGCCGAACCACGACCGTCCCTCGGCGTGACCGGCCTCCAGCTCGAGCAGGTAGCGGCCCAGCGGGCGCTCGAGGCCCGCGAGCGCGGTCTCGACCCTGTCTGCTGCTCGGCGCAAAGCGGCCTGCCGGCGACCGGGAGTGCTCGGGTCGGCGTCGCCACGCGCCCACCGCTCGAGCAGCCGGCAGAACGCGAGCGAGGCGATCTCGACCGACAGCAGCTGTGCGACGAGCTTCTGCGCGGTCACGTCCTCGACCGCGTGCTCGTTGATCACGCCCGCCCACTCGGGACGTGTCCCGAGCGTGCTCATCCCCGACCGGGCCTCATACCTCGACGACCACCGGCAGGATCATCGGACGGCGGCGGGTACGGTCGTAGATCAGCTGGCCGATCCCGTCGTGCAGGTGCTCTTGCAGCAGCTTGATCTCGCGAATGTCGTCGGCGAGCAGCTCGCGAACGATGTCGTTTGCCTCCTGGCGCATCTCGTCGAGCAGCTCGTCGTCTTCGGCGAAGCCGCGCGTGATCAGCTCCGGAGGTGACGCGCCGCCGTTCGCGAGAGTCGTGACGATGATCAGCACGCCGTCCTCCGACATGTGACGGCGATCACGGAGCGCGACGTCCGAGATGTCGCCGATGCCGAGGCCGTCGACGTACGTCACACCCGTCTCGATGCGCTCGGCGATCCGCACGCCTGAGCTCGAGAGCTCGACGACATCGCCGTTTTCGGCGATCACGATCGCAGACGACGGCACACCCGCATCCATTGCGAGCCGCGCATGCGCGGCCTGCATCCGGAACTCGCCGTGAATCGGCATCACGGCCTTCGGGCGGATCAGCGACAGGAGCGTGCGCAGCTCTTCGGCACGCGCGTGACCGGAGACGTGGACTTCGGCGTTCTCCTCGTGCAGCACCTCGGCGCCGTTCTTCGTCAGCCGGTTGATCGCGTCGTGCACGCGGAGCTCGTTCCCGGGCACGGGACGCGCGGAGATGATCACGGTGTCGCCGCGCTCGACCTTGATCGCGGGATGGTCGTTGTAGGCGATCCGCGTCAGCGCGGAGAGCGGCTCGCCCTGGGATCCCGTGCAGAGAATCAGCTGTTGGTGCGGCGGGATGTTGTCGAGGTCTGCGGGCTTGACCAGCATGTCCTCGGGAACCTCGACATAGCCGAGGTTGCGCGCGACGTTCATGTTGCGACGCATCGACCGTCCGACGACGACGACCTTGCGGTCGGTGTCGATCGCGACATCGATCGCCTGCTGCATCCGGTGGATGTTCGACGCGAAGCTCGAGACGAGCACGCGGCCCTTCCGTGACGGAATGATCTGCCGGAACGCCTCACCGACCACGCGCTCGGAGCGCGTGACGCCCGCGCGCTCGGCGTTCGTCGAGTCGCCGAGCAGCAGGTCGACACCGCGGTTGCCGAGCGCCGCAAGCCCGCCGACGTCCGTCTTCAAGCCATCGACGGGTGTGTGGTCGAGCTTCCAGTCGCCGGTGTGGAACACGAGGCCGGCGCTCGTCGTGATCGCGATCCCGACGGCATCCGGGATCGAGTGCGCCATGCGGATGAACTCGAGCTTGAACGGGCCGAGGTCGATCGCCCCGTGCTCGGGATCGATCTCGCGCAGCTCGGCGGCGCGCAGGAGGCCGTGCTCGTCGAGCTTCGACTTGACGAGGCCGAGCGTCAGCCTGGTCGCCCAGATCTCGTTCACCTTGATCTCGCGCATCAGGTAGGGAAGCGCGCCGACGTGATCCTCGT
>JBBQQI010000137.1:0-4033 GCA_038216085.1 Gaiellales bacterium | reverse complement strand
GGCAGAGCCCGGTGTAGCGCCCGCCGACCTTGCGCAAACGCGTGCGAGCCTCGACCAGGTCGACGATGTTCGCGGCCGCCTTGACCGCTTCGACCGATTCGTCCTTGAGCCGGGCCACCGTCAGATCCGGTCGGCGTAGTCGAGTGCGAAGCGGTCGGTCATCCCCGAGAGGTAGTCGACGACGGCTTCCGGCTCGTCGCCGCGTCCGGCGAGGTGGTCGAAGATGCGGCGAATCACGTCGCGGGCCCGCTCGTGCTCGTCGCGGGTCTTCGGGCCGAGGTAGACCCGCTCGAACATGAAGGTGCGGAGGGAGAGCATCGCGCTTCCGATTGCGTCGCTCTGGACGATGTCGCCGGCCGGAGCCGAGGACTCGATCAGGTCGTGCACGAGCGTGTCGATCCGCTTCGAGCCGGTCGGGCCCAGGACCGAGAGCTGCTCGTCGGGCAGGTCGTCGGTGCGCAGGATCCCGAACCGGATCGCGTCGTCGATGTCGTGGTTGATGTACGCGACGCGATCGACGATCCGGACGATGCGCCCTTCCAGGGTCTCGGGCTCCTCCGGCCCGGTGTGCTTGAGGATCCCGTCGCGCACCTCCCAGGTCAGGTTCAGTTTCTCGGCGATGCGGAGCGACTGCTCGTTATGGCGGAAGCCGCGCCCGAATCGCTCCTGCATGCACTCGTCGAGGGCCTGCTCGCCAGCGTGGCCGAACGGCGGGTGGCCGGTGTCGTGCCCGAGGCCGATCGCCTCGGTCAAGTCCTCGTTGAGCTGCAGCGCGCGGGCGACGCCGCGGGCGATCGCTGTCGTTTCCAGCGTGTGCGTCATGCGGGTGCGGTAGTGGTCGCCGGCGGGATCGATGAAGACCTGTGTCTTGCCTTTCAGGCGGCGGAAGGGCTTCGAGTGGAGGATGCGGTCGCGGTCGCGCTGGAACGGCGTGCGCACGAGACACTCCTCTTCGGGGCGCTCACGACCGAGTGAGTCGAACGAGCGCACGGCGAGCGGCGAGAGGGCGTGCTCTTCCAACGCGCGGATCCGCGAGGCAAAGGCGTCGGCAACTCTCCCGGCAAGCTCGGGCACCTGTTCAGGGTAGTCGGTCACGCGGAGGGCGCGACGCGCGCGAAATCCGGTTGCTCAGATGATGATCGAGACGGTGCCGCCGTCGGCGCTCCACGCCGCGCCCGTCACGTACGACGCGCGAGGCGAGCAGAGGAACACGATCACGGCAGCGATCTCCTCCGGGTCTGCGAGCCGCCCGAGCGGCCGGCCGGCGGAGACCTTTCCCAGCACCGCCTCTCGCTCGCCCTGCTGGTCGGCGAGCCCACCCTCGGCGAGCCAGGCGTCTGTCCTCGTCGGTCCGGGCGTAACGGCGTTGCAGCGGATTCCCGAGCCCGCGTACAGATCGGCGACGAGCCGTGAGTACGAGAGAAGGGCCGCCTTCATCACCGAGTAGTCCGGCATCGACGCCGACGGGCGTTTCCCGGCGGATGACGAGACGTTGACGATCGCGCCTCCCCCACGCTGCTTCATGCCGGGCACCGCGGCACGGGTGACGCGCACCGCGCTCATCAGGTTCAGGTCGAAGGAGGCCTGCCAGTCGTCGTCGGTCAACTCCTCGAGCTTGCGGATGTCGGTGCCGCCGACGTTGTTGACGAGGCAGTCGATGCGGCCGAACAGCGCCTCGGCTTCGGCGACGACGCGGGCCGCTTCCGCGTCGACGGCCAGATCGGCGGCGACGTGGAGGTCGCCGGGGCCTTTGGCGCGGCGCCCTGTGCTGACGATCACCGCGCCCTCCGCCCGCAGCTGCTTTGCAACTGAGAGACCGATGCCGGCGGTCGAGCCGGTGACGAGGCACACCTTGTCCCTGAGGCCGAGATCCATTGCGCCGCTACGTTAGCGACCGTGACGACGGTGCTTCTCGCACGACACGGCGAAACCGACTGGAACAGCGAGCACCGTTGGCAGGGTCACGCCGACGAGCCGCTGAACGACGTGGGCCGTGCGCAGGCGGTGGAGCTTGCGTCGGTGCTCGCAGGCCTCGGGATCTCCGTCGTCTACGCGAGCGACCTCGCGCGCGCGCTCGAAACCGCCGAGATCGCGGCTGCGGCGCTCGGGCTGCCGGTGACAGCTCATCCCGGCCTCCGCGAGGTCGATGTCGGCACCTGGTCGGGCCTCGTCCATTCGGAGATCGAAGACGTCGATCCTGCCGGCTTCGAAAGCTGGCAGGCGGGACGCAAGGGCTGGCAGCACGGCGAGAGCTACGAGGAGATGGGCGAACGCGTTGTCGCCACGGTCCTCGAGATCGCCGCTCAGCATCGCGGCGAGACGGTTCTCGTCGTCTCGCACGGCGGGTCGATCCGCGCGTGCCGCGCCCACGCGGCCGGACTCGGCTACGCCGAGTCGCGCGTCTCCGCGATCGGCACGACCCGCAACTGCGAGATCGTAGAGCTGCGCGTCGTCGACGGCCGGCTCGTTGGGGCAGCAACGCCCGGATAGACTCACGCGCAGGCGATGGAGGACTACACCAACAAGTACAAGGGCGAACAGGTCGAGATCGCCCTGTTCGGCGGTGAGTATCAGGATGGTGTTCTGACCGCGTACTGCTACCTCGAGGATGTCGCCCACATCGAACTGAACGGGCACATCCTGATCCCACTTCAGAACGTCGCCTCGCTCCACTGCTCCAGTCGCTGCGACGCCCCCGAGCCCGACTGGCCGCCGCGCGGCCTGGCCGAGGACGACGGGGCCGACGAGCGCGACGACGAAACGTAGAGCCCGGCGTGAGCCGGCGACTTCTCGTCCTGCGGAACGTCGCGAAGGTGTGGCTGCTGCTCGCGACGGTTGCGCTCGTCTTCGGCTTTGCCGGCTGGCGGCTCGGCGGCTACACCGTGGGGCTGCTCTTCCTCGCGTCGATCGTGATGCTCGCCGGTGCGATCTACGGGTACGCCGACCGGATCGTGATGGGGATGGTCGGCGCACGTGAGCTGCTACAGGGTGAGGCGCCGGGGCTGCACTCGACGCTCGAGCGGCTCGCCGTCTCTGCGGGCGTGATCAAGCCGAAGCTCTACGTGCTCGGCGACAGTTATCCACGCGCACTCGCGGCGGGGCGCGGCGCGGGCGGCGGCGCGGGAATCGCGATCTCGGTCGGGCTGATGGGCGTTGCCTCACCGGCCGAGGTCGAGGGGATCCTTGCGCACGAGCTCGCGCACCTCCGCCATCGCGACGTTCTGCTCCAGACGGTCGCCGTCGTCGTGGCCTCGGCGATCGTCGAGGCCTCACGCATCGGCGGCGCGCTGCAGCGCGGCCTCCTCTTCGTCCTTGGGCCGGTGGCCGCGGCGTTCGTGCATCTGATCCTCTCGCCGAAGCGCGAGTTCGAGGCCGACCGGCTGGCGGCGGAGCTCTGCGGCTCACCGCACGGGCTCGCCGACGCGCTGGTCCGGCTCGAGCAGGCGATGCTGCTCGTGGGTTTCGAGGCGAGCCCGGCGACCGAGCCGGTGTATACGACGAACCCGTTCGCACCGGACGGGATCGCGTCGCTCTTCGACACGCATCCGCCACTTGGCGAACGCGTCCGCAGGCTGCGCGAGCTCGACCCAAACTGGCGCGAGAAACTGCGCGCCGCCTAACGACGGAAGGCCCCTTGCGGGGCCTTCGTCCGTGCGAAAGAAATGGGCGGCGTCCTACTCTCCCGGGGGATTGCTCCCCGAGTACCATCGGCGCTAACGGGCTTAACTTCTCTGTTCGGAATGGGAAGAGGTGTTTCCCCGTCGCTAAGACCGCCCAACTTGTGAGTCGCGGCAAAGGCACGCGAACCCTCAAAACTCCATAGCAGCGATAGTGAGTTCTAAATCAAGACCTCGAGCAATTAGTACGGGTCCGCTGAACACATTGCTGTGCTTGCACGTCCCGCCTATCAACGTGGTGGTCTTCCACGGCTCTTACTCTCTCTAGGAGATGGGAGCTCTCATCTTGAGGTGGGCTTCCCGCTTAGATGCTTTCAGCGGTTATCCCATCCAGACGTAGCTAATCAGCAGCGCCC
>JBBQQI010000136.1:0-4049 GCA_038216085.1 Gaiellales bacterium | reverse complement strand
CAAATGCCCGTAGCTCTGAATGCGCTCAGCGCGGCCGGCGGCGCTGGCGGTTGTAACTGCGGCCCTGCCGCTTCTCCTGCGGCTTGGGCGTCGGAGTGCCACGCATGCCCGAGGCGGCGAAGCGATCGCCGTGCCCGAGTGCGCCCGCGAGCTTCGAGACGTCGCCCTGCTGCTCCGGGAGCACGAACGTGACGCCCGTGCCGCTGCGGCCTGCGCGCCCGGTGCGGCCGACGCGATGGACGTAGTCCTCGTGGCCGTGTGGCGGGTCGAAGTTGATCACGTGCGTGATGTCGTCGATGTCGAGGCCCCGCGCAGCCACATCGGTTGCGACGAGCGTCGAGACCTTGCCGGACTCGAAGCGCGCGAGCGAACGCTCACGCTGGTTCTGCGACATGTTCCCGTGCATCGCCGCGGCGTGGACGTCGAGCCGAGCGAGCTTCTTGACGAGCTTGTCGGCGCCGTGCTTCGTGCGGACGAAGACGAGTGCAAGGCCGCGCTCGGCGTTCAGGTGCTCGACCAGGCGATCCAGCTAGTCTGCGACGGTGACGGACAGGAAGTGGTGCTCGATCTCCCCGGTCATGCGCACGGACGGCAGCTCGGCGCGGACGCGCGAGGCATCGTTCGTGTAGTTGCGGGCGAGCTCTGCGACGGCGCCGTCGAGCGTCGCCGAGAAGAGCATCGTCTGACGGTTCTTCGGCACCTTCGAGAGGATCTTGTTCACCTGCGGCTGGAAGCCCATGTCGAGCATGCGGTCGGCCTCGTCGAGGACGAGCACGCGCACGTTGTCGAGCGAGATCATTCGCCGCTCGAGGAGGTCGTTGAGGCGGCCGGGCGTCGCAATCAGGATGTTCGCCGAGCGAGCGGCCTTCGCCTGCATGCTGACCGAGGTGCCGCCGTAGACGGCGGTGACCTTCAGGCCCTTGACGGCGGTCAGCGGCCGGATGTCGGCTGCGACCTGCGTGGCGAGCTCACGGGTCGGGACGAGCACGAGCGCTGCCGGGCGGCCGCCCTGGGCGGCGGTGCGCTCGACGAGCGGGATTCCGAATGCGAGCGTCTTGCCCGATCCGGTCGGCGACTCGGCGAGCACGTCGAGGCCGGCGAGGGCATCCGGGAGCACAAGCTCCTGGACTGCAAATGGACGATGGATGTTCAGCTGACCGAGAGCGCGCACGAGCGGCGCGCTGACGCCCAGCGACTGGAACGTCTGTGACATTGAGTTCGACTCCTTTGGTGAAGCAAGGGGTTCGAGACACAGAAACTCGAATCGCCTTGAAAGGAGGAACGAGAAGCTAGATCTCACGGACGCCGGATGGCTGCCGTCGCTGCACACGGTAGCAGCGGTATCGTCGCTCGCCGTGATCCGTCTCGAGACCGGAGCCGAAGTGCGCCTGCAAGGGCCCACGAACGCTCCCGCGGTGGTCTGCGTGAACGGCGGCCAGCGCGCGGCGGTCGAGGGGACTTGGAGCGCTTCCCTCGAGTGGCTTGTCGGCCGGCTCGCACCGCGGTTCCCCGCCCTCCAGTTCGCGGAGGTCCGGTACCGGATCAAGTCGTGGGAGCGGCTGCCGGAATGCATCGACGACGCACGCGCCGCGGTCCGTGAGGTGGGGGCGACCCGCACGCTGATGATCGGCTTCTCGATGGGTGGGGCAGTCTCGGCTTCTCTCGCCGACGAGCCGTCGGTCGAGACCGTCCTCGGGATTGCGCCCTGGCTGCCGGACCGGCTGTCGCTCGAGCCGCTGCGGGGGAAGCGTCTCAGGGTCCTCCACGGATCGCTCGACCGCGCGTTCCCGGGCGTTCCGGGAGTCAGCCCGGAGCTCTCGCGGCGAGGCTTCGAGCGCGCGCTCGCACTCGGGGCGGAGGGCGAGTACAGCGTGATCCCGCGAGCGGTGCACGGACTGGCGCTGCGGGCTCCTTGGGGCCGGCTCGTGCCGCTGCCGTGCGCGGACCGGTGGGCCGAGCTCGCAGCTGCCGAGCTGGCGCTGTTTGCCGGTTGATACCGTGGTCGGTATGACGCCCCCGGCAACGTCGAACAAATGGGTTGTCGGTGAGGCTCGAGCGGTCGATCCGACGCCGGGGGCCGACTGCGATGCCTCCTACCTCGTGACGCTCTCGCGCGGCGAGCTCAAGGTGCGCTCGATGGTCGAGTTCGTCGCGCCCGCCGCGGTTGCGTCGATCGGCTACGCCCGCGAGGTCCTCGCCCCCTTTCTCTCCGACGAGGATCTGCCGAGGCGCCTGATCGTCTCCCGTGACGGCAGCGTCCGGGTCGTCGAACCGGCCTAAGCCCGCCGCCCCCCGTCCTGCCCACGCGTTAGCCTCTTGCGGAGAAGTGCCCGACTTGAGCCTGCGGCCGAAGGGACGGGTCAGTGCCACACCGATACGAGGACCTGGCGACTGCGGTCGTTGCGGCTGATCGCGAGCTTGCGATCGACCTGCTCGCCGTGATCGATGGACTGAGCTCCGTGCAGACGACGAACGCGATGATCAGCCGCCTGCGGCAGTTTCGCGATGCGCTGGACTCGGCGCGCACCGCTCGGTCGACTGGTTAGGCGGTCGAACGGTTAGGCGGCTGGTCGCAACAGAGGTATGAGTACGCAGGTGAGCCCGCGTCTCGCCCGCGTCGTCTACGTCGTCATCGTGCTGGTGGTGTGCCCGCTACTCGCGTACCGGGTCGCCGTCGCCGGGATCGGTCACGGGCTCGACGGGCGCGGCTTCTTCCTCGTGCTACTCGGGCTGCCGGTGGTGGCGGCCGTGCTCGCCGCCGCGCTCCTACGCGTGAGCAAGCGCGGCGCAGCCGTCGGAGTCACGGGCGCCGTGACAGCGACGGTCACGCTTGTTGTAGTGCTCGTCTTCGTGACGCTGGCGGCGCGGTAGGTCACCGCGCCGCCACGTCACTGAATCAGCGCGCTCGCAGCGCGGTGAGCAGTTCTTGATGACGGCGCTCCTCGTCACTCGGCGCTTCCTCCTCGGCGTCGCGCTGCGTCCGGCGGGCCAGGACCATCTGCACCGGCTTGACGATGAAGAAGAAGACGGCCGCGGCGATCGAGACGAACTGGATCAGCGCGGTGATGAAGGCGCCGTACTTGAAGAGCGAATGGTGGATCGTGAAAGTCAGGTTGCTGAAATCGGACTTCCCGACGATCGCACCGATGATCGGGGTGACGATGTCGGCCACGAACGAGTTCAGAACTGCAGCGAAGGCAACACCCATCACAAACGCGACGGCGAGCTCGATCAGGTTGCCTTTCAGCAGGAAGTCCCTGAATTCCTTCAGCACTGGGGATCCCCTCTCGGTTGATCCGGCATCGTTTGTTGCCGGGGCGGACGCGCATCCTCTCAACCCGGGCGTTGAACCTCAAGAGACTCGTCCAGGAACCCTGCGACGGGTCAAGGATCGGCCGCGATCACGGAGTAGCCTGAGCCCCAAATGGCGGTTCCGACAGAAGCCACGCTCACGTGCCCGGAGTGTGGGCATAGCGCCACCGAGACGATGCCGACGAACGCGTGCCTGTTCTTCTACACCTGTCCGGCATGCCTGGCATTGCTTCGACCGCTACCGGGTGACTGTTGCGTCTTCTGTTCGTACTCGGAGCAGGTGTGCCCGCCGAAACAGGACGAACAATCGTGCTGCTGAGCCCGCTTCCATTCCTCGACGGTTTGGGGCTCGGGTTTGCTCCCGATCCGAGGGTTGCAACAGCGCGGTTCGGGCAGGCCAAGCACATGGCCAGCTATGTCCTCTTCGCAGTTGCTGCGGCGCTCGCCGCCTTCATGATCGGTGTCTGGTTCGCCCAGCGGTACAAGCGGCGTGGCAGCCAGGGCGGCCGCCGGTACTAGAAGCGGCCCCGCAGCAGGAAGAGGACCAGTAGCAGGATCAACAGCAGGAAGAGGAACTTGCTGATGAAGATCCCGCCGGCGAGTGCGAGCAGCAGGATGATGACGAGCAGCACGAGCAGCATGTGTGAGTTCTCCCTCGGTCGTCGGATCTGGACGCGGGTGGCGTTCCCGGTTTGCCAGGTCTCAACCAGCTACAGCACGGAGCGACCAAGAGTCGA
>JBBQQI010000135.1:0-4261 GCA_038216085.1 Gaiellales bacterium | reverse complement strand
GGCAGGTCGCCGTTCGAGAGCACGTACGGGCCGATCGAGATCGCATCCGTGGCGAGGTGCTCGACGACCCGCTCGTCGAAGCCCTCGAAGCGTGCGGAGAGCAACGTCACGTGTTCCGTCGCCGCGAGCTCCTCGACGATCTGCTGCGTCAGCTGCCGGCCCTGGGGGCTGAGTGCGATCACGCAATGGCTCGGCTGTCCGCCGTAGGCGGCTTCGAGCGCCGCCGCCACCACATCGACGCGCAGCACCATCCCGGCACCGCCGCCGTAGGGGTCGTCGTCGACCTGGCCGTTGCGCAACGGTGTCGTCTCGCGATAGGAGAAGAGGCGCAGGTCGAGCTCGCCGCCCAGGACCGTCGCGACCGGACGCTGTTCCGTCAGCCAGGAGAATGCGTGCGGGACGAGGGTGAAGACGTCGAGCTGCATCAGTCGGCGAAGCCGGCGGCGACGACGATGCGCCTCGCGTCGAGATCGACGCTGATGACGCAATCCTCGATCATCGGCAGCAGCGCACCCGCGTCGAGCTCGAGCAAGTCATTAGCAACACCAGGGATCACGTCGGCCACGATTCCGAGCGCGCGGCCGTTCTCCTCCACGACTGCGAGCCCGACGAGCTGAAAGGCGTAGTACTCGTCGTCACCGGTCGGTGGCAGCTCGCGGCGGTCGACCTCGAGCGGCGCACCGCGGTCGACGGAGCGGTCGAGCTTGACCACCGGCCGGCCCTGTGCGCGGCGCACGCCCACGACCTCGACCGGCTCCCCGTCCGCGAAGAAGCGGGCGCCGATCTTCCACCAGCGCTCGTCAGAGCTCGGACGCTCGACATAGAACGAGCCGTCGAGCCCGTGCGGCTTGCCGATCCGGCCGATCGAGACGCGGTCGGTCAACGCCTGCTCTCGAAGTACCGGACAGCCTCGTCGCGGTCGACCGCCGTGCGCACGTTCTCGGCTACGAACTCGTCGGCCTTCGGCCAGCCGCTCGCGAGGATCCCGGCGGCGAGCGCCTCGACGTCGAGGGCCGTGCGCCTGAACTCGGGCTCCCCGTCGACGACGAGCGTCCAGTACGCCGCGACGGCGCTTTCGTACGGCATGCCGACCGAGCCGGCATTGACGACACGCAAGCCGTCGACGCGCCGGTCGAACTGGTGATGGGTATGGCCGATCACGACCGTTCCCTGGATGCCGGCGAACATCTCCGCGATCGCGTCGTCGGGGGTGATCGCTGTCGTCATCGGGTCCTCGCTCACCGGCGTGGCGTGGCAGTAGAGGACGTCGTCGATCGTCGCTGTGATCGGGAGGCCGCGCGTCCATTTCACTTCCTCCGCAGAGAGCTGCTCCCGATCCCAGCCCAGCGGCTCGCGCTCGGCGTTGCCGCGAATGCACGTCGCGTCGAGCGAGCGGATCAGCTCGACGGTCTCGTGCGGGCGCGGCCCGCCGATGAAGTCGCCGCCGAAGAGAATCATGTCGATCTGCAGGCCCTCGAGCTCTGCGAGCACCGGCTCGAGTGCCCACGGCATCGCGTGGACGTCGTAGAGCGCGGCGAGCCTCAATCGGGATCGGCGATCTCGACCTGCACCCGGCGGCCCTCGCGGACCGCGCTCGCGCGGACGAGCGTTCTCAGCGCGCGCGCGATCCTGCCTTGACGGCCGATCACCTTCCCGACGTCGTCGGCCGCGACGTGGAGCACGAGGACGAGCACGCCGTCGCGCTCCTCCGTCTCCACGCGCACAGCGTCGGGCTCGTCGACGAGCTCGCGAGCGAGGTACGCGAGCAGTTCTGCCAATCCGGGTGCCTACTTCTCGATGCCGCTGATCTTGATCAGCTTCGCGACCGCCTCGGTCGGCTGTGCGCCCTTGCCGAGCCAGGCCTTCACCTTGTCGTTGTCGAGGTCGATCGTCGAGGGGTGCGTCTGTGGGTTGTACCGGCCGACGATCTCGAGGAACTTGCCGTCGCGTGGGGAGCGCGAGTCGGCGGCGACGACGCGGTAGATCGGGTTCTTCTTCGAGCCCACGCGTGTGAGCCTCAGCTTGACTGCCATCTGTGTCCTTTACCTCCGTCCGGCCTTCTTTTTCTTGCGCTTCGACGAGGCCTTCCGCGTCGCGGAAGGCGCACCGACGGGCGCCTGCTGGTTCGGGAGGGCCGGCATCTTCCCCCGTCCCATTTGCTTCATCATCTTCTCCATCTGCTTGCGCGCCTCGAGCAGTTGATTCACCTGCTCGACCGACGCGCCGGAGCCCTTCGCGATCCTGATCCGGCGCTTGCCGTCGATCACGATCGGCTTCGATCGCTCGAGTGGGGTCATCGAGAGCACGATCGCCTCGACCCGCCCGAGCTGCTGCTCGTCGACATCGACGTCGCCGAGCTGCTGGTCCATGCCGGGGATCATCTTGAGGATCCCCTTCAGCGGTCCCATCCGGCGCAGCATCTTGTACGCCTTCAGGAAGTCGTCGAAGCTGAACTGGCCGGCGCGCATGCGCTTTTCCATCTCGGCCTGGTCGTCCTCCTCGACCGCCGCCTCTGCGCGCTCGATCAGCGTCAGCACGTCGCCCATGCCGAGGATGCGCGAGGCCATCCGGTCGGGGTGGAACACCTCGAGGGCGTCGAGCTTCTCGCCCGTCGAGGCGAACTTGATCGGCTTGCCGGTGACGGCCTTGACGCTGAGTGCGGCGCCGCCGCGCGCGTCGCCGTCGAGCTTGGTGAGGATGACGCCGTCGAACGCGATGCGCTCGTCGAAGGCCTGCGCGACGTTGACCGCTTCCTGCCCGGTCATCGCATCGACGACGAGCAAGACGTTCGTCGGCTTCGCCTCGTCGCGCACACGCGCGAGCTCGTCCATCAGGTCGTCGTCGATCTGCAGGCGGCCGGCTGTGTCGACGATCACGGTGTCGAGACCCGCCGCCTTTGCGGCGTCCAACCCACGCCGGGTCGCCTCGACGGCGTCCTTGGTCTCGGTCCGGAACACAGGCACGCCGATCTGCTTGCCGAGCTGCTCGAGCTGGTCGATCGCGGCGGGGCGCTGCAGGTCGGCCGCGATCAGGCCGGGCTTCCGTCCCTGCTTGCGCAGGTGCAGCGCGAGCTTGGCCGCGGTCGTCGTCTTGCCCGAGCCCTGAAGGCCGGCGAGCAGGATCACGGTGAACTTGCTGAATGCGAGACCGGACTCGCCCTCGCCCATCAACTCGGTCAGCTCGTCGTGGACGACCTTCACGACCTGCTGGCCGGGCGTCAGGCTCTTCAGGACGTCTTCGCCGACCGCCTGATCGCGAACCCGCGCGACGAAATCCCGGACGACGGTGAAGTTGACGTCGGCCTCGAGGAGCGCCAGCCGGATCTCCCGCATCGCGCGCGAGATCGCTTCCTCGTCGAGCTTGCCCTTCTTCCGAAGGTCCCCGAGGACGCCCTGGAGCTTGTCAGACAGGCTGTCGAACACGACCGCGCATCGTAGCCGCGCGGCTTGAATGCTCGGTCAGCGGTCTAGGGCGGCGTACGCGGCGGCGACCGCGAGCCCGTAGACGAGGTGGTAGGAGAGGTCGAGAGCAAGCTCCTTCGCGGGGTACTTCCACGTCGGCTCGTAGATCCCGAGCGGGACGAGCTCGGCATAAGACGCGCCCCAGACCCCTGTGCCGAACGCCACTCCGCCCGCGACCGGGTCGACGCCTCGACCGCCGGCGGCGGCCCCGTAGAAGGTGCCCCAGCCAACGCCGTAGAGCCAATGCATCACGTTGGTGAGGAGCGGCACGTCCTCGCGGGTGAAACGGCTCCCCTCGCCGAGGGCGTCGGCGGCCTTCTTCGCGACCTGCGCCGGGGCCGGCGCGTCGGCCCATTTGTGCGGGACCTCCGTGCCGAACGGCTGGCCGCGGAGCTTTGCGACGCCCAGCTGGTAGGCGGTCATCACCCCGGTGCCTGCGATGCCGGCGACGACGCCAAGCCCGACCGATCTGACGAGTCTCATGTCCGCGCTATTACCATCCCGGGCGATGTCTTACACACCGCACCCCGACCGGTACGAGCGGATGGCTTACCGGCGCTCGGGTCGGAGCGGCTTGAAGCTGCCGGCGATCTCGCTCGGGCTCTGGCAAAACTTCGGCGGCGACCGGCAGTACGAGACGAGCCGCTCGATCCTCCGGCGCGCCTTCGACCTCGGCGTCACGCACTTCGACCTGGCAAACAATTACGGCCCGCCCTACGGCTCGGCCGAGGAGACGTTCGGCAAGGCGATGCGCGATGACCTGCGACCGTTCCGCGACGAGCTCATCGTCTCGTCGAAGG
>JBBQQI010000134.1:0-4431 GCA_038216085.1 Gaiellales bacterium | reverse complement strand
CCACCGGCGGGAGGTCTGCCACCGTTCGAGGAGCCGATAGTCGACGTTGTCATTCATCACACTCTTATCGACCACGGCCGTCCCTCACTTGAGGTTTCGTTTGCTGCTCAAGTCGTCGCGCTCTCTGCCGATAGAAGGAGTGGGTGCGTGGTTTCGCGCACGCGGTGAACCGGTTGCACCGTCCTAGCCCCTGATGGTTGCGTCCCGACAGAAGAGGCTGACCTGCGGCAATGTTGATGTGGCGGAAGCAGAAGGCCGACCCGGCGGCGACACCGACGGCGGTTCAGGCGCGAGCGCGAGCAAGCGCACCGGCAGTCTTGGTCGTCGACGCCGATTACCACGTGCGCCAGATCGTCCGGCTGGTGCTCGAGGACGCCGGCTACGAGGTGCTGGTCGCGCGCGACGCGGCCGACGCACTCGCGCAGCTCGACGCGGCGACGGCGGCGATCGATCTCGGTGTGATCGACTTCAACCTCCCAGACATCGACGGCCACCGGCTCGCAACCGAGATCAACGCGGTCTCACCGGCCACACGCATCCTCTACGTATCCGGCCGGCCGGCCGACCTGTTCGAGGACGCGGTCGTTCCTGACAGCTGGTTCTTGCAGAAGCCCTTCACGCACGCCGAGCTGCTCGGCCGCGTCGCCGAACGCCTGCAGCGCTGATTACCTGACGACGAGCGTGGCGTGCATCCCGCGGGCGTGGTGGTCTGCGAGCGAGCACCAGAACGTGTACCGACCGGGTGCGAGCTTGACCGTCAGCTCTGTCCTTGCGCCGGGCTCGACGGCCGCGGTTCCCGCGATGTGATGTGCGCCGGTCCGCCGCAGCCGCAGGTCGTGTGCGTCCTGGCCGAGGTTGACGAGCTCGATCACCGACGTGCCGGATCTCAGGTGCGTGCGTGAGAGCGAGAACGAGAATTCGCGCGCGACGACCTGCACGCGTGTCGGTGCGGCGCCGCCGAGAGCGAACGTCGAGGCGAGCACGAGTGCGAGCGTCTTCACTTGACGAGCTGCGTCCGCGCGAACTTCGACGCGCCGGGAATCACGCGTGCCGCGTCGAAGCCGAACCACTGCTCGAGCAGCGAGGCGTAGACACCGCGGAAATCAGCGGTCGCCTTCAGGTTGCCGTCGGCGTCGAGCCCATTCGCGAGCCCGGGAAACTCGCCCACCTGCGTGCCTGCGGCGCGCGAGCCGATCAGGAAGCCGGTCCCGGCGGCGCCGTGATCGGTCCCGCCGGAGCCGTTCTCCTTGGCGCGCCGGCCGAACTCCGTCCAGACGAGCGTCAGCACCCGGTCGGCCACGCCGCGCGCTTCGAGGTCGCGTTGGAACGCAAGCAGAGAAGCTGCCGTGGTCGTGAGCGCGGGTGTCAGCGCGGAGGTCTGGCCGGCATGCGTGTCGTACGCGCCGGTCGCCTCGAGCGCGACGCACCGGAGCGGAAGGCCGGCCGCGACCATGGCCGCGAGCCCCTGCAGGCGCTTCGGGAACGCGTCATCGCCCGCCGGGTAGGCGACAGGCGCCTTCGGCGCACCGTTCCCAGCGAACGGCGCAAGCTGCTTGCGGAGCCGGTGTGCCTGTGTCGTCACCGTCGAGACGGTACGCAAGGCGGGGTCGTGTTGCGCCGCGGCACCGACGCCGCCGATCGCGTCGAGCATCCGCTCCTGTACCTCGCCCCAGACCCCGGGCACCCAGAAGTCGTACTGGTTGGGGCCGTCGATTGCGGCGACCGGAACCTTGGTCGTGGCGAGCGTCGGCTGCAGTGACCCCGTCATCGAGAGGCCCTGCATCGGATTGTCGGCGGTGCCGACGGCGTCGAGGTAGCGGCCCATCCAGCCGGTCAGCAGGCGGGGGTCGGTCGCGCCGACCTCCCAGAAGTGGCGCGACGTGAAGTGCGACTGGTCGGGATGGTCGTAGCCGACGGCCGGGAGCACCGACACCTTGCCCTCGGTGTGGAGCTGCGCGATCGGAGAGAGGGCTGGATGCCACAGCAGGCGACTGTCCTCGGTGAACGGAGTGCCGCCGGTGACGGCAAGCTGTTGGCGGAAGCGCCGGTACAGCGGATCGCCCTCGGGATAGAGCAGCGAGAGGGCGTCGGCGCCGCCCTGCAGGAAGACCGTGACGAGGATCGGACGCTGCGGGCCCGCCGCGGCGGCGGCGATCCCCTCGTCGAACAGGCCGAGCTTGCCGATCCCGTAGACCGAGAGCGCGAGGCCTGCAGAGCGGACGACGAACGACCGGCGCGTCATTCCCGTGCCGGCCGGGGTCGGCATCCCCGGCTCGATCGCCGGCAGCCCGCCGCCGGCGACGGCGCGCAGCACGTCAGCGCGCGAGCACTCGTCGCACGAGATGTGTGTCATGACGTCTGCACATCCGGGGAGACGGCGATCAGCTGTCGCAGCGCGTTCTCGGCGAGCACGGGGTACTGCTGACGCTTCCACTGCGCGCCGCCGGCGTTAGCGAGCGCTGCGCGCGCGAACCGCAGAAGCGCCGCGTGCGTTCCGCGTGAGAGCCCCGGCTCGTTCCAGAAAGTGAGCGACTTCGCGAGCACGCCCGCGGCGTCGGGTGCGCGGCCCTTCGGCGCCTTCGACGGGTCGAGATTATGGTCGCGCAGGACGCGCTGCACCGCGATCCACCTGCCGCGGTAGGTGGCGGTGTCGAGCCAGCGCGAGTCGTCCCAGCCGGCGACGTTCGGCGGGTAGAAGAGCCGCTGGCCGGCGAGCTCTCCGATCCAGGCCCAGTCGGTGGTCGTGACTCCGAGCCCGGTCCGGCGCAGGAGCCCAGCCTGGTGGACGATCGGCGGCTTGACCATACGAGGCCCGTCGACCAGCGCCGGATGCGTGAGGATCGCGCCGAGCACGGGGCGGAGCTCGAAGCCTCGGCGGTAGAGCGCTTCGAGACCGCTGAGCGTCGCCGCGTCGGGCGGCGTCGGTACGAAGTAGCTCCACAGCTTGCGCACGAAGAAGGATGCGTGCGCCGGATGCGACACGCAGAGCCGGCACGCGTTCGTCCAGTCGAAACGCCCCGACTTGCCGAACACGGTCTTCACTCCGGCGTCGTGCTGCTTCCATTCGAAATGGAAGTTGTAGTCGCCCTTGCCCGGCTTCCAGTCGTTCCGCCAGCCGGTCAGCGCGCGAGCCTGCTCGCGCACGTCGCGCTCCGTGTAGGCGCCACGGTCGGCGCCGAGCGTGAACAGCTCCATCATCTCGCGCGCGTAGTTCTCGTTCGGCGACCCCTTGACGTTCTGCGTCCCGTTCAGCCACGTCAGCATCGCGGGATCCTTCGTCACGGCGAGCAGGAGCTGTTCGAAGGATCCGAGCGCGTGTGAGCGGAAGAGGTTGTTCTGGCGGAGCATCATCGCCTGGCTGCCGACTCCGTCGTTCGACGTCGCGAACCAGTCGTGCCACACGAGGGTCATGCGCTCGACGAGCGGCCGCGACGTGCGAACCATCCGATCGAGCCACCAGCAGTGGTCATGGCCCCAGGCGTCGGCAGGTGCGAGCGCCCGGCCCTTGTCGTCGTGCGGACGCGGGCCGACGAGACGCTCGGCTCCCGGGTGGAGCAGCGAATGAACAGCGCCGTCGAGCCCGAGCTTCGCGAGCCGTTCCGCCTCGCCTTTGCGAGGGCCGAAGCCCGCGCGCCAGAGCAGCCGCTCTGCCTGCGGCACGCCGAACGTTCCCCGGTAGACCGGAACCCCCACACCCTGATCGTCGGGCCCCTGGGCCGATCCCACATCCCCGAAAAGGGGGTCAGCCGCGCGTGAAACCGGGCGGCCCATTTTTGCGAATACCTGTCAGGAGGCCCTGGTGGAGAAAGGGATTGCGCCCGTGGCGAGGACAAGGGTTCTGCTCGCTGACGATCATCGGTTGATCCTCGAAGCCGTCCGGGTGGCTCTGGAGGCCGACGGCCGGTTCGAGGTCGTCGCGGCAACGTGCGAGCCGCTGCGGGTCCTACCGCTGTTCGCGGAGCTTGGGCCCGAGGTCGTGGTGCTCGACGTGGGCATGCCGCGCCTCGACGGGATCGCGTGTCTGAAGCGGATCCGCGCTGGGTTCCCGGACGTCGCCGTCGTGATGCTCTCTGGCTCGGAGGACGCAGCGACCGTCGAGGAGGCGCTGGAGCTTGGCGCGTGCGCGTTCGTCCCGAAGCATCTCGATCCGCACGACCTCGGCGACGAACGCCGAGATTGCGAAAGAGCTCTGCGTCGCGGAGCAGACGATCACGTTCCACCTCTCCAACGTCTACCGCACGCTCGACGTCAACAACCGCACCACGGCAGTGCGCTCGGCCGAGCGGCGGGGCCTGATCGGCAACCCGCTGCTGAAGGAGACGTACTAGAGACCGCGAGGATGCGCCGCGCTCGGCTCTCGAGGGAGAGGACGCTGGCCCAGGAGGCTCTGTCCTTGCCCGACATCCGGACGGCCGGAAGTTCTTGTGATCG
>JBBQQI010000133.1:0-4644 GCA_038216085.1 Gaiellales bacterium | reverse complement strand
GACAGGATCGGCCGCCGAGTCAGCTTCTGCACCCGCTCGGACAGGGTCTCGTCCAGCTGCGCCACGTTTCCACCTCCGATTGCTGACTCGATCATACGGCTTGCGAGCGGCTCCGGCCTCGACGATGATCTGAATGCGGCGGCGAAAGGGAGAGCATGAGGCGGCTTCTGACAATCCTCGGATCTGCAGCGCTGATCGGGGCCGGGTTGACGGTCGCAGTCGCCCTTGCCTCCGGCTCGGGCACGTCAAGTCCTCACCGAGCCCGCCATGCAACCACGGCGACCGCCGAGAGCGATGCGGTCGCCGTAAAGGCGTGGCTCTGTCATCACACGGGCTCGACGAAGCACCCCTACCACGTGATCCACGTCTCTTCGCACGCCGTCCCGACCCATCGCCGCCACGGTGACGTCGCGCCGGGCGCAGGCAACAGCTGCCCAGCGGGCCGGCCCGCAGGAACCAAGGCCCACGGGCATGACTCGGCCGATCAGCAGGATGGTCAGGCAAAGGAAAAGGACGATGCCACCGACGCCGACGATGCGAACGACGGGAGTCGGCCCTAGGCGGCGTCGATGACTGCCGGTTCGGCCGCTGGCCCGTCCGGTCGCTGAATCCACTGCCAGATCGGCAACGCGCCTTCTTCGGCCTCGCGCGCAACAGGCTCCGAAGCCGCCGGCACTTCGTCCGAGCCCCAAAGCCGAGCGGCGAGGATCTGTGCGCCCTTGATCGAGTCCATGCAGACATCTCAGCGGATCGGCAGGAAACGGCTATGGCCGAACGTCCTGGGATGACCTAGACGTCGTGCAGAGCCTCTGTCGGGCGGGTGCGGCTACTGCGATCCGGCTCGCACAAACAGCGTGCGCGCGATCTCGATCGCGCCGTCGACCACTGCGACGAGAACAAGGATCACCAACGAGAGGGTGATGACTGTCATGACCGATAAACGAGGAACCGCCGAGCAGGGATACGCGACCGACGAAGGCTGACCGACGCGACGACGATAACCACGACCACGACCATAACGATGGCGTCGTACGGCACGATGCCGCCGAGAGACGATGCCGCCGAGAGACGATGCCGCCGATGCGAGGGTCAGCCCGGCGTCAGGTCCAGAGGCTCTAATTGGTTGATCGGTAATTCGAGTGCCTGCGGGGATGGCCTGGATCAAGCAGGTCAGTCAGGTCGGGCGCAGGCGTAGCGGTGTCTACGTTCAAGCTCGAACTGGCTGAGCTGCGCAGCATCCAGGTCACCAGCCGCGGGTGCTCTCAATTGTCGATCAATCATCTAGCCGGTCGACCCTGGCTGCGGATAGCGCTTGCAACGAAGGGCGGTCGAACAACTCAGCCCGCACGACAGCGACTCGGCACCGCGTCCGGGCCCGCAGCGTCGCGGTCCGACGTCCTTGTTCGAGAATCGCGCGCTCACCAAGGACTGCGCCCGGGCCGATGTCGACGACCTCGGCACCGTCAACTTCAACCGCAAGCACCCCGTCGAGCAGGAGGTAGAGATCGCTGCCTTCGTCTCCCTGCTCGACGAGTGTGTCGCCAGGTTCGACCAGCTGTCTCTCGGGCGCGTGCTCGTTCTTCATCAGCCATCGGGAGAGCTGCCGCTCGAGCTTCGACTCGGCCTGGGTGACAAACGCCTCCGAGTCCTCGTCGCCCCACGGAGTGTGCTCGCCGTGCGCCTCGCGATACCACGCCTTGAAGTCGACGACACCCGTTTTGTTGGAGAGTGCGCCCTCGCAGTCGTACATCCAGTGCCGTGGGAAGGAACTCGCGCCCACGAGGTCATGGTGCGAAGTCCCGTCGGCGTTGATCGTCAGGGCGAGCGTCGTCCACGCGGTCGCCGAGTGAATTCGAATGAACGGCTTGTCTTTGACTCGGCGCGGAGCCGGGAACCCGGCCCGGCCGCCGACGGTTTGGACGAAGCGAACCGAATCTGCGCCTACCTCCGGCTCGGACTGGAGGACGTCGAACGCTACGCCCGGCACGAGGAGCGTCTTGATCCCGAGGCGGAACGTCGTCGCGCCAACAAGGCCGCGGCCGGAATAGCCGCAATCGACGATCGCGCCGCCTTCGACCTCGATCCAGGCTTTCAGCTCGTTCGCCTCACGAAAGCGATCTGCATCGCGCAACACGTCCAGCTCACCAGGCCGAAGACTGTCCGGCGGCGGCTCATCGTAGTGTCCGATGCCAACCTCGAACGGCAGTTTCGGCAGCCCGGCGATCGCCTCAGAGGGAATCCAGGAAATCGACGTAACGGAAGACTCGATACGCATGCTCGCCCCTTTCGTCGACAACACACGCTAACGCAGTCCGAGCCCGATTTGAAGACCCGTCTCATCCGTGGCGGTGCTCGGGAACAACTGGCCCCGCAACCGAACTCTGTTTGCCTTAGTCCCGCGCCTCGTGCGCTCTAGGAGTGCGGTCGGCGGTATCGGGCTTCAGCCGGGGTTCTCGCCACAGGGCCAGCTGAGACACCCTATGCCTTCTGACCGCCAGACGCGGTCACCTGGGAGAACCTGCACCCGCCCGCCCAATCGAGGGATCTTGCCGCCGTGCCCCGCTGCAGCCCGCAAGTGTGTCTTCGACGCGGGATCGTGAAGGGTGCGGAGGAACGACCTCTTGCGCTTTGGACTGGCGGTTTGGGGCGCGAGATGGAACCACCGCGGCGGCGAGCCGGTCCGATCAGGGCCGAGCTCGCCGCGTCTCGAGAGCCCGGCGGTCCTGCTCGTGCATCACCCAGCCCATCACCGGCCGCATGCCGGCGCTTTCGTACAGCTGGAAAGCGCCCGTTGTGTTCTCGGCGTCGACGCTGAGGCCGGCGCTCGACTCGCCTCGATCCCGGAACTTCCGGAACGCGTCACAGAGGAGCGCGCGGCCCACGCCCCGCGCGCGCCACGGTCGCCGGGTGAAGAGGACCGAGACCCAGCCGCCGCCGTAGCGGTCGGCCTCGCAGATCGCGCCGGCCACGACCTCGTCGCCCGAGCGCACGACGCACCAGAGCGACGGGTCGAACCGCTCGGTCTCGACGTGCAGCTCGCGCCACCGCGCGATGTCGCGCGGCCGGAACTCCCAGTGATCGGCGAAGGCCTCCTGCTCCGCTGCGTGGAACACCGCCGCGTCGCGATCCGCGTCGAACGCGTCCGGGACGAGCCCGTCCGGCCATTCCGGCGGCGCCGGCGGCGCGTCGAGGTCGATCCGCAGCTCACGGAAGACGCGCACCTGCCGGTAGCCGAGCCCGGCGAGCAGGCGATGCCCCGCCTCGTCCGGCTCTGCGACGCCGTTCTGAATCCGCCGCGCGCCGCGCGACGCGGCGGTCGCCTCGAGGGCGGCGACGAGCTCCGTGCCGAGGCCGCGGCCCTGCTCCTCGGGATGCACGTATGCGTCGATCCGCCACAGCTCGCCGCGGTCGTCGAGCGACCCGAAACCGACCACTCGCTCGCCGTCGAGGAGGACGAGCGCGTCGCGTGCGAGGTCGAGCGACGCCCATTCCGCCTCGAGGTCGCCGAGCGAATACTCGGTCTCTCCGTACAGCGACCGCTCGTACGCGATCACGAGCTCGGCGACGGCAGCCGCGTCGCCGGGGACCGGCGGCCTACGCCGGAAGGAGCTCATCGAGCGTCTCCGGCAGCCGGGAATCGAGGAAATAGCCCATACGGGATTCGAACCCGTGCCGCCGCCGTGAGAGGGCGGTGTCCTAGGCCACTAGACGAATGGGCCGCATACGCGCGAGCGCTGTACGAGCGAGCAGTGTAGCCGCTCAACCGAGGCAGATCCCCGCGAGGTCGAGGCCGTACACCGGTTGGTAGGTGATGCAGCCGACACGTGCCGAGACGAACACCCGGGCGTTCAGGACCGCGTAGGCAGCAAGCGGAGCTTCTGTCCGCGCGACCGCCAGCCCGAGGCGACCGTAGGCACGGTCGCGGGCGAGCCCCGTCAGACGCTGCGCCGCGTCGATCGTGCGATCGAACTGCGGGTCGTCGAAGTAGGAGATGTTCGTGTTCCCGACCGAGCGGATCACACGGCTGTCGAGCAGCTTGTCGACGAGCCCGTACGGGTCGCCGTAGTCGGGCCGCGTGATCACGTCCGCGATGTCGAACGCCGTTCCGCGTACGCCTGCGAGCGTGAACTGGCCTGGCGACGTGTCGATCCGGACGTGCAGTCCGATCTTGCCGAGCGCGTCCGCGACGACGATCGCGCGTTCCGCACAGTCCTGCGTGCCACAGGCGAGCATCACTGCATGTGCGCCGCGCAGGTGGCCGCGCGCAAGCGCACGCGCCTTCGCCAGGTCGGGCTCGCCGATCGGATAGACGTGGCGCGCCTGGTAGCCGGGGAAGCCCGGCGGCAGGTACTCGTCGGTGGGCGCCGCGCCGCGCGGCCCGAAGAGCCGCACGAGCGCCGGGCGGTCGAGCGCGTAGTTCACCGCGCGTCGCAGCGACGGGTTGTTCTTGAACAGCGGACGCTGGGTGTTCAGCGCGAGGTACGCGACGATCGGCTGCTGGACGACGAGGAGATGCCGCGGGTCACCCTTGAAGCGCTGCGCGAGCGCGGCAAACGCCGACGGGCTGACGACCCCGTAGTCCGCCTCGCCGTGCTCGAGCTGCAGCCGGATCTGCGAGGAGAACGCACCGAACCGGTAGATGAT
>JBBQQI010000132.1:0-4691 GCA_038216085.1 Gaiellales bacterium | reverse complement strand
AGCGGGAGTGGCCATTTACACCTCGAGAGTGGTCGGGGCCTGTGCTTCATGCGGATGCTCGGGCCCGGCGTAGATCTTCAGCTTGGTCAGTTGCGCGCGGCCGAGCTTGTTCCGGGGCAGCATGCCCTTGACGGCCTTGCGGAGGACTTCGGTCGGCTGCCGGTCGAGCTGCTCGCGAAGTGTGCGCTCGCGCAGGCCGCCGGGGTAGCCAGAGTGCTTGTAGTACATCTTCTCTTCCAACTTATTGCCGGTGACTGAGATCTTCTCGGCATTGACGACGACGACGAAGTCGCCCGTGTCGACGTGCGGCGTGTAGACGGCCTTCGTCTTCCCCCGCAGGCGCTCGGCGATCTGGGTCGCAAGACGGCCCAGGGTCTTGCCCTCGGCGTCCACGATCACCCAGTCGCGCTGAATCTCACCGGGCTTGGCGTTGTAAGTCTTCATGAGAAAAAGGCGGCAAACCCAGGGGTCAGCCGGGCGGCAATGGTAGCAGCCACGCCGTCGCAGCGTTTCAAGGACACACGTCCAGAGCCCTTCAGCGCGCTGCCCCCGCCAGGGCGACGGCGGCGGGCGGCCGGTTCCCGGCGACCCAGGCGCCCGCGAAGACCGTCAGCCCTGCAGCGGTCAGGGCCAGAGGGACAGAGCCGCCGGCGCCGGAGTAGACGACGCCGCCCCCGAGGGCGAGGGCCGCGCCCCCGATCGAGGAGAGGAGGTCGGTGAGGCCGATCAGCCGGCCCCGTTCAGACGCGGCCGCCAGGTCGACGAGCGTGGTCGTCGCCGCCACATAGGCCAGGCACCACCCCAGCCCGAGGCCGAAGAGGGCGAGGCTCATGCCGGCGATGCTGCCGGCCCAGACGAGGCCCGCGTTGGCGGTCGCCATGATCGCGAGGCCGATCACGATCGAACGCTGGCGGCCGAGTCGTTCGATCAGGTCGCCGACGACGAGCACGAGCCCGTACATCCCGACGATGTGGACGCTGATCACCGTGAATACGTCGCCCTGGCTGTGGTGGTGACCGATCGCGACGTACCCGGAGAGGTTCATGACGCCGGCCATGACCGCGAAGCTACCCACGGCACCGACCATCGCCGTCGACACACCCGGCCGCCGGAGAATCTCGCTCAGCGGCGCCGGCGGCGCGCTTGCCTCTGCCTGGGTGCCGTAGGCCGCCGAGATCGCCTTCGGATCCGGCCGGACGCCGAACGAGATCGCAAAGCCGGCCGCCGTGAACGCGCCGGCGGCGAGCCACGGGACGACGAGGTCGTGCGGGGTCAGCGTGCGGCCCGAGAACATCGGGCCGAAGACGAGCGGTCCCCAGATCGCCCCCGAGACGACTCCGAAGAGCACGATCGACATGCCACGGGCCCGGCGCTCCGGCGGGAACATCTCGGCAGCCGCCGCGCGCGAAAGAAGGACGATCGTCTGGGCGGCGCCGCACAGGCCGAGGCCGAGGAACACGAGCACGCCGGAGCGTGCGGCGCAGCCGCCCGCGGTGACAGCGGGTCCCGCCATGCCGAGCACGAAGCCGGCGCGGATCACCGGCATCCGCCCGACGCGGTCGGAGATGCGCCCCGCCGGGCCGACCGCGAGCGCACCTGCGATCAGGAACACCGCCGGGCCGAGCCCGAGAATCCCCTCGATGCCGGTGACCGTGACGATCGTGACGGTCCCGAGGGCGACCGCGAGTTGGATCATTCCCGACTGGAAGACGAGGCCCAGCGCGAGCAGCAAGGCGTTGCGCCGGATCGGTGCCACGCGCCGATTCAATCACGCGGGTTCACGCAACCGCCGCACGCGGTGGGCCGACACGGTAGAACGACCGTCTGTCGGCCAACGACCACATCTCGATCAGGACGTTGACCGACGGGGGACAGCAGCCCACGGAGATCGCCGGCGCCGTCGCCGAGTTTCTCGACGGCGCGCAGCACTCACTCGACCTCGCGCAGTACGACTTCAATCTCGGAGCCGAGACCGCGGCGATCGTCGGCGACGCGTTCCGACGCGCCGATGCTCGCGGCGTGCGCACACGGTTCATCTACAACGTCGACCACGCGAATCCGATCCCGGTGCCACCCCCGGCCGAGCCGGACGTCGCGATGATCGCGGCCCTCCCGGTCGAGGGCAAGGCAATTGCAGGGGTGCCGGATCTGATGCACCACAAGTACGTGGTCCGCGACGCGTCGACCGTCTGGACGGGGTCGCTCAACTGGACGGACGACGCGTGGTCGCGTCAGGAGAACGTCGTCGCCGTCGTCGAGTCGCCGGCGATCGCGCACGCGTTCATGCTGGACTTCGAACAGCTCTGGACAACCGATGACGTGATGCGCAGCGGCTTCGTCGATCCGCGCGAGGAGGCCGGCGTCAGCGCGTGGTTCACCCCGGGTCACGGCGAAGATCTTTCGGCCCGCATCGCGAAGTTGATCCGCAGAGCCCGCAAGCGCGTGCGCATCTGCTCGCCGGTGATCACGACGGGCCCCGTGCTCGGAACGCTCGCGCAGGTGATCGCCGACCAGACCGTCGATCTGGCAGGTTGCATCGACGCGACCCAGATCCGCCAGGTCGTCGAGCAGTGGAGCGTCAACGGAAACGTTTCGTGGAAGCTGCCGCTCTTGCGCCAGGTGATGGCAGGCCCGTTCACCGGCAAGGAATCGACGCCCTACGGTGCCGGCACCGTCCACGACTACATGCACGCGAAGGTCACGATCTGCGACGACACGGTCTTCGTCGGGTCTTTCAACCTGTCGAGGAGCGGCGAGAAGAACGCCGAGAACGTGCTGGAGATCCACGACGCCTCACTCGCGGATCGCCTCGCCGCATACGTGGACACCGTGCGAGCGAGGTATCCACCCGTCGTTCTGCCTGGCTAACCGCCCGCGGGCGAGCGATGTATATGGTCGCCTGCATGAGATTCCAGGGAAAGACAGCGCTCGTGACGGGTGGCGCGAAGGGCATCGGCGCCGCGACAGCAAGGCGACTCGCTGCGGAGGGGGCGACAGTCGTCGTCGCCGACTTCGACGAGGCGGTCGCGCAGGAGACGGCCAAGGAGATCGGTGGTCACGCTGTCCGTTGCGACGTCACGAAGCGAGAAGACGTCGAGGCTGCGGTCGCGGCGGCGGTCGCAAACGGCGGCTCGCTCGACATCCTGGTCGCCTGCGCCGGGATCATCCGCGACAACATGCTCTTCAAGATGAGCGACGACGACTGGGACTCCGTCATCGACACGCATCTCAAGGGCTCGTTCTACGCGGTGCGCGCGTCCCAGAAGCACATGGTCGACCAGAAGAGCGGCAAGATCGTGCTCATCTCGTCGACCTCGGCGCTCGGGAACCGCGGGCAGACCAACTACTCGACGGCGAAGGCCGGCCTCCAGGGAATGACGAAGACGCTCGCGATCGAGCTCGGCCCGTTCAACGTCAACGTCAACTGCGTGGCGCCGGGATTCATCGCGACCGCGATGACGCAGCAGACGGCCGACCGGATGGGCGTGCCGTTCGAGCAGTTCATGGAGGCGGTCTCGAAGGACGTGCCGCTGCGCCGCGTCGGCCAGCCCGAGGACGTCGCCGGGACAATCGCCTACCTCTGCTCCGAGGATGCAAGCTACGTCAGCGGCCAGGTGGTCTACGTCCGCGGCGGCCCATAGCCGCTCAAACTGAGAGCTCGCGGCCGAGGGCGTCGTAGGCGACGTAGGCGAACTCCATGCACCGTGACTCTGCGAGCTCTTCGGCGAGCAGCGAGAACTGCAGCGCGTCGCGACGCTGGCCGCTCTCCTCTCTCGGCGGCAAGCGGCGGCGAAACGTTCCTTCCTCGACGAAGCCGAGCTTGCGCGGGATCGCCAGGCTGCGCTCGTTCGCCGGATCGACCTGGATGTCCACGCGCACGAGGCCGCACTGCTCGATGCCGACCCTCGTCAGCACAGCTGCGACCTCCGTCGCGAGCCCCTGGCCGATCGAGTCGGCGCGGATCCAGTAGCCGACCTCGAGAGATTGCTCACCGCCGCGGGGGTGCAACCCGCTCCCGCCGAGGGCGCGAGACTCGTCGGGCTCGAAGACGCCGTAGATGAAGTTCGTGCCGAGGTCGAACTCGCCGCGGAAGGTCCGCGCCAACTCGATCTTGTCGTCGAGCGTTTGCGGCTCGAACCGCGCCCACGGCATCCACGGCAGCAGGTGCTCGAGACTCGCATCGACAGCCTCCTTCATCAGCGGCGCGTCCTCGGGCTCCCAGCAGCGGAGCACGAGACGCTCGGTCTCGATCCGGTACGGCGGGGTCGCTACTCCCACTCGATGGTGGCGGGAGGCTTCGACGTCACGTCGAGCACGACGCGGTTGACGGCGGGGATCTCGTTGATGATCCGCGACGAGACGAGCTCGATCAGGTCGTAGGGCAGCCGCGCCCAGTCGGCGGTCATGGCGTCCTCGGACGTCACTGCCCGAATCGCGATCGGATAACCGTAGGTGCGCGAGTCGCCCTGAACGCCGACCGAGCGGATGGCGGGCAGCACGCAGAACGACTGCCACAGCTCGCGGTACAGGCCGGCGCGGCGCACCTCCTCCTGCAGGATCGCGTCGGCATCGCGCAGCGTCTCGAGGCGCTCCTCGGTCACGTCGCCGATAATGCGGATCGCGAGCCCCGGGCCGGGAAACGGCTGCCGCCAGACCATGCGCTCCGGCATGCCGAGCTCCTCACCGACGCG
>JBBQQI010000131.1:0-5309 GCA_038216085.1 Gaiellales bacterium | reverse complement strand
TCGCGCTCCGCTCCGGCTACGAAGTCCTCACCGGGCTTGATCCCGCCGCCCGGCGGTCGCCAAATTCCCTCGGCGAAGTGAGGCTTGCGAATCAACGCGATCCGCTCGCCCGGATCGAGGATGAAAAGCGTCACGTCGTGCGTCCGGCGCGGGTTGTACGTCGCGAGCGCGTGCTCGCGCTCCGTGATGTCGCCGACCCAGTCGAGCTCGACCGGATCTCCGTACCGCGCCCGGAGCGGCGCGAGCGTTGCGGCGGTGACGTGCACAATCCGATCATGCCCCGCGTGCGCAGGCCGAGGCGCCAGGCTCCGGCCCTCGAATTGCTCGAGGCGACGCTGCCTGAGCTGCGGCGTGGGCTGACCGAGAGCGCGGCCCGCACGGTTGCCTACGAGCTGTTCGAAAAGCTCGGCTACGGGGCGGTCGCTGTCACCGATACGAACCGGGTGCTCGCCTTCGTCGGCGCGGGCGCCGACCATCACGCCGCCGGGGACCAGCCGATCAGGCCGGTCTACGAAGCGATCGCTCGCGGTACGCCGCTGCTCGCGCCGCTCGGGATCCGCACAGAGTGCACCCACCCTGCGTGCCCGCTCGGCGCCGTCGCCGTCGTGCCGCTGCAGATGATGGACGGGCCAGCCGGCGCAGTCGTCGCGTTCGCGACCGCCGGCTCGCCGCTCGACGAGGGAGCCGTCGAGACGCTCGAGCTGCTCGGCAACCAGCTGTCGGCGCAGCTGCAGCTCTCGGAGATCACTGCGGCGACCACGACTGCGCTGCAGGCTCAGATGGAGCCACACTTCGTCTTCAACGCGCTCAACACGATCGCCGCGTTCATCCGCACCGAGCCGGAGCGCGCGCGCAGGCTCGTACTCGCGTTCGCCGACCACCTGCGCAGCAGGCTCGCACGGCCCGGCGAGTTCATCACGCTCGAAGAGGAGCTGCGGCACGTGCGCAGCTACCTCGAGCTCGAGCAGGCGCGCTTCGGCGCCGAGCTCGCGGTGAAGATCGACGCGGCGCCGGATGCGCTCGCAGTGCGCCTGCCGCCGCTCCTCGTACAGCCGCTCGTCGAGAACGCGATCAAGCACGGCAAGACCGACCGGCCGCTGCACCTGCTCGTCCGCGCTCGCATCCGGCGGGGCCGGTTACGCGTGACGGTGCGCGACGACGGCCGCGGGATCGCCCGCGACGCGATCGAGCGCGTGCTCGAGTCGGGCGTCGGCGAGGGCACCGGGCTCGGTCTCGCGAACGTGAACGGACGCCTGCAGGCCCACTACGGCGAGAAGGTGCGGTTGCGCTCGTTCCCGTTCGGCACGGTCGTTCGGCTCGAGGTACCTCTTTCTTGATCAGGGCCTTGCTCGTCGACGACGAGTCGCCCGCGCGCTCGGAGCTGCGCTACCTGCTTGCCGAGCATGCAGATGTGGTGGTGGTCGGCGAGGCGGCGAGCGCCGCGGAGGCGATCCAGCTTGCCCGCGATCTCCAGTACGACGTCATCTTCCTCGACGTCGAGATGCCGGGCCTGACGGGAGTCGAGGCCGCGCCGCTCGTGCGCGAGCGGCGTGAACCGCCGGCGGTCGTCTTCGTCACTGCGTATGCGCATTACGCGGTCGAGGCGTTTGCGGTCGAGGCGTTCGACTACCTCCTGAAGCCCGTCGACCCGGAGCGGCTCGCACGCGTGATCGAGCGCTTGCGCGAGCGAACCTCCGAGAACGTCTCGCCGGTCGAGAAGATCCCGGTCGTCTCGGGCGCGGGCACCGAACTGCTCGACTTCGACCAGGTGCACTACGTGCAGGCTGACGGCGACTACAGCCGGGTGCACACGTACGACCGCTCGTACCTGTGCACTGCCTCGCTCGGCGAGCTCGAGGAGCGGCTCGGCGCCCGCTTTGCGCGCATCCATCGCTCGCACCTCGTCAACCTCGCGAAGGTCGCGGGCGTGCGACGTGCAGCGTCCGACCGCTTCAGGTTGCAGCTCGCCGACTCGGAGAAGACCGAGCTGGACGTGGCCCGGCGCCAGTCGCGGCAGCTGCGCGAGCGGCTCGGGCTCTAAAGACGCCGCAGGAGCTGGGCGAACTCGTCCGTCGAGCCGACGGTCACATCGGCGAGCTCGGCGAGCTCGCGTGGTCCTTCGGCGGAGACGACCGCGACGCGCACCGCGAGGTGGAGCCCGTCGAGCGCGGCGAAGCCGTCGAGGTCGGTCGTGTCGTCGCCGGCGTAGAGCGCGCGCTGCAGCCCGCTCCGCCCGAGCAGCGCGCGCACCGCCGTCCCTTTCGAGACGTCGATCGGCGGCAGCACCTCGAGCACCATGTGACCCCAGCGCGTATGCAGCCCGAGGTCGAGCGCGGCTGCGGAGACCGGTTCGAGCTGCTGACGCGCGAGCCCGGGATCGGCGGCGGTGCGGTAGTGAAACGCGGCGCTGAGCGGCTTCAGCTCGACCTCGCCCCACCCGACTCCCGCAGCGAACTCGTGGATCCGGGGCGCCCACTCTCGCGCGCGCGGATCGAGCTCGAGGCCGTGCTCGCCGGCGTAGGTCAGCGATTCGACGCCGACGATCGCGCGCGCAACCTCGCTCCCCCGCCCCGTCACCGCGGCCACCAGGCCGTAGCGGCCTGCCAGCCGCTCGAGCTCGGCGCGCGTGGCCGCAGGCACGAGCGCATCCTCCGGCCGGCCGACGATCGGCGCGAGCACGCCGTCGACGTCGAGGAAGATCGCCGCGGCCCTGGGCTCCGAGGCGATCAGGCTCAGCGCGTCCACGTTCGTAGAGTAGGCGGTGTGACGCTCGTGAAGCTCGGGGGCATCGGCCTGGTCGCGGGGTTCTTCGGCGCGCTCTTCGGCGTCGGTGGCGGCATCGTGATCGTGCCGCTGCTGGTGCTCCTCTTCACATTCGACCAGCGCCGCGCGGCGGCCACGTCGCTGGCCGCGATCCTGATCTCGTCGGTCGCGGGGGCGATCACCTACGGCCTGCACGGCGAGCTGAAGCCGGGTGCGGCGGCGCTCGTCGGGATCCCGGCTGTCGTGGGAGTGCTCGCCGGAACCGCCCTGCAGCAGCGCGTGCCGGTGCGGCAGCTCGCCCGCGGGTTCGCGATCCTCCTGGCGCTCGTCGGGGCAAGGCTGCTCGTATGACCCTCGTCCTCGTCGCACTGATCGGCCTGCTCGGCGGCGTGCTCGCGGGCCTCTTCGGAGTGGGTGGGGGAATCCTGTTCGTACCGACCCTCGCGCTCGGGCTCGGCCTGACGCAGCTGCACGCGGAGGCCTCGTCGCTGCTCGCGATCCTGCCGACCGCGATCGTCGGCTCGTGGCGCCAGCGCCGGTACGGGAACGTCGACGTGCGGGCCGCGCTCGCGATCGGGGTTGCGTCGATTTTCGGCGTCCAGGGCGGCGTCGTCGTGGCCGAGGCGCTGCCCGAGAGCGCTCTCCGGCGGCTCTTCGGCCTGTTCCTGGTGCTCAGCGCCGGGCAGATCGCCTGGCGGGCGCGGCGTGAATCGTGAACACTTCGCCAGATGAGCGATCCCGGCGACCTCTGGATCCCGCTCGTCGACGAGCCGATCGGCTCGATCGTCGCGCAGGTGCAGGCCGATCACCCCGAGATCGACAGGCTGGTCTCGAGCCCGCACACGATCCTCGCGTTCCGCACGTTCGCCTACATCCGGGTTGGGATCCTGCTCGGCCAGCTGCTCGTCGAGAACGACGTCCCGGCCTACGACGGCACCGAAACGTGGATCGAGGCGCTGCTCCGGGAGCCGGCCCACCACCAGGCTGTGGTCGACGAGTTGCACGCCGTCGCTGAAGAGGTCGCGGCCGATCCCCGCTACGCGGAGTACGAGCCGGTGGGCCCGGACGACGCGGCGAGGGAGCGCTTCCGCGAGTTCGCCAAGAAGCAGCTCGGTTAGCGCGAGGCCACGTAGGCGATCCCGGCGGTCGAGACGAAGCCGGCGACCGTCAGCGCGACGCGCCTGAACGAGGGGTGCGCGTGAGCCTCGGGCAGGAGGTCGGTCGCGCCCATGAAGAGGAAGAAGCCGGCGTACACGGCGAGCAGGTAGCCGAGGTGCCGCCCGTTCACCGACAACGAGTTGCCGACGATCGCGCCGATCAGCGGAGCGGCGGCGTCGAGTGCGAGCCAGCGCACCGCCGAGCGAAGCTCGCCGCCCTGGCGCAGGATGAACGCCACGGTGTTCATGCCGTCGGCGAAGTCGTGCGAGACGACGGCGATGAACACGAGCACGCCGGTGGACGTGTTGACCTGGAACGCGAGACCGATGCCGAGGCCGTCGATGAAGCTGTGGATCGAGAGGCCGGTCGCCCCGAGCACGCCGATGCGGTGATGTGCGCGGGCGTGCTCGGCGTCGTCGCGGTGATGGAGCACGAGCGCCCGCTCGGCGAGGAAGAAGGCGAGGAAGCCGGCCCCGACGAGCCACGAGACCTTGCGCCCGTCGCCGACGGAGTCGAACGACTCAGGCAGCACGTCGAAGAGCGCGACGGCGACCACGATGCCGCCGGTCAGGGCGATCAGCGTCTGCAGCTCGCTCCTGACCTTGATCGCCACGAGCCCGCCTGCGATCGTCGAGAGCGTCGTCAGCCCCGCGAGCGGGATCGCAATCCAGGCGAGGGGAATCATGCTGCGCACTTGGCGCAGGTGCCGTAGATGTCGACCTGGTGCGTCTCGGTGCGGAAGCCGTGCCGCCGCCGCACCTCGGCAGCCGAGGGGGCCGCGCAGAGCTCGGTCTCCTCGACGGAGCCGCAGGTCGTACAGACGAGGTGGTGATGGTGGCCCGCGTGGCAGCGAACGTAGGTGGGCCGGCCGTCGGTCTCGAGCGGCCTGATCGAGCCCGTCCGGCGCAGCAGCTCGATCGTGCGATACACGGTGGCGAGGCCGAGCGTGGGCTCGGTCTCGCGGGAGCGGTCGTAGAGCTCGACGAGTGTGAAGCGGTCGCGAAACGACGCGATCGCGTCCAGGACGGCGCGGCGTTGCGGAGTGACGCGGGTGTTCGGCGGCAGGCTCAGTGCGTGCTGTTCCACGTCCCGATCCTACCTGAGAATCATTCTCAGGTAGGATCGGAACGGAGGAAGTCCAGGATCCCTGGCAGAATCAGGTGTCGTGCGCCGCCTCGTCCTGCTGTTGCCGTTCGCGCTCCTGGCCTTCGGCTCGGCCGGGGCGCAGGGGCCCGGGCACGCTCCCGGCGCCGCCGCGACCGCCTGGGCGATCCGGGTCTCACCGGCGGGCGGCACGGGCGGAGGAACCGCGTCGGTCACCTCCCCACCGAACGCGACGCCGTCGGTCGGCGGCGCGTTCGCCTACCCGTCCGACGGCTCGATCGTCT
>JBBQQI010000130.1:0-5323 GCA_038216085.1 Gaiellales bacterium | reverse complement strand
GCGAAGTCGCCCCACGCGATGAAGCCCTCGCTCTCGTACGTCGGCTCGCCGAGCGCAAGCGCGTAGAAGGCTCTGCTTGCGGCCAGGTCAGCCACCCGGATCGTCACGTGATCGAACATGCGTAGATTCTGCCCGACGTGATCCTCGCGAACGGCCTCATCCGCACGCTGGACCCACAGGTGCCGACCCAGCGGGCGCTCTCGATCGCGGGCGGGCTGATCGCCGGCGGCGTCGGCGTGCACGAGACGGCGCTCGCCTCGCCAGAGGTCGTCGACCTCGGCGGGCTGGTCGTGCTGCCCGGCTTCACCGACTCGCACGTCCATTTCCCGACCTGGGCGATGGCACAGCACGAGATCTCACTCGACGGCTGCTCGTCACTTGCGGAGGCGCTCGAGCGCATTCGCACCGCTCCGCCTGCGGAGGGCGACCGCTGGCTGCGCGGGTACGGCTGGCGCAGCGGCGACTGGCAGCCACAGGCCGAACCGACGCGGCAGGAGCTCGACCGGCTCACCGGCGAGACGCCGGCGGCGATGATCGCGAAGGACTACCACTCGATCTGGCTGAATACCGCGGCACTCGCGCGCGCCGGCGGCGACCTCGAGGTCTCAGGCGGAGTCGTCGAGCGAGACGCTGCCGGCGAGCCGACCGGCGTGCTGCGCGAGGAGGCTGCTTGGCGCTTCAAGGAGCGCCACATGATCGTCCCCGACGAGGAGTATCTGACGGCAATGCGCCTGGGCGTGCGGCTCGCCAACACGCGCGGCGTCACCGCGGTGCACGACAAGGACGGCTGGCTCGGCGCGCTGCGGCTCTGGCAGCAGCTCGAGGAGCGCGGCCTGCTGTCGCTACGGGTCTGGCAGTCGATCCCGCACGACCGGCTCGACGACGCTGTCTCGGTTGGGCTGCGATCCGGTTTCGGTAGCCAGCTCGTGAAGCTCGGGTACCTGAAGGTCTTCATGGACGGCACCCTCGGCTCCCAGACGGCGTGGATGCTCGACGGCAGCGGCGTCCAGATCACGAGCGGCGAGGAGCTCGCCGAGATCGCACGGCGCGGCGCCGAGGCAGGCTTCCCGGTCGGCGTGCACGCGATCGGCGACCGGGCAAACCGCGAGGCGCTCGACGCCTTCGAGCAGACGAAGGACGCCTGGGGGCCGCGGGGCCTGCGCCAGCGCATCGAGCACGCGCAACTCCTCTCGCCCGAGGATCTCCCGCGCTTCGCAGAGCTCGGCGTCACGTGCTCGGTGCAGTTCTCCCACGCCCCCTCGGACCGCGACATGGCAGATCAGTTCTGGGCGGGCAAGACCGACGGCGCCTACGCGTTCCGTTCGCTGCTCGACTCGGGGGCTGTGCTTGTGAACGGGAGCGACGCACCGATCGAGGAGCTCGACCCGCTGGCTGGGATCCGCGCCGGGGTTCGCCGGACAAACGACGGGCGCGAGGCGTGGCACCCGGAGCAGGCGCTCAGCGTCGAGCAGGCGTTCCATGCCACCTGCGTCGCGCCGGCGTGGCTCGCCCGGGACGAGCGCCGCCGGGGCACGCTGATCCCCGGCCAGCTCGCCGACCTGGTCGTGCTCGACCGCGACCCCTGGGACGACCTCGATGCGCAGGTCGTGGCGACGATGGTCGGCGGGCGCTGGGTGCACAACCCGCCTCCCTGGTAAGGGGGATGACGCTTTGCCTGCGTTTTACCTCACCGAGACGCTCCGCTGAGCGGTGGCGGCGATGGTCAGGTACGTCAACAGCGCGAACACCCAGCGCGAACCATCCCAGGAGGTTCCAGCACATGAAGCACCGTCTCATCACCACACTCGCACTCGTCGCGCTCGTCGGCGCGTCGGTTGCGGCCACCGCATCCGGCGGCGACAGGGGCCGGCTCTACCAGTTCCGTGGCGAGCTGCTCGCCGCAAGCGCCGGCTCGGTGCAGTTGCAGGTCGAGGGCGGCAACAACGCCGCGCTCCGCGCACTGCTCGGCCAGAGCCAGAACCAGACGTTCACCGTCGGTGCCAGGACCGAGGTCCTGCTCTGGCACAACGGCATCCCGACCGTCGGCTCCACCGCCGACCTGAAGCAGGGCGACTGGGTCAACGTCAACGTCCGCGGCAAGGACGACGCGACGCTGGCCGAGATCGAGGCCAACCCGGCCGGGATCATCGGGGACCGCGGCGACAAGCCCACGGCTCCGGGCAAGCCGCTGTATCTCTATGTCGGCACGGTCGCCGGCCCGCAGTCAGGCGGCCAGCTTGCACTGCACGTCAGGGCAGGCAACCGCCGTGCGCTCCGCTCGCTGATCGGCCAGTCCGCCGACCAGACGTTCAGCTACGACACCGGCACGATCTTCCTGCTCTGGCAGGGCAAGGTCCCGACCGTGATCGACGCCTCGAAGCTGAAGGCCGGCGATCGCATCACCGTCCGGATCCGCGCGCCCCGCGCATCGACGCTT
Source organism: Gaiellales bacterium (assembly GCA_038216085.1). Lineage (GTDB taxonomy): Bacteria > Actinomycetota > Thermoleophilia > Gaiellales > Gaiellaceae > PALSA-600. Next base: position 2,886 of record JBBQQI010000130.1, on the reverse strand, counting down.
GCCCAGGTCGAGGCGACTCCGGCGAACCACGTCGGCGACCACGAGCCGGGCAACCCGGCGACGCAGAACTCCTAACGAGCGTCAGCGTCGAAAGAAGCGCCGCCGCGGCCGGGAAGGTTCCGGCCGCGGTGGCATCGCACTGCCGTCGACGATCGCGCCGGGCACGCTCACCGTCAGCCACCGCGCCAGGTCGTCGTCGCCGACCGCGCGCGCCGCGCCGCTCAGGCCGATCGCACGCACCGCGGGCGCGTGCGCATCGCTCGCGATCAGGTGCACGAGCCCACGCTCGAGGAGCGTCCTCGACGTCGCGCGCGAGCGGTCGCCGATGCGGCCCTCGACGGACGCCGCGGTGATCTGAACGAGCATCCCGGAGGCGACGAGTGGCTCGAGCAACTCCGGTCGCGACTGCACCTCGTGATTGCGCTCGGGATGCGCGAGCACCGGCGTCATCCCCGCGGCGCGCAACCGAAAGAGCTTCTCGCCGAGATCGAGCGGCCAGCCCGTGTACGGCGTCTCGACGAGGAGGTACTCCGGGTTGCCGCCGAGACCGAAGCGGCGCAGCTCCTGCAGCGGACGGTCGAGCTCGGCGAGATCGAGCTCACCGCCGGGGACGAGACGGATCAGGTCGCCCGCTGCCCGCTGCAGGAGCGCGAGCGCCGCCTCCATCGAGGCGGCCGTCGTGGCGTGGTCGTGGCGCACGTGCGGCGTCCCCGCCAGCACCAAGGTGCCGTCGGCCGCCGCCGCGCGGCAGATCGAGAGCGCCTCCTCGACGTCCGCTGCCCCGTCGTCGAGGCCCGGCAGGACATGCGAGTGAAGATCGATCAAAGTTGTGCGAAGGCCAGGAAGAGCTCGCGCGCTGCGGCGATGCCCTGCGGCACGTACGCCGCCACGAGCCGCTCGTTCGGCGAGTGGATCTGCGAGTCGGGCAGGCCGAAGCCCGTGACCACCGTCGGGATGCCGTTGTCGGCGAGGGCCGGGACGATCGGCAGCGTCCCGCCCGAGCGGACGAGAACCGGCCGCCGGCCGAGTGCCCGCTCGAATGCATCGAGCCCGAGCTGGACAGCCTTCGCGTCCGGTGACACGAGCCCGGGCGGGGACGACGACCACATGTCGACCTCGAGGTCGGCGCCGTCGGGCGCCGCCTCCCGCAGCAGCCGCTCCACCTCGGGTGCGATCTCCTCCACGGTTTGGCCGGGTGCGAGGCGGATCGACACGTTTGCAACCGCCTCGACGGGCAGCACCGTCTTCTGCAGGTGCGGCGAGCCCGTCGCGATGCCGTTCACGTCGAGCGCCGGCTCGGCGAACGTGCGGACGTAGAAGTCCTCGGCTGCGGCGCCGTCCTTCGCCCGCGCTCCCTGGTCGGCGAGCTCGTCCGCGCCGATTGGCAACTCCGCCCAGCAGGCGAGCTCCGCGGCCGTCGGGGCGGCGATGCCCTTGCGGAGCGGCTCGACGAGGAGGCCGTCGTGCGCGATCAATGCGTCGAGCGTGCGGATCAGCGCATGCGCCGCGTTCAGCGCCGCACCGCCGTACATCCCGGAGTGCAGGTCTCGCTCACCCGTCCGCAACGTGATGTGGAAGTACGCCATGCCGCGCGTCGCGAGATTGAACGCCGGCACATCGCGGCCGATCATGCCGCTGTCGAAGATGATCGCCGCGTCCGCGCCGCGCTCATCCGCTTCGAGGTACTCGACGATCGAGTGGCCGCCGGTCTCTTCCTCGCCGTCGCAGCAGAAGCGCACGTTGACCGGCAACTCGCCCGCGCGCGCAAGCTCACGCGCCCCGCTCAGCAGCATGTAGAGCTGGCCCTTGTCGTCGACGGCGCCGCGGCCGTAGAGGTAGTCGCCACGGATCTCCGGCTCGAACGGGTCGCTCTCCCAGAGCTCGATCGGGTCGGGCGGCTGAACATCGAAGTGGCCGTAGCAAATGACCGTCGGCGCGCCCTCGGCGTTCGCCGACGCGCGGATCTCACCGATCGCAAGCGGCTGGCCGTGCCAGTCGAGCAGCTCGCACTCGCCGCCGGCGTCGCGGATGAAGCGGCACACCCACTCGCCGGCCGCCTTGACGTCGGCAGCGTGCGCGGGATCGGCGCTGATCGAAGGGATGCGCAGCAGCTCTGCGAGCTCGTCGAACCAGTCGTCAGCCATCAGCGGCGAGCCTACCGTGCGTCGATCGTGCTGGGGCGGTCCCTACGCGACGTCGCGGAGCTTCTGCGACTCGGCCAGCGCTCGCAGCTTCTTCAGGCCCTGGTTCTCGATCTGCCGGATCCGTTCGCGGGTGACCTCGAACGCACGTCCGACCTCGTCGAGTGTGCGTGGCTGCTCGCCGTTCAGGCCGTAACGGAGCTCGAGCACGCGCCGCTCGCGGTAGCTGAGCGAGCTGAGGCACTTGGTGAGCGCCTCCGCGCGGAACGCGGTGTCCGCGGCTTCGTCGGGAAGCGGTGTCGAGTCGTCCTCCAGGAACTGGCCGAACTCCGACTCCTCCTCGTCCCCAACCGGCTTCTCGAGCGACACCGGCGTCTGCGACGTGCGGCGGATCGACTCGACCTCCTCGAGGCTCATGTCGAGATCGAGTGCGATCTCCTCGTTCGACGGCTCGCGGCCGCGCTCGGCGCGCAACTTGCGCTCGGTGCGCATGATCTTGTTCAACTTCTCGACGACGTGCACAGGCATCCGGATCGTGCGCGCTTTGTCGGCGAGCGCCCGTGCGACCGCCTGGCGGATCCACCACGTCGCGTAGGTCGAGAACTTGTAGCCCTTGCGCCAGTCGAACTTCTCGGCGGCGCGGACGAGCCCGATCGTGCCCTCCTGGATCAGGTCGAGAAACGGGAGGCCCTGGTTGCGATAGCGCTTGGCGATCGAGACGACGAGTCGCAGGTTGGCCTCCACC
>JBBQQI010000129.1:0-5555 GCA_038216085.1 Gaiellales bacterium | reverse complement strand
CGCGTGTTCAGGAGCGGCTCAGCCGTCCGGTCGCAACGTCGATCGAAGACGCGCCGCCCTTCTGGGAGGCCGAGGACTACCACCAGCGCTACCTCGAGAAGCGCGGTCTCGCGAGCTGCACCGCCCTGCTCGCGACCGCCTCCTAGGGGTCCGACAACCTAGTTCAACACCAGCACCCTCATGTGCAGGCTCCGTCCCGCCCGACGGAGCCTGCGCAGCGCTGTCTTCGTCCTGGTGTGCCCTCGTGCCGCCGGGGCTACCGCGTGATCAGACGGAAGAAGAGCCCGCCTGTGTGGATCTTGCGGAACTTGCGCCGCAGCTCTGTTTGAATCATGCCGCTCCTTCGAGTGCCGCTAGGGGGACGAGATCGGAGGCCCCGCCGCACCGGGCCTCCGCGTGATCTCGGGGATTGCTGCATGACTGTGATCGATCAAGGGCACTTGACCAAGTACCCGATCGGTGGTTCACCCCACTGCTTCACCTGCTGCCCTTTCGACCCGCCTGCTCAGCTGGAGACGGATGCGCGTTCACGCTTGGCCTTCGAGGCCAGCGTCGAGCGCTTCGAGCTCGTGAGCTCGACTTTCCGCAGCCGGATCGACTTCGGCGTCACCTCGACGCACTCGTCGTCGCGGATGAACTCGAGCGCCTGCTCGAGTGAGAGTGGCCGCGGCGGGATCAGGCGGATCAACTCGTCGGCCGAGGAAGCGCGCATGTTCGTCAGCTTCTTCGGCTTCGAGGCGTTGACGTCGAGATCCTCTCGCCGGGCATTCTCACCGACGATCATCCCCTCGTAGAGCTCGTCGGTGGGCGCGATGAACAGCGACCCGCGCTCCTGCAAGTTCTCGATCGCGAAGCCGGTCGCGGCGCCGCGGCGGTCGGCGACGAGGCTGCCGGTCGGGCGCGTCCGCAGCTCGCCGAACCAGGGCTCCCAGCGCTCGAAGACGTGGTGCATGATCCCGGCGCCGCGCGTCTCGGTGAGAAACTCGGTGCGGAAGCCGATCAGGGCGCGCGCAGGCACCAGGTACTCCATGCGCGCCCAGCCGGTGCCGTGGTTGACCATCTGCTGCAGACGGCCCTTCCGGAGGGCGAGCAGCTGGGTGACGACCCCGACGTAGTCCTCCGGGACGTCGATCGCCACACGTTCGACCGGTTCGTGACGCTTGCCGCCGATCTCGCGGACGAGCACCTCGGGCTTGCCGATCGTCAGCTCGAATCCCTCGCGCCGCATGATCTCGGCGAGCACCGCGAGCTGGAGCTCGCCACGTCCCTGTACCTCCCAGGTGTCCGGGCGCGGCGTGGGGAGCACACGCAGCGAGACGTTGCCGACGAGCTCCTGATCGAGGCGCTGCTTGACCTGGCTTGCGGTGAGCCGGGTTCCCTCGGTGCCAGCGAGCGGCGAGGTATTGATGCCGAACGTGATCGAGAGGCTCGGCTCGTCGACGGAGGTCACGGGCAGCGGGCGCGGGTCGTCCGGATCGGCGATCGTCTCGCCGATCGTCACCTCCGGCAGGCCTGCGAGCGCGACGATCTCGCCAGGCCCCGCCTCGTCGGCAGGGACACGATCGAGGGCTTTGGTGATGAAGAGCTCGGTCGCGCGCGCGTTCTCGATCTCGCCGTTCGCGCGGCACCACGCGATCTGCTGGCCCTTCTTCAGCGTCCCGTGCCGGACGCGCAGGAGCGCGAGCCGGCCAACGTACGCGGACGCGTCGAGGTTCGTGACGAGCGCCTGGAGTGGATGGTTGGGGTCGTAGGACGGCGCCGGGATCGTCTCGATCAGAGTCTCGAAGAGCGGCTCGAGGTCGTCCGCAAGCGCTTCCGGTTCGAGACCCGCGCGGCCGTCGCGCGCAACCGCATAGACAATCGGGAACTCGATCTGGGATTCGGTTGCATCGAGGTCGAGGAAGAGCTCGTAGACCTCGTTCACGACCTCCTCGACGCGAGCATCGGGCCGATCGACCTTGTTGACGACGAGCACGACGGGAAGGCGCTTCTCGAGCGCCTTACGCAGCACGAAGCGCGTCTGCGGCAGCGGCCCCTCGGAGGCATCGACGAGCAGCAGGATCCCGTCGACCATCGTCAGGCCGCGCTCCACCTCGCCGCCGAAGTCCGCGTGCCCGGGCGTGTCGATGATGTTGATCTTGACGTCGCCGCGCTGAACCGACGTGTTCTTCGCGAGGATCGTGATCCCCTTCTCGCGCTCGAGATCGCCCGAGTCCATGACGCGCTCGTTGACGTCCTGGTTCTCCCGGAACGAGCCGGACTGCCAGAGCATCGCGTCGACGAGCGTCGTCTTGCCGTGGTCGACGTGGGCGACGATGGCGACGTTGCGGAGGTCATTCCGATAGGCGAGGGCTGCTTTCGGCACGGGGGAGGAGGGTAGCGCCCACCGTGCCCGACGAGCCGTGGCACCGTCGCGTGGGCCGGCAAACGGCGCTATGACGCGCATGTCAGATATCGGCGACACGAGAAACCGGAACAATGGCCGCAGTGCGGGCTGCCCAGATCACGATCGTCACCGGTGTTGCGCTGCTCCTGACGGCGTGCGGCGGCGCAAAGAACGCGGGCGGGTCGGGCGTCTCCGAAGCCAAGGGCGGTCTGGTCGCGAACGTCTCCATGCCCGATGTCGCAACCGGAGCGAAGGTCGTCACTGCCTCTGCGCAGATCAGCGTCGGCGGCGTGCCCGGAAAGCACCTCGTGCTCGAATGGGGCCTCGTCGATGCGCTGCTCGGCAGCGAGTCCCAGGCGGAGCGCGTTGTCCGGCGCTATGTGACCACGCGGAAGGTCGTCACCACACGCGAGTCGGTCGAGATTCCGGTCAGCAAGGTCGTGACGCCGTACCTCGTCCACTTCGTGCTTTACGCGCCCGACGGGACGTATCTCGACTCGGTCGACACGGCCGAGTTCGGCAAGGGCAGCTGAGACCGGCCCGCGACGCGGCCCGATGCACGTACCTAGGAGGTCGCGGCGAGCTGGCCGCAGGCGGCCGCGATGTCCCGGCCGCGGGTGAGCCGCACGGTCGGGGAGAAGCCGGACTCGTGCAGCGCGTCCTTGAACGCCGCGATCCGTTCACGCGACGACCCGTCGTACATCCCCGTCGGGTTGTAGGGAATCAGGTTGATCTTGAAGATGCGACGGTCGAGGAGCGCCGCGAGGTCGCGCGCATGTGCGAGCGAGTCGTTGACCTGGTCGAGCATCACGTACTCGACGAACACCTTGCGGCCGTAGAGCCCGTAGTAGCGCAGGCATTCGGCGAGCACATCCTCGAGGGGATAGCGGTCGTTCACCGGCATGAGCTCGCTCCGCTGCGCGTCGCTCGGCGAGTGCAGCGACAGCGCCAGGCGAATCGGCTCGGGCACCTCGTCGATGAAGCGCGTCAGCCCGGGCAGCCAGCCGACCGTCGAGATCGTCGTGCGCCTGGGCGTGACACCGATGTCCGGCAGCCGACGCGCCGCGGCGAGCACCGCGTCGAAGTTGAGCATCGGCTCGCCCATGCCCATGAAGACGACGTGATCGATCGGCTCCTTGCGGCGGAAGTGCAGCGCCTGGTCGAGGATCTCCCACTCGGTCAGGTTCCGCCTGAACTGCATCTGCCCCGTGGCACAGAACGTGCACGTCAGTGGACAGCCCGACTGCGACGAGACGCACACGGAGCGACGGCCGTCGCGGAAGCGCATCAGGACGGCCTCGATCGGGTGGCCCTCACGTGTGTGGAAGAGCGCCTTGATCGTCCCGTCGGTCGACACCGCTTCGTGCGCGAGCTCGATCGTCGAGAACGGCACCTGCTCCTCGAGCACCGCTCGCATCTGCGCGGAGACGTTCGTCATCTCGCCGTAGGAGGCGGCGCCGCGCGCGGTCCATTCCCAGACCTGGCGCGCGCGGTACGAGGGCTCGTCGGCAAGCGCCTCGGAGACGAGCTGCATGTCCATCAGGACACGGTAGCCCGCAGCCACGCGAGGACGTCTCCCGCGTTGCGGTCGGGCGGGAACACGGGGTAGAAGACCTGCTCGACGCGGCCGCGGACGGCGACCAGCGCCAGCCGGCTGTAGAGCCGGTGGCCTGCGATCTCGAAGGTCGGGAGGCCGAGCGTCTGCGCGGCCCGCAGCTCGGGGTCGGCGATCACCGGATAGGGCATGTGGGTTCGCTCCGCGAACTCGACCTGATCGTCGAGCGTCTGGGCGGAGAGCCCGGAGACGAGGGCGCCCAGCTCGGCGAGCTCCGCCGCGTGGTCGCGGAATGCGCACGACTGCGGCGTGCAGCCGCGTGCTCCGGGGAACTCGTCCCAGCCGGGCGGCGACGGGATGCCGGGCTTGCCGGTGCGCGGGTAGACGTAGAGCACGCCGACCTCTGCGCACAGCTCGGCGAGATCGACTGGGCCTTGCGACGAGTCGAGGACGAGCGAGGGGATCACCGCGCCGGGCAGATGATCGGCCGCTCCGTCGTCCTCCGGCACCGGAAGGTCGTCCGGCAGGGTGTACGGATCGAGCGTCATGGATCGTTAGATTGCCGCAACGTGGTCGATCTCCGCTCCGACATCCAGACGAAGCCGTCCCAGGCGATGCGCGAGGCGATGGCGCGCGCCGAGGTGGGGGACGAGCAGGAGCGCGAGGATCCCACCGTGCTCGAGCTCGAGCGGCGCACGGCTGTGCTGCTCGGCCACGAAGAAGCCGTCTACCTGCCGACTGCGACGATGGGGAACCAGATCGCGCTCGCGATCCTCGGTGAGCGCGGCACCGAGCTCGTCGTGGAGCAGAACGCGCACATCATGATCTCCGAGCTCGGCGGCGCGGCCTACCACTCGGGCCTGCAGACGCGCGGGCTGCCGGGACACCTCGGGCGCCTCTCGGTCGAACAGCTGCACGCCACGATGCACGCCGACGGCAGCTTCCACACGCCTCGCACCTCGGTGCTCGCGATCGAGAACACCCACAACGCCTCGGGTGGCACGGTCTGGCCTCTCGACGAGCTGCGGGCGATCGTCTCGGCGGCGCGAGAGCTCGGGATCAGGCCGCACCTCGACGGGGCACGGCTGTTCAACGCAGCGCTCGCCTCCGGCGTCGCGCTCGCAGAGCTCGGCGGACTCTTCGACACCGTCGTGATCTGTCTCTCAAAGGGGCTCGGTTGCCCGCTCGGCGCGCTGATCGCCGGCTCGCACGAGCTGATGCACCGCGCCCGCATGGAAAAGCATCGGTTCGGCGGTGCGATGCGGCAGGCCGGCATCGTCGCCGCGGCCGGCGTCTTTGCGCTCGACCACAACCTCGAGCGGCTGGCCGACGACCACGCGCGTGCCCGGCGACTCGGCGAGGCGTGGGCTGCCGCCGGCCTGCCCGTCGACCTGGAGCGCGTGCAGACGAACTTCGTCCAGCTGGATGTCGGCTCGCGGGGGCTGACGGGCGGCGCCGCGCTTGCGGCGATGGGTGCCGAAGGGGTGGCGCTCTCGCCGACAATCCATCCCGGCGTGCTGCGCGCCGTCACGCATCTCGACATCACCGACGACGAGATCGACATCGCAATCGAAGCCGTGCCGGCCGCGTTCGGGGCTCATGTCCACGCTTGAG
>JBBQQI010000128.1:0-5585 GCA_038216085.1 Gaiellales bacterium | reverse complement strand
CCGAGCTGGCCGCCTGCGCCCGTGATCAGGATCCGGCCGTTCAGGATGCTGCGCGCTTGTCCCGCTCCGAGAGGATCGGCGAGCGCGTGCTCCAGAGGCCGACGACGCGCGGATCGTCCCACGGCACGCCGTGCTCGTCTGGGCGATCCGGGTCGTACTCCTCGGTCACGAAGTAACAGAAGAGACAGTCGGTGAGCGCCTCGTAGCCGTGCGCATTCGTGCCGGTGACGTACAGCGCCACCGGGTTCTCGTCGCCGATGTCCTCGGTGAACGTCTCGCCGCTCTCCCGGTCGAGGACGACGACGCGGACCATCCCCTGCAGGCAGAGGAAGAGGTCGTCCTGCCCGCGCTCGTGGTAGTGCAGTGCGCGGATCACGCCCTTGGCGGAGCGCGCGAGGTTTGCCTGGCGGATCGGCTTCGGAAGCGCGCTCGCGCGCATCAGCTCCATGAAGTACCCGCGTTCGTCGTCGTGGCGCTCCAGCGGGATCCGCTTGACCATTACTTGTTCGCCCCGGTCTCCTCGATCAGCCTGCCGAGGTCTGCGAGGTCGCCCCAGTGCTTGCCGCCGTCGTGCCACCAGCCTTCGACCTGTCGCACGTCGAGATCGCCGCGCTGCGCGTAAACGCGATTGACGTCAGTGATCTCGAGTTCGCCGCGGCTCGAAGGTGCGAGCCTGTCGATGATCTCGAAGACGTCCGGCGGGTAGCAGTAGAGGCCGACGACGGCGTCGCTCGATGGCGGCGCGTCGTAGCGGAGGTCGACGACACCCGCCTTCTCGACGATGTCGGCGACGGAGCCGTCGTCGGCGTAGGCGACGACGCCGAAGTTCTCCGGGTCCGGGACGTCCTTGACGAAGACCATCGCGCCGTCGCCCCACGCTGCGATCGCGTCGGCCTGCGCGTGCTCAAAGATGTTGTCGCCGAGACAGACGACCAGCTTTTCGCCGGCGGCGAAGTCGCGCGCCATCCCGACGACCTGCGCGATGCCCCCCGCTTCGACCTGCACCTTGTACGAGAGGTCGAGCTCGAAGAGCGCCTCGTCTCCCGCGCGCGAGCGGACGTGGCCGTTGCCGAGCAGGTCGATGAACTGGCCGGCGTGTTGCTGCCCGGTCACGAGCAGCACCTCGCGCACGCCGGCGCGCTGCAGGAGCTGGAGCGGGTAGTAGACCATCGGCCACCGGCCGACCGGCAGTAGGTGCTTGTTCGTGACGCGTGTCAGCTCCTCGAGGCGGGTCGCGATGCCGCCGGCTGCGATCAGTCCTTTCATGCGGGCGATCCTACGGCAGCGGCCTCGGCGTCATGGCCGCGCGCGGCAACGAGCCCGGTGATCCCGGCGAGGACGCCGACCGACGCGACGCACATCCACATCGTCGCGTCGCCGTAGTTGTCGCGCACCTGCAGCCCGAGGAACGGCGTCAAAGCCCAGCCGACCGACCAGGTGCTGCCGAAGGCGCCCATGTAGGCGCCGCGGATGTCCGCGGGCGCGAGCGCCGCGACCACCGCCTGCGAGGTCGGCACCCAGAGCATCTCGCCGATCACGAAGATCAGGATCACGAGCGCGATCACCCCTCCGCTGCCGTTCACGTTCAGGAGCAGGAACGGGAGGCCCATCATCGGCATCGCGATCCCGAGCTTCAACGATGGTCGAATGTGCGCGGTCCACCGCGTCAGCCGCAGCTGGAACACCGTCACGAGCAACGGGTTCACGACCATCAGGATCCCCCACGCGGCGGGCGCGAGGTGATGCGTCGTCGTGACCGAGATCGGCAGCAGTGTCTCCGTCGCGACGTACGTCATGGTCGCGAACACCGACGAGAGCATGAAGAGCAGGAACGGGTTGTCGCGGACGATCACGGCGAAGGAGCCGCGCTGTGGCGGGCCGGCGGGCGCGTAGGCGCCGCCGCGCGGGATGTAGCGCCAGGCGATGCCGAGCCCGAGCAGCGAGAGCGGCAGGACACCGAGCCAGAGGTGCTGCCAGTTGCCGCCGATCAGCAGCAGCCCGGCGATCGGCGGGCCGATCGTGACGCCGAGGTTCTGGGCAACGCGGACAGACGCATAGGCCGCCTCGTGACGCTCCGGGGCGACGAGGTCCGCGACCATCGCCTGGTCGGCGGCGCCGCCGAGCGCTCCGAACGCCGGCAGCAGCGCGAGCAGGATCAATGCGGGCAGCACGCGATGCCCGACTGCGAGCAGTCCGAGTGGCACGAGCGCCTGCGCTCCCCAGCCGGTAAGGATCAGCGGCCGGCGCCCGATCCGGTCCGACGTATGGCCGCCGAGATAGCCGATCGCGCCTGAGAGCACCGCGCCGGACAGGTAGGTGAGCGCGAGGGAGCTCTGGGAGGCGTGCAGCTCCTTGATCGCCCAGATGCCGAGGAACGGGAAGAGGGCGGAGCCGGCGATCGAGCCCATCAGCCCGACCGCGAGCACGGGGCGGAGAGCGCGATCGACGTCGCCGCCCCAGACCAGGCGGAAGATGCGGGCGAAGAACGTCATCGTACGAGTGAGGTGCGCGAGAGGAGCCAGAATGACGCCTCGACCGCGGGGCCGATCAGCGCCGCGAATGTAACGGTACCGACGCCGACGTGCCCTCCCAGCAGGAATCCGGCTGCGAGCACGGTGAGCTCGATCGCCGCGCGCGCGACGCCGAGCCGCGCACCCGTCCGCTGCGCGCCGACGAGCATCAACGAGTCGCGAGGGCCTGCGCCGAGCCCGGCGCCGATGTAGAACGCCGAGCCGACGCCGAAGAGCGCCAGCCCGGCGGCGAGCACGCAGATCCGGCCGCCGAGCGGCCAGTGCGAGAGCTCGTCGAGCACGTGCAGCGGTTGGAGGACGGCGACGAAGATCCCGATCAGGAGCGCGTTGCCGACCGTGCCGATCCCGATCCGCGCACCGAGCGCCCAGACGAGGGCGAGCACGACGACGGCGACCACCGCGTTGGCGGCGCCGAAGGAGAGTGGCGTGTGCTTGGCGATCCCCTGGTGCAGCACGTCCCAGGGCGGCAGGCCGAGCCTCGACTCCAGGAAGAAGACGATGCCGCAGGAGAACAGGAAGAGGCCTGCGACGAGCCAGCCCAGACGCAGGAGCAGCCCGCCGCGCAGGACGGATGCCGAGCGCATTCGACCAGGCTAATGGCCCGGCGCTAGGTGACAGTGCGGCGGCGCGCGAGCACGCCGCCGAGGACCATCAACAGCACACCGGTGAGCCCGAAGACGAGCGCCGAGGCCCAGCCGCGGCTCGACTGGTTGCCGGAATCGCCGAACGTGAAGAACTGGATGTGCGTGAGCGCGAATGTGAAGTGCACGGCGGCCGCCAGGATCCCGACCGTCCCGAGCACCGCCCAGCTCGAGCGGTCGAGTGCGTTTGCGAGGGCGACGTAGAGAACGCCGGCGATCGCGATCAGCGCCCACTCGACGTGGCCGTGATGCCAGAAGAAGAGCAGGCTGCCCCCGATCGTCAGACCGGCCGCGACGTGCACCCAGAACCCGTACGGCCGGCTCGGCCCTGCGTCCAGGGCGACCGCGATTGCGAGGAACACCAGCCCGACCAGGAAAGTGATGACCGCCCCCCAGTTGCCGCCGCCCGAGAGCAGGTCGGTGACGAAGAACCACGAGACCGCGACGACCGGGAAGACGAGGAACGGGAACCGGAAGAGGTTCAACGCGACCAGCGCCACGCCGAGGGTGAGCAGCTCGACGACGAGCTGGCCGAGGTGGAAGCCGTGGAACGCGGAGCTCGAGGCATGCGGGAACCAGCCGAACCACGTGAAGAGGGCGGCGAAGAAGGCTGCGGCGCTCCAGATCGTCGTGAATGCGAGCAGACCGGCGGCGACCGGATGCGTTCCTGCACGCCGGAGCGCGAGCGCGACGGAGCCGACGACCGCGTAGACGACCAGCGCGAGCAAGGCGAACGCCGCATCGCCGTGACTGTCGGAGAGGTAGCTGAGCAGCGCGCCGACTGCGCCGAGGATCGTCAGGCCGCCGGCGTAGAGCAGGAACGACCACGTCGACCAGCGGGGCTGATAGATCTCCACGGAGCTGATGTTCTGCTCCGGGGCGGACGGCGCGCTGCGGGCGGTCAGATCCGGAGCAGCCGCGCGAGCCGCGCGGGAACCCACCAGTTCCAGCGGCCGAACAGGGCCATCAGCGACGGCACGAGCAGCGAGCGGACGATCGTCGCGTCGACGAAGATCGCAACCGCGAGGCCGACGCCGAACTGCTGCAGGCCAACGATGCGGCCGGCGACGAAGCCTGAGAACGCGGCGCACATGACGATCGCGGCCGCCGTCACGATCCGCCCGGTCCGCTCGAGCCCATGCGCGACGGCGGTCGCGTTGTCGGCCCCCGCGTCCCACAGCTCACGCATGCGCGACACGAGGAACACCTCGTAGTCCATCGAGAGGCCGAAGAGCATCGCGAAGAGGAAGATCGGGATCCACCCTTCGACCTGCGCGTCCTGGTAGGTCCCGAGCAGCGCGCGCCCGACACCCCAGCGGAAGACGACGACCAGCACCCCATAGCTCGCCCCGACCGACAGCAGGTTGAGGAGCACCGCCTTCAACGGCAGGAGCAGCGAGCGGAACGCCCGCAGCAGCAGGAGGTAGGTCAGCGCGAGCACCGCACCGACCAGGGAGGGGAAGTAACGGTAGGCCTGGTCGAGGAAATCGACGCCCTGCGCCGGGCCGCCGCCGGCCAGCGCGCGCGTGCCCGGTGGAAAGCGCGCGGCGGGGATGAGCCTCGCGCGCAGCCGCCGCGCGAACGCCTGCGCGTCCGGCTCCCCGTAGTCGTGCCGCGCGAGCGCGATCACCTGTGTGTAGCGACCGCTCGCGTCGACGAACCGCCCTCCCGGCTGCCAGTACGTGCGCGCGATCTCGGGATCACGCCGGAGCTTGCCGATCAACCGGCCGACCGCAGCTTGCACCGCAGGCGCGCGGGCGTCGCCGACGGGGCCGGTGTCGACGAGCACCTGCGTCGGCGCGACGGCGCCCGGGCCGGTCGCCGCGCGCAGGACGTCGAAACCGCGGATCGATTGCGGGTAGCGCGGGATGCCGAAGCTCGAGCCGGGCGTGACCGCGAGCCAGAGCCCCGGCGCGGCGGCGAGCACGAGCACCGTCGTTCCGGCGGCGAGGTAGACGACCGGCCGCTTCATGATCGAGCGCGCGAGCCTTGCCCAGAAGCCGTCCTCGGGGTCGACGGGCTCTCTGGGGAGGATGCGGCGCCGTGCGACTCCGCGGCGACCGAAGACAGAGAGGATCGCGGGCTGGAGCGTCATTGCCGCGAGCAGCGAGACGACCGGGATCAGGAAGCCGGCGACCCCGAGCATGCGCATGAACGGCAATGGCAGCGCGATCAGCAGCGCCAGCCCGATCGCGACGGTCCCGCCCGAGAAGACGACCGCGCGGCCGGCGGTCTCCATCGTCCGCGCCACCGCCTCGTCGACGTCCTCGTTGCGGGCGAGCTCCTCGCGGAAGCGGTAGACGACGAGCAGCGAGTAGTCGACGGCGATTCCCAGCCCGATCAGCTGCACGAGGTTCGTCGCGTAGGTGGGCGTCGTCGCGAACTGCGCGATGCCGTAGAGGATCCCGAGCGC
>JBBQQI010000127.1:0-5724 GCA_038216085.1 Gaiellales bacterium | reverse complement strand
GGTTGACCGGTGGATGCTCGCCGACGATTCGGGGATCGAGATCGCAGCGCTCGGCGGAGGGCCGGGTGTGCACACCGCACGGTGGGCCGAGGGTCGCCACGTCGAAAAGACGCTCGAGGCTCTCGCCGACGTCGAGGATCGGCGGGCGCGTTACGTCGCGGAGCTCGTGCTGCTCTCACCGGATCGCCACGAGCTGCGCGGCACCGGTGTGCTCGAGGGGACGATCGCGCGCAAGAAGGCGGGAAAGGGGGGCTTCGGCTTCGACCCGATCTTCGTCCCGCTCGGCGAGCGGCGCACCGTCGCGCAACTCGGCGACACGTGGAAGGCGGAGCACTCCCATCGAGCCCGCGCAGCGCGCGCCCTCCGCGCAAGCATGTAGGCGACACACTTCCGTCACACACGCGTCACGAGCGTGTGACGGAGGCTGTCGCCGGGCATGTCCACGCTGCGGACGGCTCTGCCCCTGAGGATGCGGCCGACCCTCGGCTCCCGTGTCACACATTCGTTACGGAGGCTGCCACCTCGCATGCCTTGTTGAGACGTGTCGGTGGGACCTGGCCGTTCAGGCGGAGCCGAGCGGCTCGTCCGAGGGGTGCGCGCGGTGGCCGCGCCACCAGTTCACTTCGGCGCCGAGGACGATCACGTTGGCCATCACGTAGAGCCATACGAGCAGGACGGCCGGCCCCGAGAGCGTCTGCAGCACTGGATTGTGCTTCGAGATGTCGACGTAGACCGGCAGCAGCTGAAACGTCGCCTCGAGCGTCACGGCAGCGGCCGCAGAGCCCGGCAGCACCTCACGCAGGGTGAGGTCGACGTTCGTCAGCACGTAGTAGGCAGACGTCAAGAAGACGAACACGCCGAGCGTCGAGATGACGATCGCGATCAGGCGAGCTGTCGTGTCGTTGCCTGAGAAGCCGGCGTAGCGCTTGAGGATCTCTTGCCCAATCGAACCGATGACGAGCGATGCGAACAGCGAGACGAGCGAGCCGACCATCATCATCGTCGCGAGCGCCTTGCCGTGCAGGAAGCCGCGGTTCGGGCGCCCGTAGACGATGTTGAACGCGCTCTCGAGCACGCTGAAGAACGAGAGCGACGACCAGAGCAGGAACGCGCCGCCGGCGATCCCGAGTGCGGTTGCGTTCGACTGGATGCCGCGCACCGCGCGGAGGATCGAGTCCAGGGACGTGCTCGGGAACGTCTTCGACAGCTGCCGCACGAAGAAGGAGCTCTCGTCCGCCTGATGCACGAGGCCGAGCAGCGCGAGCGACAGGAAGAGCAGCGGCACGAACGAGAGGAGCGCGAAGTACGCGATCATCGCTGCGAGGTGCGTGCCGCGGTCGGCGAAGTACTTGCTGAAAACCCCCTTCACTTTGCGGCAGTATGCTCGCCCCCATGGACGCAGCCCAGGCGATCAGCGACCTGACCGAGATCTCCCCCCAGATCCGCTACGTCGCGGTGCTCGCGGCGGACGGCTCTGTGGCAGGCTCGAACCTGTTCGACGAGGCCGCGGCGACGCGCCTGGCCGACGGTGCGCGCCGGCTCGTCGAGGCTGCCGAGTCGATGCGGCCGGGAGTGGCGCAGCTCGAGGCGGCGACCGTGACCGGGAGCGTGTTCGTCGTCCGCGACGGCGACCGGATGATCGCCGCGACGACGACGCCCGAGCCCACGGTCGGGCTCGTCTTCTACGACCTGAAGACCTGCCTGCGCTCAGTCGAGGCCGCGAAGCCGCCGGCCAGGAAGCGTCGCGCGCCGGCGAAGAAGCAGGAGCCTGACGATGCCGCCGCGTAAGCTCGTCACCGGCTTTCTGCTCGCCACCGGATCGCTCGCGGGCTCTGTGCTCGTCCGCCGCAGGGCCGCGCGCCGCCGCGAGCGCATCGATCTCTACGCGGAAGACGGCTCGATGCACTCGTTCGCCGAGGGCTCGCCCGAGGCGCTGCGCCTGCTGCCGCTCGCATACGAGATCCTCGCCTCGCCGTGATCCACGACGAGCTTGGGCGAGCCCTCCGGGACGCTGCGTATCTCGAAGGCGATTTCGTCCTGCGCTCGGGCCGCCGCTCCAAGTACTACCTCGACAAGTACCGGTTCGAGACGCGGCCCGACCTGCTCCGCCCGCTCGGTGCCGCCCTGGCAAATGCCGTGCGGGAGCACGAGCCGGAGGCCGTGCGCCTCGCCGGCCCGGAGCTCGGCGCGGTCGCCCTGGCTGCAGCCGCCTCGCTCGAAAGCGGCCTGCCGTTCCTGATCGTGCGCAAGCAGGCGAAGGAGTATGGAACCTCGAAGCAGCTCGAAGGGGTCTACGCAGCGGGCGAGTGCGTGTGCCTGATCGAGGACGTCGTTACCTCCGGCGGTGCGGCGATCGAGGCCGTTCAGGCGCTGCGGGACGCGGGCCTGCGTGTCTCCAACGCGGTCTGCGTCGTCGATCGCGAGGAAGGGGGCGTCGACGAGCTCGCGCGGCACGCTGTGAGGCTCCGACCGCTCTTCCGAGCCTCCGAGCTCCTGGAAATGCCCGCAAATCCGCATGGTTGAGCGGTATCCGACACCGTTGTTAGGGTTTCTGCCCAAGGTCTGAACCCCAACTCCCCGACGTAGGAGGATGTGTTGACGAAACAGGATTTCATCCAGAAGGTCAGCCAGAAGAGCGGGCTCTCGGCTCGTGACGCAGGCAAGGCCGTGGATGCATTCATGGAGACGGTCACCGAAACCCTGAAGGCCGGCGATACCGTCAACTTCACGGGCTTCGGGAAGTTCTCCCCCTCGCCTCGCGCCGCCCGCCAGGGCGTCAACCCGCGCACCGGCGAGCGTGTCCAGATCGCAGCGACGATCGTGCCGAAGTTCTCGGCCGGTAGCCAGCTGAAGGCAGCGCTCAAGCCCTAGCACCAGCTGCAGCAGGGGTCTTCGGCCGAGGGCGGCTCGAAAGAGCCGCCCTCCGCCTTTACGGTTACCGTTCGGCTCGATGGCCGTCGTCACGCTGACGTTCGCGGATCGCCTGGCTGCCGAGGTCGAGCGGAAGCGGTCGCAGATCGTCGTCGGCCTCGACCCGAATCCCGACCTGATGCCGCTCGAGCTCAGAGGCGATCTCGCCCGGTTCTGCTGCGGCATCGTCGATGCCGTCGCACCGCACGCGGTCGCGGTCAAGCCGCAGCTCGCGTTCTTCGAGGCGCTCGGCGCCCGCGGCATCGCGGCCTTCGAGCAGGTGTGCATCTACGCGCGCCGCGCCGGCCTGCTCGTGATCGCCGACGGCAAGCGCGGCGACATCGGTTCGACCGCCCGCGCCTACGTCGAGGCGTATCTCGAAGGCGATCCGCCGCGCGCGGACGCGCTCACCGTCAATCCGTGGCTCGGGCGTGACGCTGTCGAGCCGTTCCTCGGCGCGGTGCGCCGCGGAGGCGTCGGCATCTTCGTGCTCGTGCGCACGTCGAACACGGGCGGCGACCTGCAAGACGCGATCCTGAAAGACGGGCGGCCGATGTGGCATCACGTTGCAGGCCTCGTCGACGAGTGGGGCGAGGAGACGACCGGCGACGTCGGTCTGTCATCGGTCGGCGCCGTCGTCGGTGCGACGCATCCGCGCGCCGTCGCAGAAGCGAGGCGGCTGATGCCGCGGACGATCCTCCTGCTCCCGGGTGTCGGCGCGCAGGGCGGCTCGGTCGCAGACCTCGGCCGCGCATTCCAGAGCGGCCCGGCGAGCGCACTCGTCTCGGCCTCGCGCTCCGTGATCTACGCCTACAAGGACACCGGCACCGACTTCCGGGAGGCGGCAGGGGCGGAGGCATCGCGTCTGAAGCGCGAAGTCTGGGCCGCTTCCGGCTGGTAGTGCGCCGCGACGACTGGCGCCGCTACGTTGGGCCCGCGGCCTTCCTGCTCGCCGCGACGGTGGCCGTGATCCTCGTCCGCTCCGGCATGCATGCGGGCGCACACGCGCCGGGCAGCACCACGCTCTCGCCAACAACGCCGCGAAAACACGTCGTCACCGTCACCACCAAGCGGCCGAAGAAGGCGAAGAAGACGACGACGACGTCCGCGACGGGACGGCAGTTCTGGACGGTTCAGCCCGGGGATACCTTCGGCGTCATCTCCACCAAGAGCGGCGTCCCCGTCGCCACGATCCAGCGGTTGAACCCCAAGATCTCCTCGACATCGCTCTTCATCGGCGAGAAGGTGCGCCTGCGGTGAGACCGCTCGCGATCGTGATCGCCGCGCTTGCGCTGGCGCCGGCTGCGTCAGCCACCGCGAGTGCCCCGCCGGTACACGCCACCGCGTGGATCGTGCAGGACGCACGAACCGGCGACGTGCTCGCCTCGTCGCACGCTCATGTGCGCCTGCCGATCGCCTCGATCACGAAGCTGATGACCGTGCTCGTCACCCTCGAGCACCACAAGCTCACCGACGTCGTCAGCGTCGACCCGCGTGCGGCGGACGTCGGCGAATCGACGATCGGCCTGCAGGCGGGCGAGCAGATAACGATCCGTGACCTGATCAAGGCGGCGTTGATCCAGTCGGCGAACGACGCTGCGGACGCACTCGCGCTTTCGGTTGCCGGCGATTTTTCCTCGTTCGCGGCGCTGATGAATGCGAAGGCCGCGCAGCTCGGGCTACGCGACAGTCATTTCGTGCGACCCGACGGCCTCGATGCGCCAGGGCACGTCTCCAGCGCCTTTGACGTCACGAAGCTCGCGCGCACACTCATGCGCACACGCTTCGTCCGCGAGACGGTGCGCGAGGAACGTGACTCGATCTCCGGCGGCCGCGCGCTCCACACCTGGGATGACCTGCTGTCGCTGTTCCCGCAGACGATCGGCGTCAAGACGGGGCACACCGGCCTCGCCGGCTGGTGTCAGGTCGCCGCCGCGCGCGGGCGCGGCATCACGATCTACGCGACGCTCCTCGGGAGCCCGACCCGCGCGGACCGAAACGACGATCTCGAGTCATTGCTGATCTGGGGCCTCGGACAGTTTCGCGTC
This sequence comes from Gaiellales bacterium, assembly GCA_038216085.1. Classification (GTDB taxonomy): domain Bacteria; phylum Actinomycetota; class Thermoleophilia; order Gaiellales; family Gaiellaceae; genus PALSA-600. Next base: position 766 of record JBBQQI010000127.1, on the reverse strand, counting down.
GTGCCTGCGGTGCAGAGCGGGCGTACCTACGCAAACATCGACGTGGGCTTCGGCAAAGCGCCGCTCGGCCTCGTTGCGGCGAGGCCGCTTCTCACCGTCGCGCGCCTCGGGAGGCCGTTGACGGAGACGGTCGTTGCCGCGCGGAGTGCGCCGCTGCCGGTCAGGAAGGGGCAGATTCTCGGGCGTGTGGACATTCACGCAGGATCACGCCTTGTGGGGACGCGCGCACTCGTTGCTTCCCAGACGATTAACAAGCCTGGAGCGATCAGGCGGCTAGGGTGGTACACAGGCAGGACCCTGCACCATTTGATCCATCTCTTCTGATGATCGTCACTGTCACACTCAACGCGGCGATCGACCGGACGCTGACCGTGCCCAACTTTCAGCGTGGCCGGCGGCATCGCGCGAGTGCCGGCGTCACGCTCGCAGGCGGCAAGGGAATCAATGTCGCACGCGCCTTGAAGACGCTCGGCGTCCCCGTTGTCGCGACCGGCCTCGTCGGAGGCGCGACCGGCACGCGCATCGTCGAGGAGTTGACGGCCGAGGGGATCCTCAACGACTTCGTGCGCATCGAGGGAGAGTCGCGCACCTCGACCGCCGTCGTCGATCCGGCAGGTGGCACCTATACCGAGATCAACGAGTGGGGGCCCGCGGTCGGAGAGGACGAGCTCGCGACGTTGCTCGAGAAGCTGCGCTACCTGACGCAGGGCGCGGAGCTCGTCGTCTTCTCAGGCTCGCTGCCGCGCGACGTCGAAGATGGCTTCTA
>JBBQQI010000126.1:0-5936 GCA_038216085.1 Gaiellales bacterium | reverse complement strand
GCGACGCTCGAGGCGATCAAGGCGGTCCTCGGCGAATACGCCGCAGTCGCAGACTTCGAGACATTCCTCAAGCGCCACGGCGACGCCGGCATCCGAAACGACGTCGCCCGGCTCGCCGGCGCCCGGTTCGTACTCTCGATCGAAGTCGACGACGGCAAATCGCTCGCCGAAGGACTCCTAAAACTCCTCACCGGCGGCGACACTGTCGCAGCACGATTCCTCTACCGCGAAACGTTCGAGTTCCAGCCGATGTTCAAGCTCTGGCTCGCCGCCAACTCACGCCCTCGCGTCAGCGCCGACGACGCCGCGATCTGGCGCCGCATCCTCCAAGTCCCCTTCATCCACGTCATCCCCGAAGCCGAACGCGACGACCGACTCAAGATCCAGCTGCGCACCGACCCGCAAGCACACTCCGCGATCCTCGCCTGGGCCGTCCAAGGCTGCCTCGAATGGCAGAAGGTCGGGCTCGCCGTCCCGCAATGCGTCCGCGACTACACGGCCGAATACCGCGCCGAGAACGACCCACTGCGCGACTGGCTCGCCGACAACTGCGAACTCGACGCCGGCCAGTGGACGTCAAGCGCCGAACTCCGCAAATCCTACGAAACGTGGTGCGAGACCAACGGCGAAAAGCCGACCAACACGAAGGCATGGGCCGCCGCGCTCGAAGCAAAAAACTGCACCAAGAAGAAGCAAACCGGCACACGCGGCTGGGAAGGAATCCATGTCAACTAACCGCCGCCTGGACGCCAGGACAGCTCAGACGGCAGATTCCATAAACCTCCCTTACACACACACACGCGAGAGGTTTACCGAAAAAGGCGTCCCAGGTGTCCACGCGTCCACAGACGGCGGCGCGACGGACGCAGCGGACGTCGCCCACGCGCGTGAAGGCTCGGAGGCGACCCGATGAGCATCCTTCAGAGCGCTTTTCCGCCCACTCTCGCGCTGACGAGCGACGAGACACTCGTTGATGCGGCTGCCGTTGCGAAGCACCTCAGCGTTGAGCGTGGCTGGGTGTATGAGCACGCTGGCGAGCTGGGTGCGATTCGGCTCGGGTCGGGGCCGCGGGCGCGGCTTCGGTTTAGCCTGCAGGACGTCGATGCCGCGTTGACCGCCTGCTCGTCGGGGGGAAGGTCAAACCCGGCCGATGCCGCACCGGCACAGCGTTCGCGTCCCTCTCGTTCGCGGGCCACGGGCACAAAGGTTGTTCTGCTGCCCATTCGCGGCCGTGAAGGTCGCTTGTGAGAGCTCCGGCGACTGTAGAGCGTGGCCGCCGGTCGATCGGGCCGAAGGGGCGCGAGAAGTTCCTCGAGGCTCTCGCGTCGGGATGGTCGATCGCGCACGCCGCGGGCCACGCCGGCCACGGCAGGCAGCGCTTCTACGAGCTGCGCGACACGGACGAGGTTTTCGCGTCTGCGTGGGACAACGCCTACGAGAGCGGGACCGACGTGCTCGAGGACGAGCTTCGCCGGCGGGCGCTCGGCTACGACGAGGAGACGTTCGACGGTGAGGGGAAGCTGATCCGTCGCACGCGCCGCCATAGTGATCCGTCGCTGATTCAGGCGCTGAAGGCACGGCGGCCGGATCGTCACCGCGACAACGTCGCTCGGGTTGAGCTGACGGGCCGTGACGGTGGCCCGGTCGAACTGGAGGCGAACTATGCGCCGACGACGCTGCGTGACGTGCTGGCGCTCGCCCGTGAGCTCGGGATCGACGACCTGGACGACGTGGTTGACGGTGAGGCGTCCGAGGTTGCCGAGATTGAGGCGGGTGAATCGTGAGGAACGGCATGGCGGAACAGACCGTCGAAGCGCCCGAGCGCTTCCTCGACCTGCGCACGTTGATCGAGAAGGACTGGGACGGGTTTCTGTTCGGCACCAAGAAGGGCGTCGCGACGACGCTCGGCTGGGTCAGCTACCACACCCTCCGCTCGAAAGGCTCGGCGTCCGGCTACCCGGATCGCACCTGCTGGCGTGAGCGGCTGCTGTTCGTCGAACTGAAGACGGAGAAGAACACGCCGTCCGAGAGCCAGATCCACTTCATGACGGGGATCGCGAAGGCGGGCGGTGAGGTGTACCTGTGGAAGCCGTCGGACGTTGACGAGGCCGTGCGCGTGCTCGGCTCCCGCGCGGTGTTCAACGCCGAGGCCGGCTCGCTAACCGGCTGGGACTTCAAGTGGAAGCCGAAGTCGCTGTGGCTGCCTGCGGGTGCGAGGCGCGAGACGTTGGAGTCGGCCCTGTGAACGCGCTGTCGCTGCCTGATCTGCTCGGCGAGCGGTTCCCGCCGCTGGCGACCTACTGTCCGAACCTGGCGACGATCAGCCGGCAGCAAGGACTGTTCCTGCTGCTCGACGAGGAGCAGGCGTTCTACGGTGGTGCGGCCGGTGGCGGCAAGAGCGATGCGCTGCTGATGGCTGCGTTGCAGTACGTGGACGTGCCGCGTTATGCGGCGCTGCTCTTGCGGCGCACCTATGCGGAGCTGGAGAAGTCGGACGGGTTGATCCCGCGCGCTGACGCGTGGCTGTCGAACACGGACGCGCGTCGCACCGATGGCGGTCGCAAGTGGGTGTTCCCGTCAGGGGCACGGCTCGAGTTCGGGCATGTGAAGGATGAGGCGGACAAGCACAACTTCCAGTCGGCTGCGTACTCGTTTGTCGGCTTCGATGAGTTGACGTCGTTCAGCGAGTCGGTTTACGACTACATCGGGTTTTCGCGTGCGCGCCGGTTGAAGCTGGGTCGGATTGCGAAGGTGCCGATTCGGGTGCGGTCGGCGTCGAACCCGGGGAATGTCGGTCATCTGTGGGTGAAGCGGCGGTTTGTGGATGAGGCGACGCGGAAGCCTGGTGTGCGGTTCATTCCGGCGCAGGTGGAGGACAACCCGGGGCTTGACGTTGAGCAGTACCGGGCGTCGATGTCGCATCTTGACGAGGCGTTGCAGGCGCAGCTGCTCGAGGGGAACTGGTCGGCGTTCGCGAACATGGCGTTGCCGCGGTTCGGTGACGTGCATCTGGTCGACGAGTTTCCGTTGGCGGATTCGCATTCGCGGATTGAGGCGATGGACTACGGCCTGAACGGTACGGCGTGGGCGTTGGTCGCGACGGACTATGAGGGCAACCTGGTGTTTTACGACTTGTTGTATGAGTCGAATCTGTTGCCGGACGAGGTTGCCGAGCTGGTGTTGGCTCGTCGGAAGGGCGGCTGGGGGTTCGGTCACTACGCGTATGCGGATCCGTCGATTTGGCATCGGACGGGGACGCGGAACCGGTTCGGTGATCCGGCGATGCTGGCGGATGAGTTTGTCGAGAGTGGCGTGTCGGTGATTCCGGCGAACAACGATCCGCGTGCGGGGCTGATCCGGTTGCGGACGTTGATCGAGCCTGACCCGGCGAGGCGGTTTCCGTTGTGGCATCGGCGGGCGGGTGAGTTCGGTTCGCCGAGCCTGTTCGTGGTTGGGCGTCGTTGTCCGCAGCTTGTCGAGCAGTTGCGGTCGGCGCCGTTGCAGCCGATCGAGAAGGCGGATGGTGGCGAGAAGATCGACCCGGAGTTCGAAGGCCGCTACGCGCACGCGGTCGCGATGGCGCGTTACGCGGTGATGGCGAGGTTGGGTGCGTCGGTCGAGCCGTCGCCGGTGACGGATGATCCGCGAATTCAGTTGCTGCTCAGGCATGAGGCTCGGATCGCTGACCGAGAACGTTTCGACGGGGGCCGTTATGTCTTGTAGGTCTGGTCGGCCCGAGCCGTGCGCGGGGTCTTCGAGCGGCCTTGCTGCGCGGCGCCGAGTCATCGCATCGGCTCGTTGCGGCCGGCCAGTTGTTTGCACTGCCAACACGAAGAAGGGAGCACGCCATGAGTAAGAAGCATCCCGGGCTCGTGCCCGGGCATACGCCGAACCCGTTGCCGCCCGGGGTCCCTCCGGGTACTCCGCGGACGGGGACGATCAGGCCGAACGGTCCGCCGCCGCCGCCGGCGCCGAAGAGGTGAGCAGCATGAGCGAGCCGCTCGTAGAGGAGCATTCGTCCCCGGCGACGCCGCCGAGTCTGGTTGACGTCGTCGCGAAGTTCGACGGTACTGGCGAGCCGGTGGAGGAGCGCGGCGGGGACGAGATCGACGTAGCGCAGCGCTGGGGCGCGGCGAGTGAGGACGCATCCGCCGCGGGCGGCGAGGAGCCGTGGACGGACGACGGCGATGAGTTCTTCGAGTCGCTGGAGGATCCGCTTGCGGTTGGCGAGCCAGAGGCCGCTGAGCAGGACGAGCCGGCGGACGCGGAGTCGGAGTGGAACGCCTGGTTCGATGGTCTGACTGCGGACGAGAAGGAGACGGTACGGATCATCGACGAGACGATCGACTCGACGATCGCCTCGGCGTTCGGTGTGTCGCCGGAGCAGCGGCGGGAGGCGGAGCTCGAGTCGGTTGCGAACTGGCATGAGGCTCGTCTTGCCGAGCGGGCGCAGCGAGACGCCGAGCAGCAGCAGCAGTTCGAGGCGGATCAGGAAGCGGGTCAGCGGGTCGTCGGGCAGTTGCTCAAGTCTGCGGTTGCGGGGACGGGTTCGCGCACGCTGACCCCGGAGGTGGTTGCGCAGGCTGTCGATGTGAAGCGCGTTGAAGTCGCGGACCTCATGCGGCAGGAGGGGTATTCGCAGCGGGACATTGCCGCGGTTGCTGCCAATCCGACGATCTACGCCTCGATGGTTGAGGCGGCCGCGGATGAGCAGGCGCACCTTCAGATGGTGCGCTCAACCGTCAGAGCGCACCTTGGAAGGAGTGCGAGATAAATGCCTTGGAAAGTTGTCAACGCGATCGAGCAGGCGCCATACCGTTGCGTCTGCGGAGCCGGTGTGGCGCCGTTCGTCGAGACCGATGTGGCGCATCCGGGTGGCGGCGTCTACTCGCTCTGTGTGGGCCGCTGCGCGCGCCAGCTCGCGCAGGCGGTCGGGATGGTGACGCTCGCCGACTTTGAGGGACTGCGGGCGCAGCTCGCTACCGCGAGCGAGCAGGTCGCCGTGCTGGATGCGGCGCGGGAGCGGATCGGGGTGCTCGAGGCGGAACTCGCGAACCGGGATGCCGAGCTCTCGCTCGAGCGGGCGGAAAAATCGGCCACGACGACGGCGCTGGCGTCGGCGCAGCGCGACATCCATGACCTCAAGTACGAGCAGTTCCCGTCATCTGAGGTGCCGGCGGCGCTTGACGAGTTCCGCGAAGACGTCGTCGTTGCCGTCGACGAGATGGCTGCCTCCGAGCTGCGAACAGCAGCCGATGAAATGGTCGTCGCGGAAGCAGCCAACGCCTCGGCACCGGCTGCCCGCCGTGCGAAGGCGAAGGCGTAGCTGTGAGGCTTGCGTCGCCGTCCTGGGCTGCTCCTGGCGGTGTCGCAGGGATGCGCGCGCCGGTCTGCCCGTCCTCCTTCGTGGGGCAGGCCGGCCGCGGCGCTACAACTGGAATCGAAACACGGGAAAGGATCTGACAATGACCTACACACCACCGCCTGGTTTGGGGGCCCGTTCGGCCGGCATGAACGCCCGCTACGGGCTCGGCCGCAACGCCCCGCCGCCGCGGCGTCCCGGTGCGAACGTCACACCTGTCCGCACCCCCGCCGCCGCCCGTCCGGTGGCACGGCCGTTGACTGTCGGCCAGCAGGCGAACCAGCAGGTCAACCAGCAGCTCAACCCGCAACTCCAGCAGCAGCAAGCGTTCAACGACCGGCAGAACGCCGCGATCACCTCGTTCGCCCAGGCGCTGTTGGGGAAGCTGCAACCTGTTGCCGGCCAGATCGGCCAGCAGTACGACCAGGCGATCGGGCAAACAGCCGGCCTGGCGAACGCCGCCGCCGACAGTTTGCGCAACGCGAATACGGGTGGGCAGGCGCAACAGCTTCTGCAGGCGATCGGGGCACCGCAAAACCAGCAGGACCAGGTCGCCGGCGCTTTGAACAACACC
>JBBQQI010000125.1:0-6033 GCA_038216085.1 Gaiellales bacterium | reverse complement strand
CATTCCCACCGACCGCTTCGAGTTCCAGATGCTCTATGGCGTGCGTCCACAGCTGCAGCTCGACCTCGTGCGCCGCGGGTACAAGGTCCTCGTCGCGACGCCGTTCGGGCCCGAGTGGTACCCGTATCTGATGCGCAGGCTCGGTGAGCGCCCCGCAAACCTGCTCTTCTTTTTGCGACAGACGTTCCGCGGGTAGACCGCCGCATGGCGCTGATCGAGCACGTCACCATCCAGGGCTTCCGCGACGCGCGCGACGTCGCCCTCTCACCCGGCCCGCTCTGCGCCCTCGTCGGTGAGTCGTCATCGGGCAAGTCGACGGTGCTCTCGGCGATCTGGACGCTGCTCGAGGCGGCGGCGCCGATGCCGGCGGGCGCCGACGTCTCGCGCGGGTCCGCGCGCGTGCACGTCGAGGTGGTGACCGGCGGGCGCACCCTCTTCCTCGACGCGAGGCCGCCGGCGACCCTGAACCTGAACCGTGAAGGCAGCCCGCCCGCGCTCTTCTTTCCCGCGAACCTGCGTCCGTCGGCACTGCTCGCACCGACCGACAGCCAGGCGAAGCGCGCCGTCGGCGTCGTGCGCGCGGAGCACTCCGACGACGGCGGCCTGACACTCGTCCGGTCGATCGCCGCTCTCGTCGAGGCGCGGGTGCGCGGGCTCGTGATCCTGATCGAGGAGCCCGAGCTCTATCTGAGCCCGCCGGCTCAACGCCACCTCCATCGTCTGCTGCGCCGTCTGTCGACACGCGGCCGCAACCAGGTCCTCTACTCGACGCATTCGCCCGTGTTCCTCGCCGTCGACCGTCTCGACGAGCTCGTGCTCGTCCGACACAACGAGCGCACCGGCACGACGCTCATCCAGCCGGAGAACCTGACGCAGCGGCAGGCGTTTCGGATGCTCTCCGAGTTCGACGGCGAGCGAGCCGAGATCTTCCTCTCGCGCGCGGTGCTGCTCGTCGAGGGGCGCACCGAGCAGATCGCGCTGCCGTTCATCTTCCGCGCGCTCGGCTACGACGCCGACCAGGAGGCGATCACGGTCGTCGACTGCGCAGGCAAAGGTAACATCTCGCTGTTCGCAGAGATCTGCAACGCGTGCGCCATTCCGTACGTCGTGCTGCACGATCGCGACGCGCCCCGCGGGCAGCAGCCGAAAGAGGCCGAGCAGGTCGCCAACGAAGCGATCCTGCGTGTTGCAGGGCGTCGGCGCACGATCATGCTCGTGCCGGATTTCGAAGGCGTGGCCGGACTGCGCGCGCGCCGTGGCAAGCCGGAGGCCGCGTGGCGGCGGTTCCAGAGCGGAAACGCCGACCTGCCGGAACCTCTGAGGCGAGCCGTCGAGCGCGTCGTCGCCGCCGCCCGCCGGGCGCCCCGGACCGGCTAATCGAGCGATCGGCCGCGCTACCATCGCCGCATCGGCACCCGGAGACTCATCGACTGGATCATCACGATCGGCGTCGCCCTCGTCCTCGTGCTCGTGTTCGAGGCGGAGATCGCAAAGCCGTACCGCATCCCCTCGTCGTCGATGGAGCCGACGCTGCACTGTGCGCGTCCCGGCGCGTGGTGCGAGGCACGGTTCAACGACCGGGTGATCGCGAACCGGCTCGCCTACCGATTCTCGTCGCCGAGGCGCGCCCAGATCGTGGTCTTCCAAGCGCCGAAGAACGCCTGCGGCATCGGCGGCACATTCGTCAAGCGGCTGATCGGGCTCCCCGGCGACCGCGTCACGGAACGCCACGGTGTGATCTCGGTCAACGGCAAGCGGCTCTCCGAGCCGTACGTCGATCCGAAGCTGCGGGACACCGACGACGGCGCATGGACCGTGCCCTCGGGGCGCTACTTCTTCATGGGCGACGACCGTGCCCACTCGTGCGACTCGCGCACGTGGGGCTCGGTGCCCCGGTCGAGCCTCGTGGGGCCGGTGCTCTTCACCTACTGGCCGCCCTCGCGCTTCTTACCGCACGCACTGCGCTGACGATCGCCTGAGGCAGGCGCCGACGGGCGGTTGCAAGCGCCTCGCGCACCGCAGCCGTCGCGTCCTCGTGCACGCCCGCACCGTGCCCGACCAGCACGTGCTCCGGCTCGACGCGCCCGAGCGCGCGCGGCGGTCGAGCGCGCAGAAGCGGGTGCAGCCCGATGCGCTCGTCGCCGGCGCAGAAGTACGAGAGCGTGCCGAGCACGTCGGCGCAGATCAACGTGCGGCCGGACGGCTCCCAGAGGGCGACCTCGCGCCAGAGCCTGTTCGCGCGCACCGGCAGCGCCTCGAACGGCGTCTCGCCGACGCCCTCCCAGGCGCGAGTCAGCGGCACGCCGAGCCGCTCGGCCCAGACCGCCCCGTCGCGCTCGTGCCGGTCGAGCAGCTGCAGCACCCCGGCAGGCTCGCCGAGGGATCTGATGCGCTGTTCGAGGTCAGGCCCGTCGACCGGGTCGATCAGCCAGACCCGGCCCTCGACACTGACTGCGTGCGAGGTTCGCTGCAGGCGCTCGATCTGAATCCAGCCGAAGCTGCCGTCACTCTCGTCAACCGGTTGCCAGGGCACGCGGCAGCATGATCGCATCGATCAGCCCGTACCCGACGGCTTCCTCGGGAGACATGAACCGGTCGCGGTCGATGTCCTGCAGCACCTGGTCGACAGCCTGGCCCCGAACGCAGCGCGATGATCTCCGCCATCCGCCGCGTCATGTCGAGGATCTCGCGCGCTGCGATCTGGATGTCGGCAGGCGTCCCGCGGAAGCCGCCGGAGCCCTGGTGGATCATGATCTTCGCGTTCGGAAGCGCGAACGGCTTCCCGGTCGCGCCACCGCAGAGGATCATCGCGCTGGCGAGTCGGAGCGCCTGGGTCACGAGACGCGGTACAAATTGACCCGGATGGGCGCCGAGTGGGACGACCGTCTCGATGCGCTGAAACGCCACCTGGAGAAACGAGCCTGATGAGCAGCTACGACGCCGTCAAGGATCTGCCGCTCGAGATCGAGAGCTACGAGCTCGAGCCGCTCGAGCGAGAGGTCGCACCCGGGTTCACGCTCCGGCGCACCGTCGTCGTGCTCCGCGGAGGCGGCGAAGAGGGGCGCGGCGAGGAGGTCGACTACGACCCGGACGCGCAGGGGCGCTTCCAGGCGCGCCGGGGAGAGCTGCCGTTCGCCGGCGGGCACTCACTCGACTCGTTCTCGCTGCTGCAGGCGGGTCAGACCGACTACCGCCGCTGGGCGTTCGAGTCGGCGGCGCTCGATCTCGCGCTCCGCCAGGCGGGGCGCTCGCTCGGCGAGGCCGTCGGCCGCGAAGCGAAACCGCTGCGTTTCGTCGTCTCGACGCGGATCGCGAATGTCGCGCGCTGGCTCGACCTGTATCCCGTGCTGCGCTTCAAGCTCGATCCGGACCGAGACTGGTCGGATGAGATCGTCGAGCGGCTCGCAGGTGACGGATGTGTCGACACGGTCGACTTCAAGGGGATCTATCGCGCGGAGTTCGGATCGCCGCCGGACGCCGAGTTGTACGCCCGGATCGCCGGCGCGTTCCCGGAGGCGTGGATCGAGGACCCGGCCCTGACCCCGGAGACGTCGGTGACGCTCGCGCCGCACCGCGACCGGATCACCTGGGACGCCGCGATCCACGAGTGGAGCGACGTCGAGGCCCTCCCGCACCGGCCCCGCTGCCTGAACTCGAAGCCGTCGCGGTTCGGCTCGGTTCGCCGCCTCCTCGACTTCTACGACGCGTGCGAGAGCGCAGGGATCGCCCTCTACGGCGGCGGCCAGTTCGAGCTCGGCCCGGGGCGCGACCAGATCCAGCTCCTCGCGTCCCTCTTCCACCCCGACGGGCCGAACGACGTGGCTCCGGCCGGCTACAACGTCCGCGAGCCGGTGGCCGGGCTCGCGACGAGCCCGCTCGAGCTCAGCCCGCGGCCGGGCTTCCGACTCTGAGCGCGCTCGCCTTGGCGGCGAGGCGGCCGACCGACTCGTCTCCGGCCTCGCCGAGTGAGTACCACGCTGCGCCCGTGCACGGCTCGCCGGCGCCGACGAGCAAGTAGCGCACGTCGAGGTGCCAGTGCCTCGGCTCGCCGGCGCGCTCGGGGATCTCGTGCACGTCGAGGTCGAACGGGCGTGGCGCCGTCGGATGGAACCGCAGCTCGAGCCCTGTCTCCTCCCGCGCTTCTCTGAGCGCCGCGGCCTCGAGGGAGGCGTCGGTGTCCTCGACATGGCCGCCGGGCTGGAGCAGGCGCCCGAGCTTCGCGTGGCTGACGAGACACGCGCGCTCGACCGGCTCGTCGACCACGAACGCGGAGGCCGTGAAGTGAGCGTATGCCTCCTCGCGCGACAGCGGGCGGTCGAGCTCGGCCGCGAGCCGCAGCATCGCGCAGCGGTCCGCTTCCTCGCGCGCGCTGTCGGCGACGAATTCACGCAGGAGCACGGCGAGGGCGGTCACTCGTATTGCAGTGCCTCCAACACGTTCAGGCGCGCAGCGCGGCGCGCAGGGAAGATCGCAGCGAGAATGCCGACGACGATCGTCATCGCCGCGAAGATGACCAGCGAGAAGACGGGCAGCGAAAAGACGATGAAGTCGACGCGGTAGACGAGCAGTCCGCCCAGCACGAGGCCGAGCGCGATGCCGAGGACGCCGCCGATCAGCGCCGTGATCACACTCTCGTGGCGGATCATTCGCCGCACCTGCCGCCGAGTCATCCCGATCGCCCGGAGCATCCCGATCTCGCGCGTGCGCTCGAACACGGTCAGAACGAGCGTGTTGATGATCCCGAACACGCTGACGACCACCGACAGGGCGAGCAGGACGTAGAGGATGTTCAGGACGGAGCTGAGGCCGCTGATCTGGTTGTCGATGAACTGCTTGCGGGTCTGCGCCTTGGCGTTCGGGAAGGACTTGAGCGTCCGGTCGAGCAACGCGATGTTCGCGGCACTCTCCCCGCCCCTGATGCGCACGAACGAATAGATGTTCTGCGGTGTCGGGTTGTAGGCATCCCACGTCTTCTGCGAGACCGTCACCGCGCCGAACGGCGAGCCGCCGGGCGGCGGGTCGAAGATGCCGCGCAGGAAGAATGTCTTCTGCTGCCCACTCGCGAACGTCAGGACGAACGGCGACCCGGCGTGCAGCTTGTGCTTCTTCGCGTAGCCCTTGTCGACGAACGCGCCGTTATCTCCAAGGTTCGCGAACACGGCCTGCGAGCCTGCCGTCCAGTCGAGCTGGAACATGGACGCAGCCGACGGGTTCACGGCAGTCGCGAAGAAGCTCTTGCCGAACGCCTTCGCGTCGCCTGTCCGCACATTGCTGACCGCCTCCACGGCGGGGAGCGCCGCGACTGCGTTGGCCGCGCCGACCGGTATCGGTGAGAAGTTGTTCTGCGCGGTGATCGCGTACTCCGCGTTCGTCCAGAGCTTGTTGACGGCCCCACGGAACGACGAGGTGATGCCGGCCGCGAGCACCGCGACGAGCGTGACGAGCGCGAGCCCGATCATCAGCGCAGCAGCGGTCGATGCGGTCCGCTGCGGGTTGCGGCGCGCGTTGTCGCGTGCGAGTGCGCCCGCGGCCCCGCCGACGCGGGTCGCCGGCCAGCCGAGCGCGCCTGCGAGCGGACGAATGATGCGCACGGAGAGCATCGCGACCCCGACGAAGATCAGGAGCGCGCCGACACCCATCCAGATCAGCACGCCTGTCGTACCAAGATGCTTGCCGAAGAGGCCGTAGAGCAGGGCGATGAACCCGAGCGCGGTCAGCGCACCCGAGCCGAGGGTCCGGAAGCGAGCGAACCGCGACACCGGCAGCACCGCGCCCTCGCGGACTGCGGCGATCGGCGGAACACGCGTCGCCCGAATCGCGGGCCGCAGGCTCGCGACGAGCGTTACGACAATGCCGACCAGAAGCGCGACGATCACCGTGCGCGTCTCGAAGATGAGGCCGCTGTTCGGGAGCGTGAAGCCGAAGGCGTCGAACAGCCGGAAGAGCCCTTTCGCCAGGCCGAGGCCGAGGAAGAGCCCGAGCACCGACGAGAGCGTGCCGATGATCAGCGACTCGACGAAGATCGACTGCAGC
>JBBQQI010000124.1:0-6406 GCA_038216085.1 Gaiellales bacterium | reverse complement strand
CGCAAGGCCGTCAAGGGCATGCTGCCCCGGAACAAGCTCGGCCGCGCGCAACTGACCAAGCTGAAGATCTACGCCGGGCCCGAGCATCCGCATGAAGCACAGGCCCCGACCACTCTCGAGGTGTAAATGGCCACTCCCGCTAAATATCTCGGCACCGGCAAGCGCAAGACCTCCGTCGCGCGCGTAATCCTGCGGCCCGGCGACGGCGCCACCTGGATCAACGGCAAGAAGATCGAGGAGTACTTCCCGCGGCAGGTTCACCGGATGCTCGCGACTGCGCCGTTGAAGACCGCAGGCCTCGAGGGGCAGTACGACCTTCGCGTCCGCCTGCACGGCGGCGGCCCGTCGGGTCAGGCCGGAGCGATGCGGCACGGGATCGCTCGTGCCCTCGTCGAGGTCAACCCGGAACTTCGCGAGTCGCTGAAGCGCGCCGGCTTCCTGACGCGCGACGCGCGGATCGTGGAGCGCAAGAAGGCCGGTCTGCACAAGGCGCGCAAGGCGCCGCAGTTCAGCAAGCGGTAACCACTCCGGCGTGGCACGCAGGTACTTCGGCACCGATGGTGTCCGTGGCGTCGTGGGCGAGTTCGTGACGCCCGAGCTCGTCGAGCGCCTCGGCCGGGCGGCGGCCCTGTGGACCGGGGCGGCCAAGGTTTTCGTCGGTCGCGACACGCGCGGCTCCGGCGTCGAGCTCGAAGAGGCATTTGCGCGCGGCGTCGTCTCGGCCGGCGGCGACTGCATCCTCGGCGGCGTGCTGCCGACCCCGGCTGTGGCGCTGCTCGCGCTCGACCTCGGCGTCGTGATCTCGGCGTCGCACAACCCGCCGGAGTACAACGGCGTCAAGTTCTTCGATGCCCGCGGCCACAAGCTCTCCGACCAGTCGGAGGAGCAGATCGAGGCGCTCCTCGCGGCGGCGCCCGGCGTCGACCAGGGCACGATCGAGCACGTTCGGGTTGCGACCGACTCGTACCTCCAGCACATCCTCGAGCGCTTCGGTTCCGATCTCTCCGGGCTGCGCATCGTCGTCGACTGCGCCAACGGTGCGTATTCGGGCCTCGCGCCACACGCCTTCGAGCAGTGCGGCGCCGAGGTGCACGCGATCGGGGACGCCCCGGACGGCAACAACATCAACGTCAGCTGCGGCGCGACCGATCTCTCACTGCTGCAGGAGACCGTGCGCGAGGGAGGCTACGACCTCGGGATCGCCTTCGACGGCGACGGCGACCGGATGCTCGCCGTCGACGAGAACGGCGCCCCGGTGGACGGTGACCAGATCATCGCGGTGCTTGCGCTCGACCTGGAAGTTGACACAGTCGCCGTCACCGTCATGACGAACCTCGGCTTCCATGCGTTGATGCGCGAGCACGACATTCGTGTGCTGACGACCGACGTCGGCGACAGGTACGTGCTCGAAGCGCTGCAGCGCGAAGACGCCGTGCTCGGCGGCGAGCAGTCGGGTCACATCATCTATCTGCGCGATCACGTCACCGGCGACGGCCTGGCAGCCGGTCTCCTGCTCTGCGCGGCCCTCAAAGGGCGGACGCTGAGCGAGGCCGCGGGTGTGATGGCCCACTATCCGCAGGTCAAGGAGAACATCCGGGCCGAAGGACGGGAGCTGACGCCCGCGATCGCCGACGAGGTCGCGCGCCTGAACGCCGAGTGGGGTGAGCGCGGCCGTGTGCTCGTCCGGCCATCGGGCACCGAGCCGGTGATCCGGGTGCTCGTCGAGGCCGAGAGCGAGGATCTGGCTGCAAAGGCCTGTGCTAGCATCGCAGCGCTCGTCCGACGAGAGCTCGGCTGACCGTTCCGAGGTAGGAACGGGCCCGCAGCCGGGCTTTTGCGTTTCTGGGAACCATTTTTGGGGCAATTTCCGGCTTTCCGGCCGGTTGAGTAAGGAGGGCTCCGAATGTGTGGGATCATCGGATATGTCGGAAGCCGCGCCTCGAAGCCGCTGCTGCTCCAGGGGCTCGCGCGCCTCGAATATCGCGGGTACGACTCCGCGGGAATCGCGCTGATCGAGGACGACGGCATCGACTACGTGCGTGCCGTCGGGAACCTGCAGTTCCTGAAGGACAAGGCAGGCCCGAACGGCTCGCAATCGACGACCGGCCTCGGCCACACGCGCTGGGCGACCCACGGCAGCGTCACAGAGCTGAACGCGCATCCGCTGACCGCCTGCAACGACGACGAGATGTCGATCGTCCTGAACGGCATCGTTGAGAACTACCGCGAGCTTCGCGAGGAGCTGCAGGCCGCCGGCCACACCTTCACGTCCGAGACGGACGCCGAGGTTGTCGCACACCTGCTCGAGGAGGCCTATGACGGCGACCTCGTTCAGGCGATGCGCACCGCCTACGCGCGCCTCGAGGGGCACTTCACGTTCGTCCTGATCCACCGCGACCATCCGAACCAGCTCGTCGGCGTGCGCCACCAGACGCCGATGGTGATCGGGCTCGGCGACGGCGAGAACTTCCTCGCCTCGAACCTTGCGGCCTTTCTTGCCGAGACCCGCCGTGTGCAGTTCCCGGACGACGGCGAGATCGTGTCGATCAAGCCTGAAGGCGTCACGATCATCGACGCGACGACGGGTGAAGAGATCGAGCACGACGTCGTCGATGTCGACTGGGACGACCACGCCGCCGAGCGCTCGGGTTACGAGACGTTCATGCTCAAGGAGATCTACGAGCAGCCCGAGGGCGTTGCCGAGACGATCGGCGACCGTGTCCGGCACGGGCACCTCGTGCTCGAGGGCCTCGGCCTGAGCGAGGAGGAGCTGCGCAATCTGAGCCGGATCGTGATCGTCGCCTGCGGCACCTCCTACCACGCAGGGGTCGTCGGGCGCTACGCGATCGAGGAGTGGGCACGCGTGCCCGTCGAGCCAGACGTCGCGAGCGAATGGATCTACCGCAATCCGGTCGTCGACCCGGGAACGCTCGTGATCGGCATCTCGCAGTCCGGCGAGTCGCGCGACACGATCCAGGCGATGAAGCTGGCGCGGGAGAAGGGTGCGCGCACGGTTGCGATCACGAACATGATGGGATCGCAGATCACGCGCGAGGTCGATTCGGTCCTCTACACCCGCACAGGGCTCGAGGTCGGCGTCGCCGCGTCGAAGACGTTCACCGCGCAGATCTCGCTGCTGTTCCTGCTCGGGCTCAAGCTCGCCGAGTACCGCAAGACGCTACCGGCGAAGGAGATCGAGTTCATCCTCGACGAGCTCTACGACCTCCCCAACAAGATGCGGCGGTTCCTCGACGGCGACCATCCGATCGAGGACATCGCACAGCGCTACTACAACGAGCCGTTCTTTCTCTACCTCGGCCGCCACATCGGCCTGCCGGTCGCGCTCGAAGGTGCTCTCAAGCTCAAGGAGATCTCCTACATTCCGACCGAGGGGTACTCGGCCGGCGAGATGAAGCACGGGCCGATCGCGCTGCTCGAAGAGGGGACGCCCGTGGTCGTCGTCGCGACCAAGATCCACGTCTACGACAAGATCGTGTCGAACATCCAGGAGACGCGAGCGCGGGGCGCGCACGTGATCGCGATCGCGACCGACGGCAACGAAGACATCCAGCATCACGCCGACGACGTCATCTACGTGCCGAAGTCGCCGGCGTTCTTGCAGGCCGCACTCGCGATTCTGCCGCTGCAGCTGCTCGCCTACCGGATCGCGCGCTTGCGCGGCCTGAACGTCGACCAGCCGCGCAATCTCGCGAAGACCGTCACCGTCGAGTAGCCGACACCGCGGCCGAGCACAAACGGGGGATGGACGGCAGTCGCTTCCGGCGGGAACATTCGCGAGGGGCGGCCTGCCGGGTGCCGCAGCCTGGGCGGCCGTCCCCTTTCTGATCGAACGAGAGGCCTGTCTAGGCAGCGAGCTCGTCGAGTGCACAGCTCGCGAGGGCGGTCTCGACGAATGCCCGCGCCGCCGGTGAGCTGTAGCGGTCCCGGTGCTGCGCGATCGCGACGATGCGGGGTGAGACGAGCCGCCCGAGCTCGACGACCGAGATGCGCGGGTCCGCGGCGTCGACGGTCAACCGCGGCATGACCGCGATCCCGATGCCGGCGGCGACGAGCCCCTGCACGGTCGGGTTGTCGTTCGACCGGAACGCCCAGTGCGGATCGACGCCCTCGGCGCGAAACGCCGCTTCGACAGGGCCGAGCGCACGGCCGTCGCGGAAGCCGACGAGCGGTTGGGCGGCGATGCTGCGCAGCGACGGCGTGGCGTGCGCGAGCGGCGAGTCGGTCGGGACGATCAGGACGTACGGGTCGCGCAACAGCTCGACGACCTCGAGCGGAGCGTCGCCGAGCGGCAGCAGGACGAAGCCGACGTCGATCTCGCCGCCTTCGACCGCGTGAGCGATCGCGTCGTCGTCGAGCTCCTCGAGCATCACCTCGATCTTCGGCCACTGCTCGGTGAAACGACTCATGATCTCCGGCAGCACGCGCGAGCCGACCGACTGGAACGTCCCGACACGCAACGTTCCCGCTTCGCCTGCGCGCAACGCGTTCAGATCGGCCTGCGCAGCCTGCAGGCGCGCGACGATCGACTCGGCGTGACGGAGCAGGAGCCGGCCCGCCTCGGTCAGCGAGACGGGCCGCGGGCCGCCCGGTCGCTCGACGAGGCGCTCGCCCACGATCCGTTCGAGCGTCGCGATCTGCTGGCTGATCGCGGACTGCGTGTAGCCGAGCCGCTGGGCGGCCCGGCCGAACGACCCCTCGTCCGCGAGGGCCTGGAGTGCCGCGAAATGGCGGATCTCGACGCCGAGCCAACTATCAGGTTCCATAATCAACACTAATCATACATCCATTTGTGCTGATAGTCCCTGCAAGGCATGCTGTGCCCATGACCTACATCGTCTTCATCGTTGCCTTCCTCGCCGTCTGCCTGCTCGCCGCCCGGTACGGCGTCGACTCCAGGTTCGACCGCCCCGGCCGCCAGCTTTAGCCTCCGACGCCTGCCGGCGGTCGGGCCGGAGCGGCGCCGTCAGCTCATGCGGCCTTGCGCCACCGCGACGCAGGCCTGGCAGACCGGGAACCCCTGATTCCAAGGGAGACCCGTCTGGTCGACCCCGCAGAGCGCGGTGTCGGCGTCGTCGTCCCTGACGATGTGCTCGGATTCCTCGAAGCTGTAGCCGTCGTTCCCGAAGAACGGGTCGATCTTCGGCGTCCGCGTGATGAAGGGGTTCGTCATCGCGCCGGCATGGTAGCCCGCTTGGACGGTTGATCGACAATTGAGAGCACCCGCGTGGCCATCCCCGCAGGCACTCCAAACATCGACCACCATCAGTCGTCGGTCGAGTGGCGGAGCCGTTTCGTCTGCCCGCGGCGCTTCTTCTCGTCCAGGCGGCGCTCCTTCGAGGCCTTCGTCGGCCTCGTCGGCTGCCGCTTGCGCCTGACCTTGCTCGCCTCGCGCAGCTGCTCGACGATCCGGTCGGTCGCGAGCTCGCGGTTGCGGAGCTGCGAGCGCTCGTCCTGGGCGATCGCCCGCACGACGGGCCCGAGCTTCTCGAGCACTCGCCGTCGCTCACTTTCGGTCAGCGCGACCGACCCCTCGACGTCGAACAACGCCTCGACCCGCGTCGAGCTCTTTTGCGCGTGCTGGCCCCCGGGCCCGCTCGAGCGGGAGAACCGGAACGCGACTTCCGACCGAATAGACTCGGCGTCCATGGCGGCACTTCTCCTCGACGTCGACGGCGTCCTGCACGTCTCAGGCGAGCCTATTGCAGGAGCCGCGGCGGCCGTGCGGCGCCTGCGCGACGACGGGCACCGGATCCGGTTTGTGACGAACTCGACGACGCGGTCGCGCGCACAGGTAGCTGCGCAGATGCGCGAGCTCGGCATCGACGTCGACGAGAGCGAGCTGCAGACGACCGGCAGTGTCGCCACTCGCGCCCTCGCGGGCAAGCGCGTGCTCGCACTCGTGATGGCAGGGATTCTCGACGACCTCTCCGACCTGCAGCTCGTCGGGATGAACGTAAACGCGGTCCTGATCGGCGGCGCGGACGAGGGCGATGAGCCGGGCCGGGTGTTCTCCTACCTCAACCTCAACCGCGCGTTCCACGAACTCGAGGCGGGCGCCGACCTCTACTGCCTGCACAAGAACAAGTGGTGGCAGACGGGCGACGGCGCACGGCTCGACACGGGGGCGTTCGTCGCCGGCCTCGAGTACGCCGCAGACCTCGAGGCGACCGTCCTCGGCAAGCCGAGTGCTGCCTATTTCGCGGCCGCGCTCGAGGCGCTCGACGCGGAGCCGGGGCTCACGTGGATGATCGGCGACGACCTCGAGAATGACATCCTGGGCGCGCACAAGCACGGCATGAAGACGATTCTCGTGCGCACCGGCAAGTTCCGCCCCGACGACGTCGAGCGCTCACGCGTGCAGCCCGACGGGATCGTCTCTTCGATC
>JBBQQI010000123.1:0-6425 GCA_038216085.1 Gaiellales bacterium | reverse complement strand
CACTCGGCGCGACCCCGACCCGCCACCCCGGGTACTGCGTCGACTACGTTGCATGGCTCGCTGTGGTGGCGCGCCCGCCCCCGCCCCGGACGGGAGACCGCGTATGGTCCGCCGTTCTGTACCGTTCGCTCGCGTTTCTCGTTGACGCGAGCGATCAAGGGGGGCGGGGGATGCGCAACTTCATGAGCTACGACCGTCGCTGGCTCGATGAGCCGCATGTCGGCGATCACGTCGGCCGTTCGATCTGCGCGCTCGGCGACGTGCTCACGACGGCGTGGGCGCCGGCGCTCGTCGATCCCGCACAGCGGCTCCTCGCGTCGCTCGTCCGGTCGCTCGGCGGCGAGCTTTCGCTTCGCACCGCTGCCTACACCGCGCTCGGCCTCGCGCGGCTCGACTCCGACCGGCTCGAGGACGACGCGAGGCAGCTCCTCGAGCGGTGTGTGGCGCAGCTCGAAGCGGCATACGACGCGAGTGCCGGAGACGGCTGGAAGTGGTTTGAGGATGCGCTCAGCTACGACAACGCGCGCCTGCCGCAGGCGCTGATCGTCGGCGGCGCGGCACTCGGTCAGGACG
Organism: Gaiellales bacterium; assembly: GCA_038216085.1. Taxonomy (GTDB): domain Bacteria; phylum Actinomycetota; class Thermoleophilia; order Gaiellales; family Gaiellaceae; genus PALSA-600. The sequence goes on along the minus strand of JBBQQI010000123.1, from coordinate 5,852 downwards.
AGACGATCGCAGTCGGCCTGGCCTCGTTGGCGTGGCTCGGCGACGAGTGCGGGCTGCCAGACGGCCCTCTGCGGATGCCCGGGCACCACGGGCGACGCCGCGACGAGCCTGCGCCCGGCCTCGGCGACGAACAGCCCCTCGACGCGTCGGCGTTCGTCGAGGCCGAGCTCGCAGCGTTTGCGGTCACGGGCGACGCTGCGCACGGTGCGCGTGCTCAGCGGGCGTTCGAGTGGTTCCTCGGCCGAAACCATCTGGGACGACCGCTCTACGACTTTGCGACGGGTGGCTGCAGTGACGGCCTCGAAGCGGACGACATCAACGCGAACGAGGGAGCCGAGTCGACGCTCTCCTTCCACCATGCGCAGCTGATGCTCGATGCCGCGGGCCTGCCTCGTGTCGTTCGTGTGCCCGTCGCTGCGAAGGCGGCTGCATGACGGAGCTCTTCCGTCGGCATCCCGCCAATCCAATCCTCACCGCTGACGACTGGCCCACCGCCGTGAACGTGGTCTTCAACCCCGCGGCGGTCGAGATTCGCGGTGAAACCGTCCTGCTCGCGCGGGTGGAAGCGCGCACAGGGATCTCGCACCTGACCGTTGCACGTTCGGCCAACGGGGTCGACGGGTGGAGCGTCGAGCCGGAACCGCTGCTCGCCCCGCGCGCCGGGAACGACGGAGAAGAATGGGGATTCGAAGATGCGCGGGCCGTCTGGGTCGAGGAGCTCGACCGGCACGTGATCTCGTGCACCGCCTACGGGCCCGACGGGCCGGCGGTCTTCCTCGCCACCTCGGCGGACTTCCGCACGGTCGAGCGAATCGGGATCGTGGTCTCGCCGGAAGACAAGAACGCCGCCTTGCTTCCCGAGCGCGTCGCCGGCAAGTGGATCCTCTTTCACCGCCCGACCACCGGGTTCGCGGCGACCCACGCGGGCATCTCGCTCTCGCGCTCGGCCGATCTCCGCAGCTGGAGCCCGCCCGAGGTCGTGATGCAGCCTCGTGAAGGCGCGTGGTGGGATTCGCTTCGGATCGGGATCGGGCCGCCGCTTTTGAAGACCGAGCACGGCTGGCTGCTCGTCTATCACGGCGTCAAAGAGACGGTGGCCGGGGCGATCTACCGCGTCGGCCTGGCGCTGCTCGACCTTGAAGAGCCGACGCGGGTCCTGCGCCGCACCGCCACCTGGGTGCTCTCGCCGCGCGAGACGTACGAGCGACAGGGAGACGTGCCGAACGCGCTCTTTCCGTGCGGTCTGATCCACGACCGCGTCTCGAACGAGCTGCGGCTCTACTACGGTGCCGCCGACACGTCGATCTGCCTGGCGACGGCCAGCTTCGACGCCGTGCTCGAGGCCGTGCTCGCCGCTCCGCCCTTGGATTGAGAGGCTTGAAGGTCGCGATCCTCGGCTCGATCGCCTGGCGCACGCCGCCGCGGGACTACGGGCCGTGGGAGCGAGTCGCCGGCCTGATCGCGTCGGGCCTGCACGAGCGCGGCGTCGACGTGACGCTCTTCGCAACCCTCGACTCCGAGACGCCGGCGAAGCTCGACGGTGTCGCCGCCCGTGGTTACGCAGAGGAAGAGCGCGACGGTCGCGTCTGGGAGGCATTGCACGTCGCGCATGCGCTCGAGCGGTCGGGAGAGTTCGACATCGTTCACAACCATCTCGACTGGTTGCCGCTCGCGTTCGAGCGGCTTGCGCGCGCCCCGCTGGTCACGACGATTCACGGCTTCTCGGGCCCCGCGATCCTGCCGGTGTACGAGCGGGCGCGATCTGCCCTCGTCTCGATCTCGCTTGCCGACCGGGCGCCGGGAGTCCGCTACGTCGCGAACGTCTACCACGGCGTCGACAGCGCCGAGCTCCCGTTCGATCCGACCGGTGGTGACTCGCTCGTCTCGTTCGGCCGCATCCATCCCGACAAGGGCACCGCGGACGCGATCGAGATCGCAGCAGCCGCGGGACGGAGGCTCGAGATCTGCGGCATCGTCCAGGACCGCGCGTACTTCCACGAATGCGTCGAGCCGCACGTTGACGGCGACCGCGTGACCTACCTCGGATCGATCGGCCCCGAGCGACGCGCCGAAGTGTTGGGAGGGTCGGCTGCGCTCCTGCACCCCGTCAGGTTCGCGGAGCCCTTCGGCCTGTCGGTGGTCGAGTCGATGACCTGCGGCACACCGGTGCTCGCCTACGACCGTGGCTCGATGCCCGAGATCGTCGACGTCGGTTCAACCGGCTACCTCGTCGCGAATGTCGGGGAGGCGGTGGCGGCGGTCGAGCAAACAGCGGCTCTCGACCGCGCCGCGTGCCGAGCAGTTGCCGAGCGGCGCTTCTCCGCCGCGCGCATGGTCGACGACTACATCCACGTCTACGACCAGGTCCTCGCGGAGCCGCGGTCGTAGAACGCAAACGAGGGGCGCGCACGCCCCTCGTCTCCTGACCGGTTGGAAGCGATCGTCAGCTGACGATCACCTTCAGCTTGAGGACGTGGTCCTCGCCGATCGTCTTGACGCCCGGCATGTAGTCCTCGCCGGCCTTCGTGGTGAACGTGTAGGTGCCAGCGTGCGAGAAGGTGATCTTCGCCGCCGCGCCCATGTGACCGAGGAATGCGGGCGATGTTGCGGTCATCTTCATGCCTGTGCTGTTGATGCGGGTGATCGTGACCGCAGACCCACTCGTCTTGACGATCTTGTGCGACATCACGTCGTTGTTCGTGACGCTGATCGAGGCATCGCGGTGGATCGTCACGGTCTGGAGCGACTTCAAGGCGCCACCGTTGAGTGCCCACGCGTGACAGCCGCGCACCTGATGGCGGATCACGAGCGCCGAATGAGTAGTCGTGCTGCTCGATGCGAAGGCAACCGCGCTCGCGACACCAGCAGCGGCGAGGATCAGCAGGGCGAGCATTGGAATTGTCAGCTTGAGCTTCATGGTGCTCCCTTGGTTGTTGACAACACTGTCGCCGGGAGGACGGCAGCAAGCATCGGCCTCGGCCCTGAGCCTGTTCGCAGGCTTCCCGCGCTTCGGCTGCGGGTTCTCCGCAGCGCTCGCAGTTTCGGTGCACTCGTGCGGAAAAGCCGCAGTCGATCTGCGAGCGAAGCCCGATGAGCCCTGTCCGTGCTCGGCCTACCTTCAGGTCGGAACCGACAGCCTGCCAAAGGAGCCAGAGACATGAGCACCCCCGCGAGCACGACCAGACAGCGCCCCTCCGGTGCGAACGACAGCTCCACGAGCGCCCTCCTCGGGATCGTCGCGCTCTTGCTCGGCCTGCTCGTCGCCGTCCTCGGATTCTTCGCGCTGATGATGTGGCTCGATGCCCGAAACACTCGCGACGACGCCGCTCGTCCGGTTGCCACGACACCCGGGATGGACATGGGCGCGACTGCGAGCCTCGGTTCGCTGACGAGCTTCGCGGGTGCTGCTCCTGCCAACGCCGACGTTCTCGCCGCGGCCCACGAGCCTTACCCGGCGGCGCTGCCGGCGGCCTCGGCCGGGCCTGTCGCCGACGTCCACCTGACCCTGAGCGACATCAACATCCAGATCGCTCCGGGCGTCAAGTACGCGGCCTGGGCGTGGGCCGGTGGCGCCCCTGGGCCCGTGATCCACGTCCGCCAGGGGCAGATGGTGAAGATCACGTTGACGAACAAGGGCGCGATTCCGCACTCGGTCGACTTCCACGCTGCCCGCATCGCCCCCAACAAGGCGTTCGGCGACGTCTTCCCCGGGAAGTCGGTCAGCTACGAATTCCGCGCCAACGATCCCGGTGTGTTCATGTACCACTGCGGCACCAAGCCGGTTTTGATGCACATCGCGAACGGCATGTACGGCGCGATCGTCGTCGAGCCAAAGCCGGGAGTGCTGCCGAAAGCAGACAAGAACTACGTGCTCGTGGCCGGCGAGTGGTACCTCGCTTCCGACGGTCTCCAGAAGCCGGCGCAGTTCAACATGGCGAAGGCCCACGCGCGCCAGCCTGACTGGATGACCTTCAACGGCTACGCCGGTCAGTACGTCAAGCATCCGTTGACGGCGAGCCCCGGCGACCTCGTGCGCTTCTGGGTCGTCGACGCCGGTCCGTCACTGGACACCGACTTTCATATCGTCGGCACGATTCTCAATACCGCCTACGCGTTCGGCGACCTGAACCCTGCCGACGCACTGCACAACGTTCAGACGGTGACCGTCCCGGCTGGAGGTGGCGGCGTCTTCGACGTCAAGATCGACCAGCCCGGTCTCTACCCGTTCGTCTCGCACTCGTTTGCCGCCGTCGACCAGGGGCAAGTCGGCCTGCTGAACGTCGGCAACGTCAAGGGGACGATGAGCCACTAGAACGGTTCAGATACCCGGTAGGGGTACTGGTAGAATCGCGGCATGACGACGACGAAGAAGACCGTCCACGGATATACGGCTGACAAGGATCAGCTGCTGAAGCGCCTCGCGCGCATCGAGGGCCAGGTGCGCGGCGTCGCGAAGATGATCGACGACGACCGCTACTGCATTGACATCCTGACGCAGCTCGGCGCTGTCGACACCGCGCTGGAAGCCGTCGCGATCAAGGTGCTCGAACAGCACGTGCAGCACTGCGTTGCCGGGGCGCTTGCCTCAGGCGACCCGAAGGAGGCAAACGAGAAGAGCCGGGAGCTGCTCGAGGCGGTTCAGCGATTCGCGAAGACTCGGTAGGCCGACTCTCGCCGCTGATGCGTTCGGCGATTCAGGCGACGGTCCACTGCCTGACAGGGTGCGCGATCGGCGAAGTGCTCGGGATGGTGATCGCGACGGCGCTCGGCTGGGGGAACGCTCCGTCGATCGTTCTCTCGATCGTGCTCGCATTCGGGTTCGGCTACTCGCTGACGCTCCGGCCGGTGCTCCGCGCCGGGGTGCCGTTCCGTCGCGCACTCGGGCTTGTGTTTGCGTCGGACACGGTCTCGATCGCGACCATGGAGGGCGTCGACAACGGCTTCATCCTGATCGTCCCGGGTGCGATCGCAGCCGGGCTCGGGGACGCGCTGTTCTGGTGGAGCCTCGCGGTCAGTCTCGCGATCGCGTTCGTCGTCGCGGTGCCGGTGAACCGGTGGCTGATCTCACGAGGCCGCGGTCACGCTGTCCTGCACGAGCTGCACGCTCAGTGAGCTGTCACCGGCCGGCCTTCTCGAAGATCACGAGCACGGTCAGCTGCTCGTAGCCTGTGAACTGATGCTTTGCGCCGGCCGGTACGAAGGCTGCGTGCCCTTCGCGTAGGTCGACTCGCTCGCCGTCGACGTCGAGCGTGCCTGACCCTTCGAGCACGACGTAGACCTCGTCGTCGTCGTGCGGCTGCTGATGGTCCGGCTCGGGCGCGACGAGCACGTAGACACCGATCTCGAGGCCAGACGATTCGTGAACCTTCGCGTAGCCGCCGCTCTCCTGCAGGCGCTGCTTGGCGCCTGTGATGTCGAAGGGATGGGCGATCGCGAGCGCGCGCCCTGCAGCCGATTCTCCGGGTGTGCTCATCGTCGTTGGGTCCTCTCCTTCGAGAAAAGACGAGCATAGAGCCCCACTGATCTGAGGCAGCTCTGAGGCAGCTCTGCGGCTCGAGAAGTTGCCATCCGGTGTGCTCTCGATCATGATCTGAAGCCGACCGCGTAAGCGGGGCAATGAATCCGGTTGTTCCGCTGGTTCAACCTTCCGGGGCCTGGGAAGGAAGCGAAGGACGACCCCGGCGCCTGAACGGCTGTGGGCCTCTTGCCGTTGCGGCCGTCAACGGATTCAGGCCGCCGTCACCGCTGCGTAGCAGAACTGCTACCATATGACGATGGCGACGATTCCGCAGAAGGAACTGCGCAACAACGTCGGTGAGGTGCTGCGGCGGGCCGAGGCTGGTGAGGAGTTC
>JBBQQI010000122.1:0-6444 GCA_038216085.1 Gaiellales bacterium | reverse complement strand
TCGTTTTAATCAGAGCCTCCGTTCGTTCCGGTTCTTCGGCTGAGGCTCGCCCATGGGCGTCGCGGAAAGCGTCGACTCATCAGCTTCGGGCTGACCGCAAACCCGTTCGACCTCGGCAATCGTCGTCGCCCGAGCAGCGACCAGCTCGGCTGCGTGGTCGCGCAGAGTGCGCATCTCCTGGATCGCGTTGCCGGCGCCAATCGATGACGAGTCGTCCGCGATCACCTTCCGCAGGTCGCGGTCCGTCGTCAGCGACTCGTAGGCGGCGACGCGGCCGGAGTAGCCTGTGTATCCGCAGATGCTGCAGCCGGGGCGGCCCGGACGTTCGCCGCACGAGCCGCAAACTCGTCGCATGAGGCGCTGCGAGAGCACGAGCCGGATACTCGATGCAATCGTTGCAGGAGGCACACCGAGCTCCCGCAAGCGGATCAGCGCTGCCGCCGCTGACTCTGCGTGCACGGTCGTCAGGACAAGATGGCCCGTCATCGCGGCCTGCATGGCGATCTCCGCCGTCTCCGCATCGCGGATCTCACCGACGAGGATCACGTCGGGGTCGGCGCGGAGTATCGTTCGCAGCCCGCGCGCGAACGTGAGCCCAGACCGGGCGTTCACCTCGACCTGCACGAGACCTTCCACCGCGCGCTCCACGGGATCTTCGATCGTCACGACCGAGCGGCTGCCGTCGTTGAGTTCGTTCAGGGCTGCGTAGAGCGTCGTGGTCTTGCCACTGCCCGTCGGGCCGGCGACGACGATCGCGCCGCCCGGCGAGGCAAGGGCGAAGCGCAGGGCCGCCGCGGTCCCGCCGTCCAAACCGAGCGTCGTCAGGTCGATGTCGTCGCCGCCGGCCTGCAGGTAGCCGATCCGAATGACGACGTTCTCGCCGAACGTCGTTGGGAGGATCGCGAGGCGCAAATCGGTATCGGTGTCGCCGAGGCGGATCGCAACGCGGCCGTCTTGTGGCAGGCGGCGCTCCGCGATGTCGAGGCGGGCCATGACCTTCAAGCGTGCGATCACTGCGGTGCGTTCGCCCAACCCCACCGTCTCCAACTCTCGCATCACACCGTCGACACGAACGCGCGCAAGCATGTCGTCCCTGCGCGGAACGAGATGCAAATCGGATGCGCGCAGCTCGATCGCACGGCGGAGCAAAGCGTTGACGATCTCGACAGCGACCGCGCTGTCGTCTTCCGTACTGTCGATCACGGTGATGCGCGACGGCTCTGACGGACGGTTGATGCGCAACTCGTCGTTCGACTCGAACCACGAGGACGAATGGAGATGGGCGATGCCCTCGGCGATCGTCGAGCGTTCTGCGACGACCACATCCAGTGTGCAGTCCAGCATCATCCGCAACTCATCGGCGAGGAGGATGTCGGTCGGGTCGGAAACCGCCATGCGTACACTCTCGCCCCTGGTCTCGATCGGCAGCACCTGCAGACGCTGGGCGGTCGCAAGCGGGATCAAGGATGCGAGCGTCAGATCCAGCTTGCGCACGTCGACCTGCACATACTCCAAGCCGAACTGCTCACCGAGGGCCCGGGCGACATCCTCCTCGGTGACGAGTCCGATCGAGAGCAAGAAAGCACCGAGACGCACACCGGCCAAGCTGGCCTCGAGCGCCGCCGATTCGAGCTCCACCCGCGAAACGCGCCCGTCGCGCACGAGAATCTCCCCCAGTTGCTCGCGCAAGCCGACCCCGAACTGCTGGGCGACCTGGGCAGTCACGGGCTGATCTCACAGATCGCCCACGACGTCATCGGCAGCATCCTCGAGCCCTTCGTGAACCGCACGCTTCATTCCCCCTCGATTTCGACTGCACGCAGCATGAGGAGTCGACTTGCGTGCAGCGCTGACCGAAGGTCTGGACTAAACGACTCGCCGTCCTGCCTCAAACGAGGGACACCCGCCTGAGGAAGGAGCACGGGGTGGTGGTCCAGGTACTTCCCCTCACGCTCGGGCGCCCGAAGTGCCGGCGCGAGTAGGGCGGAAAGCACCCGGTCTAGACGGGAGTTCGACCGCCCCGCCGGCGTTTCTGTCTACCGCGCATCTATCGGGACGCGCCGAAACACGCGGGTACAGCGCTGGACAAGGCGGCGCACCCTTCGAGACAATCCTGGCAGGCGTGCGACGCGGCGGTACGCGAGCGAACAGCGTGGGAGGGCCGCGTCTCTTTCCCAAGCTGAGGGTCGAGAGTTCGAGTCTCTTCGCCCGCTTGGCTCAGACGCACACAGAAAACGGCCCATGCGGGCCGTCGTTCTGTACAGACGCAGGGCGCCGATGCACAACGTGCCCTTAGACCTTGGGAGCTGGGGCCAGTCGCCGTTCGGGTGGGGTTGGGCTAAACGAATAGTCCAGACAAACGGTGGCGAGCCGCTGTTAGGTATGAGGAGTGACGACGGGGCGCTTGAACCTGGGTTTGCCCAAGTGGTCAAGAACTGCAGGACGGCCCGTGGCTGGATCCGCAAGATCCGGTGGCAAGCGCCGGAATGATCTTCAGGGCTTGAGAGCGGTGGCGGTGCTGCTTGTCGCGGCAAGTCACGCTGGAATTGGCGTCTTGCGTGGTGGGTTTGTTGGCGTCGATGTCTTCTTCGTACTCTCTGGCTTCTTTATCACCGGGCTCTTGCTCTCAGACGCTGCTCGACATGGGCGGGTGTCGTTCAGTTCGTTCTATATGCGACGTGCGAAGCGGATTCTTCCCGCGGCCACCCTGACGCTTGTCGTGACGATGCTCGTCTCGTGGCAGTTTCTTAACTTTGTTCGCGCGAGGGAAATCGTGATGGACAGCGTTTGGGCTTCCGCGTTCGCCGCGAACGTTCGTTTTTCACGACTCGGGACCGACTACTTCGCTCGTGGTCAGCCGCCGTCGCCGATCCAACATTTCTGGTCGCTGTCGGTCGAGGAGCAGTTCTACGTGGTCTGGCCTGCCCTCCTGTCTTTCGTGCTGTTTGGTGCGCTGAGTGCACGGTCAAAGAGAGCGCGGCATCGTGTTTCACGCCGCACGCTTGGCAGGCTCCTCGCTGTTGTGCTCGTGGCGATTGGCGCATCGCTTGTCTGGTCGATCCATCTGACAAAGACGCGACCTGCCGCTGCGTATTTCTCGACCTTCACGCGGGTATGGGAGCTCGCCTTGGGCGCCGCGCTTGCGATCGCCGCGACATTCCTCTCGGTTCGCTCGACAGGTCGAAGCTCGTGGCCTGGCGGCTTGGCGGCACGTGTGGTCGTCGGCTGGGCCGGGCTCGCTGCGATCGTCGCTGCTGCTGTGAGCTACTCGAGCAGCACACCATTCCCGGGCGCCGCAGCGCTCCTGCCGACACTCGGCGCCGTGCTGGTGATCGCAGCCGGCATCGGAGTCGAGGATGATTACTCGTCGTTCGGTACCTGGCGGTTGCTGTCGTTCCGACCGTTTCGCTACGTGGGTGATCGGTCCTACGCGTTCTATCTCTGGCACTGGCCGGTGCTGATCATCACCGCGCTCTATGTCGGCCACAGCCTCTCAGTCCCCGAAAATCTGTTGCTGCTGGTCGGGGCGTTCCTGCTTTCAGTCGTCAGCTACCGCTTTGTCGAAAACCCGATCCACCGCGCACGCTGGAACATCGGGCCGAGCGTCGTCCTTTGGCCAGCGTCCTTCTCCGCGGTCGTTCTGCTCGCAGCCGTAAGCCTGTCGTCGCTCGATGCTCAGTCGCTGGCATCTGAGAGCGCCGGCGCGGCTCTTTCGCCAGTCGGACTCATACAGCCGACATCTGCGGCGAAAACGACCCCGGGCTCCTCCGGGCAAACGGCAACAACCGTGGATGGGCGAGCGCTGCCCGCGGTCGTTGCAGCCGTAGCCTCCGCCCGGAGAAGCGCGCGGATCCCCGTCGGCCTGAACCCACCTGTCGACCAACTCCTAGCCAGCAACTATTCGGATCCGGCCGACTGCACGGCCCACGACGGCCAGACATCCAGCACGATCTGCAGCATGGGCAACGCTTCGAGCCGAAGATTGATTGTCGTGTTCGGCGATTCCCACTCCGAGATGTGGATGCCAGCGATCATCTTGATGGCACGAAAGGACGGCTGGAAGATTCGACCGCTCTCGAAATCGGCTTGCACGCCCGAAGGCTGGCTGGCCCGAAACTCCGAGTGCCGCACCTGGTATCTGTGGGCGGTGAACCAGGTCAATGCTCTTCACCCCGACGTAGTGCTGATCAGCGGCTGCTGCGGTGGTTTCACCGGGATCGACGCTGAGACGGTAAAGACCGCGCTCTTCGCCACCGTCGCCGCAGTCAAACCAGCGTCAAAGCACGCTGTGATCGTCGGCGACAACGTCGGCATCGACCAGCAACCAGTCGACTGCCTTCTTGGCCGAAACGCAAGCATGAAGAGCTGCACCACGGCCTGGCCTCCGGACCATTTCTTCCTGAATCAGGACATCGCCGCTGTCGCCAAGCGACGCGGTTTCGGATTCATCGATACCAATGGTTGGTTCTGCTTCCAGAACGAGTGCCCGATGGTCGTAGACCACACAATCGTCTACACCGATACCGGACACATCACAAGCGAATACGCCCAGGCACTCGCCACCCCGTTCCGCACAGCCTTCCAAAGAGCGCTCGCCGCGGCATCCTCCACCGGCTGAGGTCGCTTCGTCGGGTCGGCAGGAAGCATGTACCCCGCGGTGTAAACACCGAGGGTGACGCTCATGCAAGGTTTTCGCCCGAAGGGTGTCTAACTAGGTGTAAGCGACCCCGAAGGAGCCCCGCTCATGAAACGTCTACTGATTCTGCTCGTCGTCGGCTCGGCCATGCTCGTGCCGTCCGCCGCGCTCGCGAGCGGTGTTGTTCTGAAGGTGCAGCCGTCCTCGCATCTCGTCGCCCTCACGACGACCGGCTCGCACGTTGCGCTCTACCACAGCGCAGCCGCCTCGCGGGTGCACGTCGGCCAGCGCGTGACGGTCTCGGCACGGAGGCTTGGCAACGGAACATTCGCCGCATCGAAGCTTCGCGTCGTCGGACATGCGTCGAAGGTGCACTTCCGTGGGCTGTTGCTCGCGAAGAGTTCGACGCGCTGGCTGGTTTCCGCCGGCGGCGCAGTGATCTCGGTGCACCGCGGTTCGCGTACGACATCGTCGGCTCGCGACGGCGCTCCGAAGGTCGGAAGCACCGTTGACGTACAGGCGACCGTCGGCTCCGACGACGAGCTCGACGATGACGTCGTCACCGTGGTCTCGGCGACCGCGCCGGGCGGGACGATCGAAGGCCGGCTCACGCTCGGTACGGGCACGATCACCGTCAGCTCGGAGCACATGAGCCTGGTGATCAAGGTGCCGGCCGGCATCGACCTGACCGCGTTCAAGCTCGGCGACGAGGTTGTTGCCGACTTCACGCAAGGCACCGACGGGTCCTTGACGCTCACCCGTCTCTCGACGACCGACGACAACCAAGACACGAACGACGACGACCAAGGCGACGGCGGCGGCGGCGGCGACTGACGTGAAACCGGTACAGCGCCGGTGGACGTACTCACGGACATGAGCCCTGTGCGTTTCCGGCGGTTCTCGGACGAACAGCTCGGCAGCCGTCTCGCGAGTGGCGAGGCGGCTGCGTTCGACGAGCTGTACCGCCGGTACGTCCACCGCCTTGCGGCCTACGGCACGCACCTACTAGGCGACGGTGCCGCGGGCGACGACGTGGCGCAGGCCACACTCCTCAACGCCTACACAGCTCTTCGGGCCGGTTGCGTTCCGTTGGCAATGCGTCCATGGCTCTATCGGATCGCGCACAACTCGGCGCTCGACGCGCTCGCACGGAGACGCGATGTGCTGTCTGCCGAGCTGCCCGAACGAGCTGCGAGAGAGCGAGACCCTCAGGCCGGCGCACTCGTCGCAGCACTCGCGACGCTGCCCGACCGGCAGCGGCGGGTCTTCGCACTGCGTGAGGTTCACGGGCTGAGGATCGACGAGACCGCAGCAGAACTTGGCTTGACGGCCGCACAGGTCGAGCAGTCGCTGTTCGCGGCGCGCAACCGCCTCGCCGAGCAGCTGGTCTTTGGCGATCGGCTCGATTGCGTGACGGTGCGCCGGTTGACCGGTGGGCCGCTCGAACGAGATGAGCGACGTGCGCTGAAGACCCACCTTCGATCCTGCGCGGATTGCCGGTCTGCCGCAGGACTTCGCGAGCGGGCTCTCTCGGTCGTCCCTTCGCCGGCCGCCTTCGGCTGGGTTCGCGGCCTGCTCGCGGGCCTCGGCGGCGGCGCGCCGGTCGCAGCCAAGCTGACTGCCGTCGTCGCGACAACGGGCCTCGCGGTTGGAGTTCCATCGGCCGTTCGGCTCACCGATCGGTCGACGCCGACGCCGAGCGCCTCCATCGCGTCGCAGACCGGCAGCGCGACCATCCGGCCTGCCCGCCGCAAGAGCGCGACCCCGTCTCTCTCGCGCACCGCCGCTCAACGCACGAGCTCGGAGCC
>JBBQQI010000121.1:0-6643 GCA_038216085.1 Gaiellales bacterium | reverse complement strand
TGACACATCTGATACGAATCGAATAGTGTCGTGTGCACAGCGGGTCGAGTCGCGCAAATCGCCTCTTAGGCAGCCAGGCATCTGTTGTGGCCTCTGCGACGCCTAGCCCCCTTTTCCTCGCTGGCTGAAGTCTTTCGGTCGACCGAAACGTCAGACTAGAAGGGAGAATGTCATGGAGCGCAGGTTGACCACCAACGAAGCCGTGGTGAACCGAAGAACTGCGATCGGTGCGGCGGGCGTAGCGCTGGTCGGTCTGGCGTCGTTCCCTGGGCGGGCGATGGCCCAAGGGCAGGCTGTGCCCAACGATTCCTTCGTCCTCCTGTTGAAGGGGCTCTACAAGCCCGTAGTTGATGGGCCGAACCTCGGCCTGTCTGCGGTCGACCTGAATGATGTTCGTACTCAACAACGAAGATCTACCCCGTTAGCGGAAGTCCGGGTAACACGAACGAGAGCAAGTCTTTCGGCGACTTTTACGTGCAGTTCACCGGGAATTTGTGTGCTTACCACATCCCCGGAGGCTCGTTTTCGATGCGATTCGTAGGTCAAAAATACGTTCTTGTCCCCGATGGCCACGGTGGGCAGTTCCTGGAAGGAACCTTCGAGCTGACGGTCCTGGAGGGACAGGGATCTATCGATCTCTTGCAGGCGGACATAACCACATGGTCGATAAGTTGCATCTCCTGGCCTCGGGCGACGCCGACGAATACTGCTTCTGCTTCATCAGTCGTCCATAAGCAACAGTCGCGCGCCTGAACGTGTGCGCGTTCTGAATAGAAGCACAGAGGCCCGCTCCGGCGGGCCTCCCTACGAGACGGACGGTTCGCTCGGAGGTTGGATGCTGAAACGCCTGCGCGTTCGAGATGCACCGCTCGTGGGTACCGCCGGATCATCGACCGACCGAGACGCACACGTGGAATGTCTCCGGGGAGTAATTCCACAGTTCAGCGGCTGAGCCGCTCCGGCGTCATAGCTCAACACTCGCCCAGGGACAGAACTGGCGCCTTGTAGCGGTTCTACCCCTTGGCGGGAGCCTTGATGAATGCGAGGATCCGGGCCGAACTCTGGCTCCGGCCGGGTCGTTGTCGAAGAATCCGTGTTTCCCGCAGGGGCCGGCTTGACCTTCGACGCGGCAGCAGCACGACAATGCCACCGGTCCCGCCTCCGCCGAGGATTACCTGACGAGCACCGAGGCGACGCAGTTCGGTGGCGGCCCCGATCACATCGTGGTCCCATGCTCCCGACGCCGCTCGTGGATGCTCGGGAGAAAAGCCAGTGCCGCGATAGTCGAAGAGCAGCACCTGATCGCCTGCTCGATCGCCGGCGCCATCGCCCGATAAGCCGCTCGCGTTCCCTCTGAAACGAATTACTACGTCGCCGCTTGCTCGGGGTGGTCCGACCGGCTGCGTTCGGGTCGTGCGCCGCGCTTGATCAGCTGCGGCTCGCCGCGCTCGGCGAACGGAATTTCGATCACGTCGAAATCGCGCGGGACGACCGTCGCCGAGAAGAGCTCACGCGCCTCGCGGGCGAGCTCCGGGCCGAAGTAGCGCGGCGAGACATGGGTGAGCGCGAGCAGGCGCACGCCGGCGTCGCGGGCAACCTCTGCGGCCTGGAGCGCGGTCGAGTGCAGCGTGTCCGCGGCGCGGTCGCGCTCCTCCTCGGTGAACGTCGCCTCGTGCACGAGCACGTCGGCGCCCTCGGCGAGCACTCTCACCGTCTCGACCGGCGCCGTGTCGCCCGGGATCACCACCTGCCGCCCGGCGCGTGCCGCACCGAGTACCGCGTCTGGGGTCAGCACGCGACCGTCGGCGAGCGTGACCGACTCGCCACGTTGCAGCGCGCCCCGTTCCGGGCCGATCGGAATGCCGAGCGCGTCGGCGGCGTCGTTGTCGAACCGTCCCGGACGGATGTCTTCGACCAGGGCGTAGCCGACCGCCGAGACGCCGTGGTGCACAGGGAAGACGAGGATCTTGTAGTCCACACGGTCGAGCGCCTCTCCCGGGCGCACCTCGACGAGCTCGATCGGGTAGCTGACCTTGCCGAAGACCCGGCGCAGCCCGTTGAAGAGATCGTTCAGCCCGGGCGGCCCGTAGATCGTCAGCGGCACCTCGCGCTGGCGCAGCTGGAACGTCTTCAGCATGCCGGGCAGGCCGAGGTAGTGGTCGGCGTGGAAGTGCGAGATGAAGATCTCCTCGAGGTCGGGCAGGCCGACCGTCGAGCGCATCAGCTGGCGCTGTGTCCCTTCGGCGCAGTCGAAGAGCAGCCGGTCGCCGCCACGGCGCACGAGCAGCGCCGTCGCGGCGCGATTGGCGGTCGGGGCACTGCCCGAGGTGCCGAGGAAGACGAGGTCGAGGTCCACGCGAGACCGATTGTGGCCCAAAGCCCGCGGCGACCGCTGGGCGGCGCCGTTCCCCTACGGGAGCACGAGCTTCTGGCCGACGCGGACGTTGGCGCCTGCGAGGTGGTTGGCCTGCTCGATCCGCCAGATCGCGTCGCGCACGTCGCCGCCGTAACGGCGTTCTGCGATCGACCAGAGCGTGTCGTAGGAGCGAACCGTGACCACCTGCTTGGCGCCGTGTGCCTGCGAGGAGTGCGCAACGGCGCTCCAGACCAGAACGGCGATGCCTGCGATGAGAAGAATTCGAACGAACATGTGTTCGCCATGCTAGCGAACAGGTGTTCGGTTTGTCAAGTACTTACGGCGCGGCCTTCTGCTTCCGCTTGCTGAGCGGGGCGACCGTGGTCGAAGGCACGAAATACGCCGCCGACCCGCTCGGGCAGATGCCGGCGGTCCGCGCCAGCTCCGACTTGAACACGAGCGCCGAGAGCTTCGGGAGGTACCCCTTGTAGAAGAGCCCGCTCTGCCAGCCCTCGAGCGCTGTCTCGTCGACGAGCTTGAAGATGTTCACCTTCGTCACGTCGGCATCGCAGAGCGAGAAGTCGATGAGTTTCCTGTACCAGGCAGCCTGGTATGCCTCGGTGCCGGAGCTTGCGACCCCTGCCCCGTTCTCGATGCCCGTGTACTTGCCGGCGACGGCCGCAGGCGGAATCGTCTGGATGCCGACCTCGTTCAGGCTGACCGGAGCGCGGTCGGGGCCGATCGTCCTCTGAGGGGTGCCGCTGAATGCGCTGTAGAACGCCTGGTAGACCCGCGGCAGGTTCGTGACGCTGAACGCCGTCGTGTTCGAGTAACCCGAGTCGAAGGAAAGGCTCTGCGGGATCGGGTACGGGTGGAGATCGACGCCGTCCATCAGCGGCGCAGCACGCCCGCTCCCGCGATACCACTGGCCGAGGAACTTCAGCCACTCGACCGGATTCGTCGCCCTGGGGCTGCCGCCGTTCGTCGGGACCGGGTTCCCGCGCGGTGACAGGCCGAGTCCCCAGACGAAGATGTCGGCGTTGACCGACTTGAGCGCGTCGTAGGCCGCGGCGAGAAATGCGCCGCACTCGGCAGCCGAGACGTTTCGACCGCCCACGTATTGCGGGTTCACGAACAGGCTCGTATTGCACTCGTTCATGACCGCGAATTCGCCGACGTCGGGATACGACTGCGCGAGCCCTCGCACCCAGGCGGCGAACTTCGCCGCGTTCGCCGGGTCGCCGAGCGCGCTCGAGTGGCGGGGGTAGACGTCGAAGGTGACGCTGACGCCGGCGGCCCGCGCCTCGGTGAGAGACACTGCGAGAGAGTCGGCGTCGGTGCCGTCGAAGCCGGTCGGTGACGTCTCGTCCCAACGCACGGTGATCGTGTTCGAGGTCATGCCGACGCTCTGCAGGGTCGTCCAGAACGGCCCACCGCTCGGCTGATACTTGCCTGCGTCGTCGTTGACGCCCCAGACGATGTTGTCGGCGGACGCACGCGCAGCGCCGAGCCCGAGAGCCGTCACGAGGACGGCCAGTGCCGCTAATGCCCTCTGCAAGTGGACTCCCTCACGTTCGCTCATCGTGTTCTCGGTCATCGCTGCCCATTCCTCTACGGCTCGAAAAGCGGCTCGAGGGCCCCGATGAGCTTTCCGGCCCCGAACCGAACCGGGTCGTCGGCCGGCAACCCTGTCTCCTCCTCGGTCTCCGCGATCGCCCGCTTCGCTGCTCCGTCGTCGAGCTTGCGGGTGTTCAACGCCACTGCGTGCACCTTCGCGCGTCGCGGCAGGAGGCTGATCTGCTCGTGGAGGGCGACGAGCTCCGAGAGAGGCGGGATCGGAAAACGCTCGTCGCCGTCGACGATCGTCTCGCCCGCCATGTGGCAGAGGACGTAGCCGTGCGGCGCAGCGCCGTGGATCAGCCCGAGCGTGACGCCCGAGTAGGCCGGATGGAGGAGTGAGCCCTGCCCTTCGACGAAGAGCACCTCCCCGCCCCGCTCGGCGCCCTCGACGACGAGCCGCTCGGCGGCGCCCGCGATGAAGTCCGCGACGACCGCATCGACGGCGATCCCCCAGCCCGCGATCGCGATGCCGGTCTGGCCCGTCGGCACGAACTCGCTGCGGATCCCGCGCCGGCGCGCCTCACGGTCGAGCTCGAGCGAGACGGTCATCTTCCCGATCGCACAGTCGGAGCCGACGGTCAGGATCGAGGTTGCCGGCTGCGTCAGGTTCGCCCCCGTCGGGACGTTCAGTCCCGCAGGCGGCTTCCGCAGGTCACGCAGCTCGACGCCGTGCGTTCGCGCGAGCTCTGCGAGCTCCGCGTCGTCGCAGATGAACTCGTGCAGGCCGTTCTCGAGGTCGAGCCCCGCGTCGATGCACTGCACGAGGATCGCGCGCCACGCGGGCGGGAATCTGCCGCCCTGGGTTGCAACGCCGACCAGTGCGGTGTTCGGGCGGTAGGCGAGCGCGTCGGCGACAGTGGCGACGACCGGAAAGCCGTCCTGGGTCGCACCGGCGCGCTCCGAGTCGAGCAGGGCAACTACCTCGTCTGGCCGGTAGAGGATGACGCCGCGGGCCGTCTTGCCGAAATGCGGGTCGTCCGAACGCCCCTCGGCGAGAATCAAGAGCCTACGCGGCTTTGACGCTCTGTTCATGGACCCCCAAGCCGGGTGTGTCGGCGGGAAGCTGGACGCCGTCGACGAACGCGACGCCCGGCCACGGGTCCTCGGCGAGCAGCAGGTTGCCGTCGAGGTCGACGTGATCCATCAGGCTCGCAATGTGCGCGCCGGGCGCGACGCCTAGTCCGGATTCGACCATGCAGCCGAGCATGACGCCGAGACCCAGCGCGCGCGCGGCGTGCACCATGCGGACGGCTTCGCGGATCCCGCCCGACTTCGCGAGCTTGATGTTGATCCCGTGCGCACGCTCGGCGCAGGGTGCAACGTCGGAGAGCACATGGCAGTCCTCGTCGACGTAGATCGGAAGCGGCGCCCGGCGCTTCAACTCCGGGCCGTCCGGGTCGCCCGCCGGCAGCGGCTGCTCGCAGTAGTCGAGCTGCATCTGCGGCAGGTACTCGAGCGCCTCCTCCAGTGACCAGGCTTCGTTGACGTCGCACTGCAGCGGCAGATCGGTGACGCCGCGCACAGCGTTCACGCGTTCGACGTCGAGCCCGTCGCGCCCGCCGAGCTTCAGCTTCAGGCGCTTGAAGCCCCGGCCCGCGATCTTTTCGGTGCGCCGCGCCATGTCGTCGGGGTCGCCGAGCCAGATCGTCCACGAGGTCGGCGGCCCCGCACGACGAACGCCGAGCAGCTTGTACACCGGCTGCCCTGTCAGCTTCCCCTGCAGGTCGTGAAGCGCGTGGTCGAGCGCGGCCCGCGCGGCGTGCTCACCGGGCGGGAGCCCGGCGAAGATCTCGTCGAGCGCGAACGGGTCGCTGCCGGGATCGACGCCGCCGAGCCACTCGATCGCCGACGCCGCCGATTCCCGGTAGCGCTCGATCGGTGCAGCCTCACCGAAGCCGGAGACGCCGTCGTGGTCGAGTGTGACCTGCACGACCTGTGCCTCGTCCTCGGATCCCCGCGAGATCGTGAACGTCTCGGCGAGCCGCACGGTCGCGTGGCGGGCCGTCAGATGCACGGGGCTAGACTAGTGACCTCCGGCGCCCGTAGCTCAGGGGATAGAGCGTTCGCCTCCGGAGCGAAAGGTCGCTGGTTCGATTCCAGCCGGGCGCACTTTTATCCAAGCCATTTCCCGCGTCGAGTGCCCCTCAGCCCGGCGCGATGTCAACACGAATGTCAACTCGGCACGGCGTAGACGCCATCCAGGGCCGCGCTCGCCTTCGACGCGTGCTCCGATGCATCCCACAGGTGCGAGTAGACGCGAAGGGTGATATCGGGCGACGCGTGCCCCATCTGCCGAGACACGAAGACGACGTTCAGCCCCTCGCCGATCAGGAGCGACGCGAACGTATGCCGCAGATCATGGAAGCGCAGAGCACCGAGCTTGGCGTCGGCCAGCCCCTTGTCGAGTCCCCGACGCGAGACGTTCCGCCCGTTCATCGGCTTTCCGGTCGACGACGGGAAGACGAGGTCAGTGTCGGCCTTGAACCGCGACGCCATCTTGTGCGTCCGCAGCATCTTCGCGAGGCCCGGAGAGAGCACAATCTCGCGCTTCGCCTGCGGCGTCTTCGGCTCGACGAGCTCGCCGCGCCGATCGGCCTGACGACGAATCCGGATGACCGCCGCGTCGAAGTCGACGTCACCCCATTGCAGTCCGAGCAGCTCGCCCTG
>JBBQQI010000120.1:0-6681 GCA_038216085.1 Gaiellales bacterium | reverse complement strand
GCCGCGCCGACTGCGAGCGCGGGTTCCGTGCGACCTCGGCAGCGGACGGCCGGATCGCGCGGCGCGGGGTCGCGCGCATCACCGCTTCGGAGCCGCAGATGCAGACCGGGAAGTCGGGCGGGCACGTGCAGCCCTGTTCCGGCGCGCGCAGGAACCGCTTGACGATCCGGTCCTCGAGCGAGTGAAACGAGATCACGCCGAGGCGCCCGCCGGGGCGCAGCATCTCGAGCGCGGCCGGCAGTGCCCGCTCGACAGCGCCGAGCTCGTCGTTGACCTCGATTCGCAGTGCCTGGAAGACGCGCTTGGCGGGATGACCCTCGCCGAAGCGCGCAGGCGCCGGGATCGCCGCCTTGATCGTCTCGACGAGGTCGCCCGTCCGCTCGAACGGCTCGGTCTGGCGGCGCTTGGCGATCGCGCGGGCGATCGGCCGCGCGTAGCGCTCCTCGCCGTAACGCTTGAAGATGTCGGCAAGCTCGCGCTCCTCTGCGTCGTTGACAAGCTCGCGCGCGGAGTAGTCGGAGCTCGGGTCCATGCGCATGTCGAGCGGCGCGTCGACGGCATAGGAGAAGCCGCGTTCGGGCCGGTCGAGCTGCATCGACGAGACGCCGAGGTCGAGCAGGATCACGTCGGCGCGCACGCCGTTGGCGGCGAGCTGCTCGAGGGAGACCGAGAACTCGCCGTGCAGCAGGCGAGCCTTGACGCCGGCTCCCCGACGGAAGCGCTCGAAGAACGGCGCGACGGTTGGATCGCGATCGATTGCGATTAGCTTCCCCTCGCCCTGCAGACGCGAGGCAAGGAGCTTCGCGTGGCCGCCCGCTCCGAAGGTGGCGTCGACCACGGTCTCACCCGCATGCGGGTCGAGGTTGGCGACGACCTCCTCGGCGAGAACCGGGATGTGGTCTGACTCAGTTGGCAAGACGCTCGGCAACATCTTCCGCGCTCCCTTCGACCTCGTGCAGCTGTTGACGCCATTTGGCGCGATCCCAGATCTCCAGGTGGTCGTAGACACCGGCCACCGTCACCTCGCGGTCGAGCCCTGCGTGCTCGAGCAGCGTCGGCGGCAGCACCATGCGGCCCTGGCGGTCGAGCTCGCCCTGCGCCGCCCCTGCGAAGAAGTGCCGCTGCAGCCGGCGCGTCGCCTCGGCGAGCGGGTCGAGGCTCTTGAGGCGATTCACCATTCCCTCCCACTCGTCGCGCGGGTAGGCAAAGAGGCAGCCGTCGAGGCCGCGGGTGACGACGACGCCCTCGGCGAAAGCTGCGCGCAGCTTCGCCGGCAAGGTGAGGCGGTTTTTGTCGTCCAGGGCATGGTCGTGTTCACCGAGCAGCATGGTCCACTGTTCCCCACTCTACTCCACTATCTCCCACTTGTAAAGGCCGCCACGCGCACGCCGAGACCAGCGGTCGTTCGTCCGGAACGAGCGCCCGCTTAGAGGAGGCTGACGGGGTCGCCGACCCGGACGCAGCCCGGCTCGGCGACCGCGGCGTGCACGCCGAGGGGCAGCGGCTCGGTCGTCTCGACCTGCCCGCGGTAGTCGGCGAGCGCCTGCAGCGTGTCGAGGTCGGCGAGGCCGGTGTCGGGATTCTGGGTCGTGATCGCGCAGCGACCGACGTTCCCCTGCGGGACGACGACCGCCTCCCCCACCTGCACCCGCCGGCCGAGCCAGCCGTCCTCGGCATGCGGCTCGAGCCCTTCGATGCCGAAGTTCATCCGGAAGCGGCGCCCGTCGACGGCGCCGACGCCGAGCTGCTCCGCGAGTGCGCCGAGCGAAGCCTGGCCGAGCAGCGAGGCGGCGCCTCCGCGCCCGCGGTCAGCAGCGCCGTAGGCGGGGGCGACGAGCCGGATCGGCTCGCCTGCAAGCTCGGAGAGCGCTGCGTTCCAGGGGCCGGGCGCGAGCCGCGCCGCCAGCGGCCGACGGTGGAAGTTGGTCGTCAGCTCTTCGCCGCGCTCGACCTGCGCGCTCACCTCGGTGCCGTCGGCGAAGCGCAGTGTCAACGCGTCGTCCTCCTCGTCGTAAGCGCCGTGCACGAGCTGCAGCGGCCCGCGGCGGCCCTTGTTGTTGACGAGCCGGTTGTTCTCGTCGATCAGGAAGAAGCGCCGGTCGCCGCGCAAGCCGTCCTCGCGCAGCTCGACCTCCTCGACGTGCTCGAGCGCCAGCGCCTTCACGGGCGTCAGCGCGATCCACGAGATGCGGGCGCCCATCACGTCAAGGCTAGCTGGGCCGTGTACGGGCCTCGGCCCGTGATCACGGCGGCGCCGGCGCGCGACGCGAGCCGCAGCGCGTCGTCGCGATCGTCACCGCGCGCGAGCGCGAACAAGAGCGCGGCCGCGAACGAGTCGCCCGCGCCGTAGGTGTCGGAGACCGGGCCGGGAAGCGCCGCAGCCTCGAACGGCTCGCCGTTGCAGCTGCCGCCCGCTGCGCCGTTCGTCAGGACGACGATCGAGGCCTGGACGGATTCGTCGCGTTGCTCAGTCGGATCGTCGAGGCTGCCGACGAGCAGGTCAACCGGGACGCCTGCTTCACGGAACATCCCCTGCTCACGAAGCGTCGCCCCGAGCATCCGCGCGGCGCGGGCGGAACGAAGCGCTTCGGCGTCACCCGAGACGAAGAACACGGCGTCGTAGCCGCCGAGCGGCAACGGCCCTTTCGCCAACAGCTTGTCGCCGAGCACCGTGATCGTGCGTTCACCGTCCCGGTCGACGTGCGTCCAGGCCCGGCGCGTCTCGCCCCAGTGCACCGCATGGACGTCGATGCCGAGCGCAGCAAGCCGCGTTGCCGTCTTGTGCCCGAGCGCGTCGTTGCCGAGCGCGGTGAAGAGCTCGCAGCGGCCCGCGAGCCGCGCGAGCTGGCGCGCGAAGACCGCGCCGCCTCCGGCGGGCTCCTCCCAGATCTCGGTCGCGTGGACGATCTGCCCGGCCGCGGGCAGATCCGGCACCCGTGCGAATTGCACCCACTCGACATGTCCGACGACCGCGCATCTCACAGATCGCCACCCTGCCACGTTTCAGTCGATGATGGGGAACGTGGCAACGGACCAGATACCGCCGTTCGAGCGGTTCTACCTCACGCACCGCGACGAGGTGCTCGGCTACCTGCGGCGTCTGCTCGGGCCGCGCGCGGAGGACGCGTGGCAAGAGACATTCCTGCGGGCGCTCCGCGCGTACGGGCGGCTGGAGCACGGCAGGCACCTTCGTGCGTGGGTGTTCACGATCGCGACCAATGTTGCACTCGACGAACTGCGGACGACACCTCGAGTCGACGTGACACAAGCGAACGAGCCGGCCGTGGAGCTGCAGCGCGACGCCTACCGCCAACTCGAGCACCTGACCGGTGACCTGCCGCCCACCGAGCGCGCGGCGGTCGTGCTGCGCTACGGCTACGACCTCCCCTATGCCCAGATCGCCGATGCACTCGGGTCGTCCGAGGAGGCCGCGCGCGCCGCGGCGTCGTCCGGAGTCCGCAGACTGAGGAGGAGCACATGAACGTCACACCTGAGCTCGACGCGCAGTTCCGCACCATCGCCGTGCAGGAGGGGCTCGTCGACGTCCGCTACGACATCGTCGACTCGCCTGTCGGCGAGCTGCTGATCGCCGCGACCGACCGCGGGCTCGCCCGCATCCACTTCGGGCCTGACGGCCAGGAGGACGACCTCGCGCGCGTCTTCGGTGCCCGCGTCCTTCGCTCGCCGCTCGACGACGTGCGCCGTGAGCTCGACGAGTACTTCGACGGGCAGCGCCGGGACTTCGATCTGCCGATCGACCTACGCCTCGCACCGTTCAACGTCGAGGTGCTGCAGGAGCTCGCCCGTGTTCCGTACGGTGTCACGACGACCTACGGCACGCTCGCCGCGAAGGTCGGCCGGCCGCGCGCGGCGCGCGCGATCGGCACGGTCATGAACCGCAACCCGATCCCGATCGTGCTCCCGTGCCACCGCGTCGTCGGCGCGAACGGCTCGCTGACCGGCTACGCGGGCGGCCTCGACCGCAAGCTGCAGCTGCTGCAGCTGGAAGGTGCGATCCTCGCGTGACGCAGTGACAAGCGTCGTCGTCGTCGGTGGAGGATTCGGCGGGCTGCTCGCAGTCCGCGGGCTGCGGGGCGACGAGATCGAGGTGACGCTCGTCGACCGGCAGAACTTCCACCTCTTCCAGCCGCTCGCCTACCAGGTCGCGACCGGCGCGCTCTCCGCGGCAGAGATCGCGGCGCCGCTCCGGCACGTCCTGCGGCGCCAGCAGAACGCGCGCGTCGTGCTGGGAGCGGTGAGCGGCTTCGACCTCGACGCGCATGAGGTGCAGGTGACGCATCTGCCGAACGGCGACGAGAGCGTCACGCTCCCCTACGACGCGCTCGTTGTCGCCGGCGGCTCGGCGTATTCGTATTTCGGGCACGACGACTGGGCGCAGTTCGCACCCGAGCTGAAGTCGCTCGAAGGGGCGCTCGAGATGCGCGGGCGCATCCTCTCCGCGTTCGAGGCCGCCGAGGTCGAAGCCGACCCCGCCGAGCGGGACGCATGGCTGACATTCGCCGTGGTCGGCGGCGGGCCGACGGGCGTCGAGATGGCCGGGCAGATCGCCGAGCTCGGACGCGACACGCTCCGCAAGGACTACCGGGCGGCCGATCCGCGAGCGACCCAGGTGCTGCTCGTCGAGGCGAGCGAGCGCGTGCTCGGGTCGTTCCCGCCGTCACTGTCGCGACGCGCCGAGAAGTCACTGCGCAGCCTCGGTGTGACGCCCCTTCTGAACACGACGGTCGTCGGCGTCGAGGAACGCGCGATCGAGATGCGCTCGGCCGGCGGCGAGATTTCGCGCGTCGCCACGCGCACCGTCGTCTGGGCAGCAGGCGTGACCGCCTCGCCGCTCGCGAAGCTCCTCGGGGAGGCTGCCGGCGCCGAGATCGACCGCGCGGGCCGCGTCGTTGTCGAGCCCGACCTGAGCTTGCACGGACGTCCGGAGGTGTTCGCGATCGGCGACATGGCCGCCGTGCGAGACCAGCCGCTGCCCGGAGTCGCCCCCGTCGCGATGCAGCAGGGCCGGCACGTCGCCCGGTCGATCCGCGACGGGAAGAACGCGCCGTTTCACTACCGCGACAAGGGCAACCTCGCGACGATCGGGCACGCACGTGCGATCGCCGACATCAAGGGCCTGCACCTCTCCGGCTTTCCGGCGTGGGTGTTCTGGCTCCTGCTTCACCTCGTCTACCTGATCGGCTTCCAGAACCGGATCCTCGTGCTGACGCGCTGGACGTTCAGCTACTTCACCCGCGGCCGCGGCGCGAGGATCATCCACCGCTGAGCGCGTCGGCGACGATGCGCGCCGCCTCCGCGTACGCGCTTGCCGCGAGGCCGCCGCCCCACGTCAACCGCGCGACCCCGAGCGCCTGCAACCCCGCAACATCCGGTGACCCGCGCTCGACGAGCACGTTGATCGGACCGTCGATGCCGTCGACGAGCCGGGCAATCGCCGCCGGCGGACAGAGGATGGGGTAGATGCAGTCGGCGCCCGCGCGGAGGTAGGCGTTCCCGCGCTCGACCGCCTCCTCCACGTCCCCCGACCCGTTCAGGAAGACGTCGGTGCGTGCATTCAGCACGAGATCGGGAACCGCCGCGCGGATTGCGGCGATGTGCGCGACCTGCTCCTCCAGCGGCAGCAGGACGTCGCCGGGCGAGTCCTCGAAGTTCATGCCGACGACACCGGTGTCCCACGCAGCCCTGGCTGTTTCCACGGGCTCACCATAGCCGGCCTCGAGGTCGGCCGAAACGGGAACGTCGACGGCCGTGGCGATCCGGCCGGCGGCCACGATCATCACGTTGCGCGGCGCCTGCTCGCCGTCCTCGAAGCCGAGCGAGCGCGCAACGGCGGCGCTCGACGTCGCGAGCGCGCGGCAGCCGGGCACCGCTGCGAGCACCTTCGCGCTCGCGACGTCCCAGGCGTTCGGCAGCACGAGGATCGGCGGCTCGAGGTGCATCCGCCGGAACTGCTCGGCCTGCTCTTGCCCGCTCACGTCGCGGAGGCTACTCCGGTGGATCGGCGCCGCGCCGGATCCACTCGGCGAGCAGCGGGTCGACGATCTCGTGGCGGTCGCCGCTGCGCTCGATCAGCGCCGAGGCGGTCAGGCGCGGCAGAGCCTTCCGCACCATGTCCTTCGTCAGCGCGAGTCGAGTCAGGACGTCGCCGCGGTAGGGCGAACCTCCGCCCTCGATCAGGGAGCGCAGTGTCTTCTGCTCTGAGGTGTCGAGGTGGCGCCATTCGGCGTCGAACTCGGCGTCGAGCTCGGCGAGTGTCGACTCGTGTGCGGCGTGCCAGTCCTCGAGCGTCGCGGAAGCGCCCGGCTCGACGGTCGCCCAGAGGCGGTGTGCGAGCAGCATCGCCCGCTGTGGATGACCGTCGGCGGCCTGCAGCAGCGGACCGAGTGCTTCGCCGACATCGCGGCCGGACTCGGCGAAGCGCTCGGCGACGTAACGGCCGACGTCCTCGGGCGCGAGCCGACCGAGGCGCATCGGCACCGCGGATCCGTAGAGCGGCCGGTCGCGATCCTCGAAGAGCTGCTCCATCAGGCCGGGCTCGGAGCCGGCGAAGACGTAGGAGGCGACGTCGCCGTGGTACTGGATGTGGCTGCGGATCAGGCCGTCGAGGTCCGGCACCTTCTGGATGTCCTGAAACTCGTCGAAGGCAATCAGCGCGCGGTA
>JBBQQI010000119.1:0-6732 GCA_038216085.1 Gaiellales bacterium | reverse complement strand
AGAATCGTCTATCGCGCGAGAGTAGGCCGCGCGTGCGTGCGCGCGAATCGGGGGGAAGGACGATCTGGGTCGTCCTCGAGAACGATCTTCGTCAAGCATGCGCCCAGCCGTCAGGGCGCACGAGCCAGGACTACGAGTCTCCTCGCTTTGGCAATTCCTGCAGCGCCCACGAGTTGCCATCGGGATCGCTGAAGTAGCAGTATTTGACGCCGCCCATGTCGTTGATTTCGCTCGGTCGAACACCACGATCCGCAAGAGCGGCTCGGACGACCTCGATGTCGTCGACGACCAGATGCAGATTCTTGACGCGGCAGGCGCCGGGATCGCCCATTCCCGTCCCGAACACAATGGAGCACGCGGAGCCGGGGGGCGTGAGCTGCACGATGCGCAAACCATTTCCTGGTTCGACATCGTGATCCAGATTGAACCCCACGCCGTCAACGTAGAAACGTTTGCTGGCATCGACATCGGTGACGGGCAACGGCACGACCTCGAGCTTCATTTCAGTTGTGTTCATCTGGTCGGCCTTTCGCTACTGAGCTGAAGCGAGCTTGGCGCTCGGCATCAGCGCGCCAATCAGCGCGTGCGAGTTCGAGACCCAGCCGAACAGCATTTCGATGACGAGCACGACGGCGCGTGCCTCATCCAGCTCCAGCGGGTCGGGCCGACTCGCAACCGTGATCATGCCTTGGATCATACGACCCGTGGTGTCGACCGCAGCGCTCGTTTCCGGCGTTGCTCGCTCGTTCTGGGAAGGACGCTAGGCGCGCCCGCGAGGATCACTCGCCGTTGCGCGCCGATCGCAGCGGCGGAAAGTCGGCGATCAGGTCGGCTGCATGCAGCTGGAAGAGATCGATCGGCGCGGGCAGACCCTGGAACCGCCAGGCGCCGAGACTTCTCAGGCTGACACCTTCTGCCAGGGACTCGGCAGCGGCCGTTTGTACGGCGGAGGACACGACGATCTGACCGCCGTGCGCCGCGTTGCAGATGCGCGCCGCGGCATGGACAGCGAGGCCGACGTAGCCGGTGTCGGTGAGCGTCGGCCGGCCGCGGTGGATGCCGATGCGAAGCCGAACGTCGCTCCCTCCGGGCCACGGCCCTGCGTGCATCGCCCTCTGAATCGCCACAGCAGCTTCGAGTGCTGCCGGAGCGCTCTCGAAGACAGCGAAGAGGTCATCGGCACGCGCATCGACCTCGCGGCCGCCGACCTGTCGCACCGCCGCGCGAACGCGACGGCGCACGTCGGCGAGCAACGAGGCGTACTCGTCGTCTAGACGCCGGAGCAGCTCAGTCGAGCCTTCCAGATCGGTCAGTAGAAATGTGACGTCACCCTGCGGCAGCTTCCGCTGCGGGTTCAGCTGCGAGCTGACGAACCCGATCGGCATGATCCCGTGCCTCTTCGCCGCCCTTAGCAGGCGGGTACGCGCCCGGTCCTTCGCGCCCTCATCCTCGAACGCCACCCTGCTGAACCGCGCCAGGGCGTTTCGGACATGCGCCGCATCATTGATCGGAAGCCGACGACGGCCACGCGAATCGATGTAGGCGAAGGCGCTGTCAGGAAGCTGCGCGCGCTCTTTCGCGCCGAGCGGTGGCATGACCAAATGATGCACGAAGACGAGGTGGTCACGAGCGCGCAGTCCCACCCACCTTCGTTCAGGCAGTTGTCATGAGGGTGCTGCGACCGTGGGCCGATGCTGACCGGGGCAGAGACCAGTTCGCGCGGCCTCGACGCGCGCAAGATGTTGAACAAGGTCCCGGAGATCACCCTCTACTTCTGGGTGATCAAGGTGCTCTGCACGACCGTCGGGGAGACCGCTTCCGACTATCTGGCCGGCAACCTCAGCCTGGGCCTTACGAAGACGACGTTCATCACGGGCGCGCTGCTGCTCGTCACGCTCTTCTTCCAGTTCCGGCTGCGGAGGTACGTCGCAGGCGTCTACTGGCTCGGGATCGTCCTGATCAGTGTGGTTGGCACACAGATCACCGACAACCTGACCGACAACCTCGGTGTTTCGCTGGTCACGACGACGATCGTGTTCAGCATCGTCCTCGCTGTTGTGTTCGGGATCTGGTACGCGGTGGAAGGCACGCTGTCGATCCATACGATCTATACGACGCGCCGCGAGTCGTTCTACTGGCTTGCCGTCCTCTTCACGTTCGCGCTCGGCACTGCCGCCGGCGACCTGACGGCGGAGCGCCTCAACGTCGGCTACGCGTGGTCGCTCGTGTTGTTCGCCGCGGCGATCGCACTCGTCACCGCTCTGCACTACAAGGTGAACCTCAATGCCGTCGGCGCATTCTGGGTCGCGTACATCCTGACGCGTCCGCTTGGCGCGTCGACAGGGGACTTGCTGTCGCAAGCGCGCCACGACGGCGGCCTCGGACTCGGCACGACGGTCACGAGCGGCATCTTCCTGATCGCGATTCTCGGCGTGGTCACATTCCTCTCTATCACGAGACGGGACGTGACAGAGATCGCCGCGCACCACGTCGAGGCGCACGCGCAAGTGCTCGTGGTCGCGCACAAGACGGCGGCGACGCCGGCGCTCCTCGCAGCGATCCGCGACCGTTCCGCCCGTAGCGCCGCAAGCTTCCACCTGCTCGTCCCGAACCCGGCCGAGCACGCTGAGATCACCGACGCAGAACGCCACCGACGGCACGAGGAAGGGGAGCAGGTGCTCGAGCTCGCGCTCCCCCTCTTCGAGCAGGCAGCAGGGCAGCCGGCCGAAGGCTCTGTCTCAGTCCGCCACGATCCACTCGACGCAATCGAAGAGATCGTTCATGACGGCGAGTTCCACGAGATCATCATCTCGACTCTCCCGCGGCACGTTTCCCGCTGGCTGCACACCGACCTGCCACGCCGGGTCGAGCACCTCGGCCTGCCCGTCACCACGGTCACAGCAAGAGCCGGACGCAACGTGTCTGCCCCGCTCAAACAGCGGTAGCAAACTAGACAACAGTTCAGGTGTTTCCAACCCGCCGAGCCGGAAAATGTATCGGTGAATCTGCGGCGTTTCGGACTCGGCGCGCTTGTGGTGCTCACGCTTGTGAGCGCGCTCGCGGCCGCCGGGCGGTTCGAGGCTTCAGCAGCCGGGTCGAACCCGGTGGCGGCCGAGAACGCATTGCCGGGCACGCCGGGTTGGCTTGGTCCGCGCGCGAGCGCAGGGGCGATCGAGGTCTACGCCTCGGCGACCGACGCGGTGCCGGGCGCGACGGTCGACGTGCACGTCGGCACCGCCCAGCCGGCGCGCTACCGCGTGATCGTCTACCGCCTCGGCTAGTACGGCGGGGTCGGCGCGCGCCAGGTTGTGTGCCTTCCGGATTGCCAGGGAGCGGAGCTCGGCGCGCCGCAAGCGGCGCCGGCGGTGGACGCGAGCGGCTTCGTCGACGCGGGCTGGCCCGTCACCGATCAGCTGCGGGTCGGCGACGACTGGGTCAGCGGCTACTACCTGATTCGGGCACTGCTCCTTTCGGGCCCGCAGGCCGGGAGCGCCACGACGACGTACGTCGTCGTTCGCACGCGCCGCTCGGGCGCGGCGATGCTCGTGCAGGTTCCGGCCAACACCTGGCAGGCCTACAACGGCTGGGGCGGCAAGAGCCTCTACCCGTTCTCGAGCACCGACGTCAGACAGGCGACCCGCGTCTCGTTCGAGCGGCCGTTTCAGTGGAACATGCCGGGCGGGCAAGGCCCTCTTGGCTGGGAACTGCCACTCGTGCGCTTCATCGAGCGCAACGGGTACGACGTCAGCTACCAGTCCGACGTCTTCACCGCGCTGCATCCGGCATCGCTCTGGCGACACCGCCTGGTCGTCGTCGCAGGTCACGACGAGTACTGGACGAAGCCGATGCGCGACGGCTTCGACGCGGCGCGAGCGTTCGGGGTCAACCTGGCGTTCATGGGCGCGACGACGCCTATTGGCAGGTTCGCCTACAGAGACGCGGCCGCGCGATTCTGGCGTACAAGTCGATGTCCGACCCCAACCCGGACACGTCCCGCAAGACGGCCATGTTCCGAGAGCTGATCCCGCCGCGGCTCGAGTGCTCGCTGATCGGCATCCAGCACCAGGGAGCCGGTCTCTACTGGCAGCCCGGCGACTACACCGTCATGCCGACCGCGTTCACGAGCCCCTGGATGAGCGGCACGGGCTTCCACCCCGGCGACGTGATCCGAAATGTCGTCAGCGTCGAGAGCGACACGATCCCGGGAGACCAGACTGCGTCATCGTCCTGTGGGAACAAGCTCACCGTCTTCTTCCACCGGGACAACGGAGGCGACAAGGACGGAATCGCCGACACGACGGTCTACACCGCTCCCTCGGGAGCGCGCGTCTTCGCCAGCGGCTCTCACCAGTTCTCCTGGGCGCTCGACGATCTCTCCACCAACCCAACCAGGGTCACGGCGCTACCGACGTCCGGGTGCAGCGCTTCATGCGGAACGTCTTCGACGACCTGACCGGAAACGCGCGGTCGAGCACTCGCTGAGCGAGCGAGCGAGCGAGCGGGCGAGATCCGTCTTGGCGACTGGCGATCCCGACCGAAGCATGGGATAGTTGAACCTCGATCAAGCATTTCATCAGGGGATAGAAGGGGAGATCCAATGAAGAGACTTGTCCTTGCGGCAGCACTCGGTGTCGCCGCACTCGTCGTCACTGCGACGCCGGCCTTGGCCGGCAACCTCACGCGCTACGACGGCGCCTCGTGGTACGACAAGTACCTCGCCGTTACGAGCGGCGCCCCGGTGTGCTCGGGCAACACCGGCTCAGGGCCACAACTCGCGTTCGGAAACAACATCGACGCGAGTCACGAATGCGGCTCGCAGAGTGAGACCTCGATCGCGATCAACCCGGCGGACCACAACAACGTCGTCGCCGGCTCGAACGAGATCCAGAGGCTGCCGATGCGCGCGATGACCTCGACGGACGGCGGAACGACCTTCGCGGGCGTCGACTTGCCGCTTCCGCCTCCGCGCACCAAGGCAGGGTTCGACTTCGGGTCCGACCCGGGCGTCGCGTTCGACTCGAACGGCAACGTCTACTACTCCTACATCGTCGTGTTCTTCTCGGCCGGAGGCTCGATCAACGGCACCGAGATGGCGGTCGCGCGGTCGTCTCGCGGGCTCGCCTGGGCACCCGACGCGGTGACGTACTTCGCTCCGCAGACGGGCGAGGGGCAGTTCAACGACAAACCGATGATCACCGTCGACACCGGCTCCGCCCATCACAACCGCATCTACGTGGCCTGGGACAACGCGACCGGGAACTCCTCGTCGGAGAAGAACGGCAACAACGTCGTCCTCTCCTACTCCGACGACGGTGGGGTCAACTTCACCTCTCCGACGTCTGTGAGCGGCAATTTCGCCGGCAAGACGGGCGGCATCGGCGCAGACCCCTACGTCACGAGCAACGGAACGGTCCATGTGGCCTGGCAGGACTACGCGCACCTCGTGATCGCCGATGCAGCCTCGACCGACGGCGGCATCACGTTCTCGGCGCCGCACGCGATCGCGATCATCGGCGGGTTCGAGTTCAAGGTCGCAGCACAGAGCACGCGAGGCGCACTCGTCTATCCCGCCTGCGGCTCCTACCAAACGGCGCTCTACTGCTCCTACACAAACGGCAGCGACGCCGCGACGAACGTGTACGTCGCCAAGTCGACGAACGGCGGCGCAACGTGGAGCTCGACCGCCGTCCCGACAGCGGGCGACCAGTTCAACCAGTGGCTCGCCGTCGACCAGTCCACCGGCTCCGTGAATGTCGCGTACTACGACACCGGCACACACGGTGCGACATCGACGCACTACACGCTCGCTCGCTCGATCAACAACGGAGCGTCGTACAGCGCCTCGCCGATC
Source organism: Gaiellales bacterium (assembly GCA_038216085.1). Taxonomy (GTDB): domain Bacteria; phylum Actinomycetota; class Thermoleophilia; order Gaiellales; family Gaiellaceae; genus PALSA-600. Next base: position 881 of record JBBQQI010000119.1, on the reverse strand, counting down.
GCGAACGCGGCGACCGATGAGACCTGCTGCGCCCCGAGCGTCAACCTCGGCAACCAGTACGGCGACTACGAAGGCATCGCCGCCGCGGGCGGAGTCGTGCACCCCGTCTGGACCGACCGGCGCCAGGGCGTGATCGACCTCGGCCTCCGCGAAGAGGTCTTCACCGCAACGCTGACACCGTAAGAAGGCAGCGGGGCGCCGGCTCGGCCGGCGCCCCGCACCCACCACGGTTGGCGCGCAAACCTAGGCCTTCAAAGCCAGGCCTTGACTCCGACGCCTTCACGCGGGACGCTGGTGACAACGCCGTCGCTGCATCGACCAGAAAGGAATCGACATGGAGCAGGTGAAGGGTCTCCCGCTCGGGAGGCAGCTGATTCTCGGAGGGGGCGTACTGCTGCTGATCGACACGTTCCTGCCGTGGCAGAAGATCTCGGTCCTCGGCTTCTCTCACTCCTGGACCGCCTGGCACGGGTTCTGGGGCGTCCTGCTCGGCCTGATGACGATCGTGCTGGTCGGCTGGGTGGCCGCCCGGGCCTTCGGCGTCGAGTTGCCGGCGAGCGTTCCGGACGGGCTCACGACGGTCGCGCTCGGCGGGTTGATCCTGCTGTTCGCGTTGATCAAGAACATCGCAGACGACTACTCGGCCTGGGGAAGCTACGTCGGCATCGTGCTTGCCGCCGCCGTGGCACTCGGAGCGTGGCTGACGTTCCAGTTGAGCGGGGAGACGCTGCCGAACCGCGGCGGCGCCGCTCCGACCGGGACGCCGCCGGCGCCTGCGGAGCCGTCTGCGTCCGAGACACCCGCGAGCAGCGACCCGCTCTAGCAACCGCTCGAAAGGGTGCGGCGCGAGCGCGCCGCACCCTCCGTTTGTTAAGACGGGC
>JBBQQI010000118.1:0-6759 GCA_038216085.1 Gaiellales bacterium | reverse complement strand
CGGCTCGGCGCCGGCACGCAGAAGCTCGAGCGCGAGTTGGCGCGCGAGCTGCCCGAGCTGGAGCTGATCCGCCTCGACGCCGACGCGGTCGCAAAGCCGGAGCAGATGGCAGGCTCGCTCCGTCGCTTCGCCGAGGCGGAGAGCGCGGTGCTGCTCGGCACGCAGATGGTCGCCAAGGGCCATCACTTCTCCGGCGTCGAGCTCGCAGCCGTGATCGACGCCGACACCGGGCTTGCGATGCCCGACTTTCGCGCCGAGGAGCGCACGTTCCAGTTGATCACCCAGCTCGCCGGGCGCAGCGGCCGCGACGCCCCTGGCCGCGTGCTCGTGCAGACCTTCCAGCCAGACTCGCGCACCGTCGCGCACGCCGCGCGGCACGACGTCGGCCGTTTTCTCACCGAGGAGCTCGAGCGGCGCCGTGTGCTCGGCTATCCGCCGTACGCGCACCTCGTGCGGATCCTCGTCTCGGGCCCGGCGATCGAACCGGTCGTGCGCGCGCTCGAGGAGCTGAAGGCGGGCATCAAGGGCGCCGAGCTCCTCGGCCCGGCCGCGCTCCTGCGCCTGCGGGGCAAGCACCGCGCACAGCTCGTCGCGAAGACGGAGCACCCTCGGCAGATCGCCACCCAGGCGGCGCGGCTGCTCGCCGCCGCCGCGCCCGCGATGCGGCGCGCGAAGCTGACCGCGGTCGTTGACGTCGACCCGCAGTCGCTCTGAGCACAACGCAGTCGTGGCCCTTTTAGACATGTCCAGGGGCCTGTCCCCGGGACATGTCTCTTGAAGACAGGTCGCGCTGGCACCATTGCGGAAGATGAAAGGCCGTCGACCCGAGGAGGTGATCGGCGAGTGGGGCGTGCGCGATGTCACCCCGCCGTCGCAGAAGGAGCGCGCCCAGCTCGCGGCCGATGCCGAGCTGAACCCGCTCGCAGGCAAGCCGCTGCGGCGCCGCATCCGCAGCTTTCGCCCCGAGGCCGACACCTTTCTCGCCTCGCTCGGCGGGCCGCTTCCCTACATGCAGCGCCTGCGCGAGATCGAGCGCGGCGAGGAGCGCCACCTCGAGCAGCTCGCCGAGGCCTACGCAGAGCGTGGCACCGATCCGGCCGCGTGGCGCGCATTCGCCGCGCAGTGGGACTTCGGCGACGTCAACGAGTTGATCGAGAAGCACAACCGGTGGTTCCCGGTCGAGGCCCGGCTGAGGATGGATCCCCGTACGCGCGATTTCGTCGCCGTCGGCGGCCGCCCCTACACCCGCAAACCGCTCGACGCGAGCTGGATCCTGGCCCGGTTCCCGTGACTACACTGCACCGGCTGTGGCCCACGATCACGATCACGAGCACGACCTTGGCCACGACCCGCACGGCCACGACGAGGCCGAGCAGCCGGAGTCCGTGCATCACGCGGCCGAGCAACGGGCCGACGCCGAGGCGGAGGCCCGCCGCCGGCTCGCGCTCGCACAGATCCGCCAGTACGGCGACGCTGCGCTGCGGCTGAAGGCTCACGAGGTCTCCGAGTTCGACGGCGACCTTCGCCGGCTCGTCGAGCGCATGACAGCGCTGATGCAGGATGCGCAGGGTGTCGGTCTGGCGGCGACGCAGGTCGGTGTCTTGCGGCGACTCTTCGTGTTCGAGCCCGACGAGGAAGGCCCGCGCGCGCTCGTCAACCCGCAGGTCGTCGACCGCGGCGAGGAGACGCTGGAGGAGCCGGAGGGATGCCTCTCGCTCCAGGGCGTCAAGGTGCCTGTCGACCGCGCGACGCGGTTGACGCTCGAGGGGAAGGACGAGAACGGCAACGACGTCCGGTTCGAGCTCGAGGGCTACGGCGCGCGCATCGTCCAGCACGAGCTCGATCACCTCGACGGCGTGTTGATCATCGATCGCACCGACGACCAGCACCGCAAGGAGGCGCTCGCGCTGCTGCGGCCCCGCGTCGCGCTGCGGTAAGTGGTCGCGCGGTGAGGATCGGCGTTGCGGCGACCGCGCCGATCGGCGCCGACGTGCTGGAGCGGCTCGCCGCCACCCACGACGTCGCGTTCCTCCTGACCCGGCCCGACGCACCCCGCGGCCGTGGGCGCAAGCTCGCAGCGCCGCCCGCCAAGCAAGTCGCCGAGCGGCTCGGTATCCCGGTGCACCAGCCGGCGAAGCCTGACCTTCCCGCCGAGGTCGAGCGCGTCGTCGTCTGCGCCTACGGCCTCTACATCCCGACGCGGCTTCTCGAGCGCTCGCTCTGGATGAACGTGCACCCGTCATTGCTGCCGCGCTGGCGCGGCGCCGCGCCCGTCGAGCGCGCGATCCTCGCGGGCGACAGCGAGACCGGCGTCACGATCCACGAGACGGTGGCCGAGCTCGACGCCGGTGGCATCGCTGCGCACGAGTCGTTCACCGTTGGCGAGCTCGACGCCGGTGAGGTGTTCGAGCGGTCCGGCGAGATCGCCGCGCGCCTGCTCGAGCGCGTCCTGCCTGGCCCCCAGTTCACGGCGCAGGCCGAGCATGGTGTCACCTACGCCGAGAAGATCGCGCCCGAGGATCGTGAGCTCCTCCTGGAGGATCCCGAGGATGCGTGGCGGCGCGTCCGCGCGCTCTCGCCGCACATCGGCGCCTGGACGACGATCGACGGCAAGCGCGTCACCGTCTGGCAGGCGCGGCTCGAGGACGGGCGCTTCGTGCCCGAGATCGTGCAGCCCGAAGGCCGCACGCGCATGACCTGCGACGAGTTCCTGCGCGGGAATCGGTGATCGCGCCCGCGCGCCGCGCGGCATTCGAGGTCGTGCGCCGCGTCTTCGAAGAGGACGCGTACGCCGACCGCGCGCTCGCCTCCGCGGTCGAAGGGCTCGATGAGCGGGACCGCGCGCTTGCGCAGCGCCTCGCCTATGGGACGGTGCAGCGAACGCGCACGATCGACTTCGGCATCGAACAGCTCGGCAAGCGGCCGGTGCGCAAGCTCGACCCACCCGTCCGCACGGCGCTGCGCCTCGGCGCCTATCAGATCGCGTGGACCGATCAGGCAGTGCACGCCGTCGTCGACGACGCGGTCGAGCTCGTTCGCGCCGCGCATCGCGAGCGCGCGGTGCCGTTCACGAACGCCGTCATGCGGCGTCTTCAGCAGGGCTTCAACGGGCTCGTCGCCTCGTTGCCCGAGGGTCCGCTGAAGCACTCCTACCCCGACTGGATCGCCGAGATCTGGACGCGTGACTTCGGGGCCGAAGGAGCCCTGTCGCTGATGCGCGCACAGAACGAGCGCCCGGCGCTCGAGGTGCGGTCGGCGGTGCCGGTCGGGGAGCCCACCGACGTCCCGGGCGCCTACATCGTCGAGCGCGTCGACCCGGAACAGATGCGGCCGATGAGCCGCGCGTCGCAGCTCGCCGCGCTCGTCGTCGGCTCGCAGGCAGGGGAGCGCGTGCTCGATGCGTGCGCGGCGCCGGGCGGGAAGACGGAGATGCTCGCCGGTGAGGTGGTCGCGGTCGAGATCCATCCTGGGCGGGCCGAGGCGATGGCGAAGGAGATGCCCGCGAACGTGCGCGTGGTCACGGCCGACGTGCGTGAGCTCGACGAGAGCGGCTTCGACCGCGCGCTCGTCGACGCGCCGTGCTCGGGGCTCGGCGTACTCGCCCGGCGCCCCGACCTGCGTTGGCGCGCGCGAGCATTGCCGGAGCTGCAGCTTGAGTTGCTCAGAGCGGCGGCCGAGCGCACGAAACCCGGAGGCACGATCGTCTACTCCGTCTGCACGCTGAATGCCGACGAGAACGAGGCCGTTGTCGATGCCGCCGGACTCGCGATCGAGCCGCTGACGGAAGAGTGGCCGCAGTACGCGCACCCGACGCGACCGGAGTTTCTGCTCACACGTCCGGACCGCGACATGACCAGCGGCTTTTTCATTGCCCGACTCCGCAGGCCGTAGGATCGAAACGTGACGTGGCACGACTGGATCCGGACCGTCGAAATCGAGCCGTCCCTCTACGGGGCGGATTTCGCCAACCTCGGCGATCAGGTCGAGGCGCTGCTGCGCTCCGAGTGCCGCATCTTCCATTTCGATGTTGGTGACGGCCACTTCGTCGAGCCGATCACGATCGGCCCGATCGTCCTGCAGTCGATCTCACCGCTGATCCACCGCTACGGGGGCGTGATCGACGTGCATCTGATGACCGAGAATCCAGCGAAGTACTTCGAGCCCGTCGCGGCCGCGGGCGGAGACAGCGTCACCTTCCACTACGAGGCGGTCTTCGACGTTCCGGCGACGATCCGCGCGGCGCGTGCGCAGGATCTGCAGGTCGGCGTCGCCTTCAATCCGGAGACGGAGCCCGAGCACGTGGCCGAAGCCGCGGCGGACGCCGACCTCGCGCTCTGCATGTCGATCAAGCCTGGGTACTCGGGCCAGAAGTTCCAGGTGGAGGCCTTCGATCGCGTCAAGCGCCTGCGCGCGGCGTTGCCCGAGCAAACAGTGATCCAGGTCGACGGCGGGGTGAACGAGGAGAACATCCGCGGGCTGTACGACAACGGTGCGACGCTGCTCGTTGCCGCGTCGGCGATCTTCGGGCGCGACGATCCGCCGCGGGCCTACCGCCGGCTCGTCCAGACGCTCGCGTGAGCCTCGAGCGGGCGCTCGAGGTTGCGGCGGCTGCGCGGCAGCGCGGCTACCCGAAGCCGACGGTCGGCGCAGTGCTCGTGCGCGACAGCGAGATCGTCGGTGAGGGAGCAACGGAGGCTGCGGGCCGGCACGCGGAGGTCGTCGCACTCGCCGCTGCCGGCGACCGAGCACGCGGCGCGACCATGTACGTGACGCTGGAGCCCTGCGCGCACGAGGGCACAACGCCTCCCTGTGCTGACGCGATCGTGGCCGCGGGAGTCGCGCGGGTCGAGTTCGGCGCTCGCGATCCGAACCCCGAGGCCTCGGGTGGGGAGGCCCACCTGCGCGCTGCGGGCATCGAGGTCGAATACCTGGACTCGGCCTCGGCGCGTGAGCAGAACGAGGCGTGGCGCACGTGGATCGTCGAGCGCCGGCCGTTCGTGATCTTCAAGGCGGCGATGACCATCGACGGTCGCGTCGCCGTGCCCGGAGCATGCTGGGTGAGCGGCGAGGAGAGCCGGTTGCTCGTGCACGAGCTGCGCGCGGAGGTCGACGCGGTAGCGGTCGGCGGCGGGACAGCGCGAGCCGACCGGCCCCGTCTCGACGCACGCGGCGTCGACACGCCGCGCGGCCAGCCACGCCGGCTCGTCTTCTCGAGCGGGCCGCTGCCGGACGGGCTCGACCTCGAGGTCTGCAGCGGCCCGCTCGAGGAGGAGCTCCGCCGGCTCGCAGACGAGGGAGTGCAGTCCCTGCTGCTCGAAGGCGGCCCGACGCTCGCCGCCGCGTTCTTCGAGGCCGACCTCGTCGACAAGCTGATGCTCTTCGTCGCGCCGACGCTCGCAGGCGAGGGGCCGCCGTTGACGGCTGCGCTACCCTCACCGCGCGCGCTCAGACGCCTGAAGGCCCGGCCTGTCGGCGAAGACGTGCTCCTCGAAGCTCATGTCCACGGCCCCTAAATCCAGCGAGCGCTCAGACGACCAACTCGTCACGCACATGAGCCATTGGCTGACGCGGCAGATCACGAACGACGAGCTGCTGCGCAAGGTGGAGGAGATCGGCACGGACGAGCTCGCGCCGGGGTGCCGGGCGGCCGTCGGGGAGCTGGTCGCGGAACTGAAGCTCTCCGCGCCGGGCGACCGGGCGCAACTCGAGGTGGCCGTCCGCGAGACGGTCGAGACGCTCGTCTACGGCGACTGACCCCACCAGGTCTTCGAGTAGCATGGCGCTCGTGTTCACGGGGCTGATCCGGGAGGTCGGGATGGTTCGCTCGTTCGCCGCGGGCCGCCTCGAGCTCGACGCGCCGGCGACCGCCGACGGCGCTGCGGTCGGCGATTCGATCGCGGTCGACGGCGTCTGTTTGACCGTCGTCGAGGTGGGTGGCGGCGACCTTTCCTTCGACGCCGTGCCCGAGACGCTTGCGCGCACCTCCCTGGCAACGCTCGAGGACGGGTCGAGGGTCAACCTCGAGCCGGCGCTCCGGGCGGGCGACCCGCTCGGCGGCCACTACGTCCAGGGCCACGTGGACGGCGTCGGCTCCGTGCGCAGCGTCGGGCCCGAGGGAGAGGGGAAGCGCCTCTGGACCGACGCGCCCGCCGATCTACTCCGGTACGTCGTCGAGAAGGGCTCGATCGCGCTCCAGGGCACGAGCCTGACCGTTGCCGCGCTCGACGACCGCGGCTTCGCGGTGGCGCTGATCCCGCACACGCTCGGCGCGACGACGCTCGGCCTGCTCGAGCCCGGCGACCAGGTGAACCTCGAGGTCGACATCCTGGCCAAGTACGTCGAGAAACTCCTCCCCCGCTAACGTTCAGCCATGGCAGTGACCACTCCTTTCGCGACGATCGAAGAGGCGATCGAGGACGTGCGCGAAGGGCGCATGGTCGTGGTCGTCGACGACGAGGACCGCGAGAACGAGGGAGACCTCACCGTCGCGGCGCAGTTCGCGACACCCGACGCGATCAACTTCATGGCGACGCACGCGCGGGGGCTGATCTGCCTCTGCCTGACCGAGGATCGCGCCGACACGCTCGGGCTGCGGCCGATGACCGACCACAACGAGGCGCCCCTCGGCACGGCGTTCACCGTCTCTGTCGAAGCGCGCAGCGGCGTCACGACGGGCATCTCCGCCGCCGACCGAAGCCGCACGATCCAGGTGGCGATCCACGCCGACTCGACGGCGCACGATCTCGTGCAGCCGGGGCA
>JBBQQI010000117.1:0-6825 GCA_038216085.1 Gaiellales bacterium | reverse complement strand
CGGGCCTCCGGGAGCTCGACGGCGAGCGACTCGAGCAGCGCATCCCGCCGCGCACGAAGGGCCGAACGCAGCCTGTCGAGATGCACCTCGAAGAACCCGGCGCGGAGGAACTCGTACAACTCCGCCTGCGGCAGGAGCGGCGGCGAGACGTACGTTCGGGTCGCGAGCGCAGCGATCGGCTCGGCCATGTGCTCGGGCAGCAGCAAGTAGCCGATCCGCAGCCCAGGCGCCACCGTCTTCGAGAACGACGAAGTGAAGAGGCCCAGATGGTCTGCGCCGCGCTGGCGGAGCAGCGCGTGCAAGGACGGAAGCGTCTCGCCCTCGACCCGCAGCAGCCCGTACGGGTCGTCCTCGAGCAGGAGGAGCTCCCGCTCGATCGCGAGGTCGACGAGCGCGGCACGCTCGTCGAGGGTGAGTGTGTTCCCGGTTGGGTTGTGGAACGTCGGCAGCACATAGAGGAAGGCCGGCCGCGAGGGACTTTGTACAAGGGCGTCGAGGCGGTCCAGGTCGAGCCCCTCCGCGTCCCGCGCGACGGTGGCGATCCGTGCGCCGCGTGCGCCGCGTGCGCGGAGAGAGTGGAGCATGCGGTCATAGGTCGGCGCCTCCACGATCCCGCCGCCCCCTCCGACAAGGTGCTCGATCGCGAGGTTGAGCCCGAGCAGCGACCCGGGCGTGATCACGACGCGCTCCACGGCGACGGCATGTCGCTCGGCGAGCCACTCGCGCAGCGGCCCGTACCCGGCGGGGTGACCGTAGTTAAGCGCGACCCGGCCGTCGCGCCGGATCGCCCGAGCTGCGCAATCGGCGAGCGCCTCCACCGGCAGGAAGTCGGGCGACGGGACGCCGCGGGCGAACGAGATCAGACCCAACTCGGGCAGGACGCTCATGCGTGCACCGCCCCCGCCGGCAGCGCCTCCGCGAGGCGGTTCCAGAGCTCTGCCCAGGCCCGCATGCCCTCCTCGAGCCGCGCGAGGCGGAAGAACTCGTTCGGCGCGTGCAGGTTCTCGTCCGACGTCGAGAAGGAGAAAAACAGTGTCTTCAGGCCGAGAATCCGCTCGAAGAGCGCCGCCGCCGGGAGCGTCCCGCCGATGCGAACGAGCAACGGCTCGCCGTCGGGGTAAACGGTGCGGAGTGCTTCGACGGCCGCGGTGACCGCGCCGTGGTCTGCCGGGATGCTGTACGCGGGGACGGCGCCTTCACGGGCTTCGACGCGCACCTCGACACCGGGCGGCACGTGCGCTTCGACGTGACGCGTGATCGCGGTCAGCACCGCGGCGGGCGTCTGCCCCGGCGCGAGCCGACACGTGACGTGCGCCCGGGCTTCGCGGGGGATGACCGTGAAGGCGCCGCCGCCCTGGATCCCGTTCACCTCGAGCGTCGGCCGGGTCCAAAGCCGCTCGAGTGTCGAGTAACCGGGCTCCCCGTGCAGGACAGGCACGCCCACCTGCCGGCGGTAGGCCTCCTCGTCGAAAGGGATGCGCGCAAGAGCCTCACGGTCCGAAGCGGCAAGCGGCACGACGTCGTCGTAGAAGCCCGTGACCGCGACCGCCCCGTCCGGCGTGTGCAGGCGCGCGAGGATCGCGGCGAGCGCACGATTCGGGTTCTGGACAGCGCCGCCATGACGGCCCGAGTGGAGGTCGGTGCTCGGGCCGGTGACGATTAGGTCCAGTGCGAGCATGCCCTTGGCCGCGATCGCGACCGACGCCTCCGTCGGCCGCCACATCGCCCCATCGGCGGAGACGACGAGGTCCGCCGCGAGCTCAGCGCGGTGGGACTCCAGGAACGCGGGCAGCGACGGACTGCCGATTTCCTCTTCGCCCTCCAAGAGGAAGCGGACGTTGAGCGGCAGCCGTCCGGCCTGGGAGTGGAACGCCTCGGCGACCTTCAGCGCGACGAGGACCGGCCCCTTGTCGTCGGTGGCGCCGCGCCCGTAGATGCGGTCGTCCCGCACGGCCGGCTCGAACGGCGGCGACTCCCACTCCGCCTCGTCTCCCGGCGGTTGCACGTCGTAGTGGCCGTACACGAGGATCGTCGGCGCCCCCGGTGCTCCGAGCCACTCGGCCAGGACCGCCGGATGGCCGTCGGTCTCGACAACGCGACCACCTGCGAAGTCGAGCTGTTCGGCCAGCCACGACGACGCCTCGCGCATCGACGCGCGGCGGGAAGCGTCGCCGCTGACACTCGGGATCTGCAGAAAGTTCACGAGCTCGCGCACGTAGCGCTCACGTTCGTCAAAAGATGGAGTGGCCGCCATCGATCGAGATCACCTGCCCGGTGACCCAAGACGATGCCTCGGAGACGAAGAACAGCACGCCGTTCGCAATGTCCTCGGGCCGGCCGAGGCGCCGGGTCGCGATCGAATCGACGAGAGCTCGCTGGCCCTCCTCGCCGTAGCTCTCCCACTGGCGCTCCGTCGTCGGGTTCGAGAGGACGAAGCCGGGCGCGATGCTGTTCGCGGTGATGCCGAAGCGGCCCAGCTCGTGAGCGGTCTGGCGGGTGAAGCCGATCTGCCCCGCCTTGGCGCTGGCGTACGCCTGGATGCCGGTGAGGCTCACACTGCGCCCGGCGCCCGAGGAGATGTTCACGATCCGGCCGTAACCGGCGGCCTTCATCCCCGGAACCACGGCGCGCGTGCACAGGAAGGTGCTCGTCAGGTTCGTCTCGACGATCACGCGCCAGTCGTCGTCGGAGACCTCCTCGAGCGGACGGCCCACCTGGCCGACAACTCCGCCCGCGTTGTTGACGAGGATGTCGACGGTGCCGATCGTTGCGACGAACGCGTCGACCTGGTCGGAGTCGGTCACGTCGACGCTGTCTTTGTCGCACCCATGGACGGTGGCCCCGTGCTCCTCGAGCGCATGCGCGACCGCAGGTCCGATCCCGTGGCCCGTACCGGTGACGACGGCGACCCTGCCTGCAAGGTCGGTGCTCACGACCGCCACCCGTCGACGAGCAGCTCGCGAACCTCCTCGACTCCGGTCTGCCAGACGCGCAGCACGTCGTCGTCGGGTCGCACGTAGAGCCCGCCGAGCGAACCGTCGCCGAGCAGCTCGCGGACATCCGCCGGATCGGATTCCCGCATCGTCGAGATGTCGGCCATCGCCTTGCGCTCGTCGGGCTGGACGACGCCGTCAAGGCGCGTCCACGGGAAGTTCTCCATCCAGGACGCGTGGCTTGCCTCGCGATCGATCGACTCGACGACCGCTTTGGTGCGAGAGCCGTTCCACCAGTTGTGCCAGAGCGTCTGCGCATCGGTGTGCTCCGCCTGCCACGCGTCTGCCGCGTCGCGCCCCGAGTCGTTGCCGCCGTGCCCGTTCACGAGCGCGAACCGCCGGAAGCCCTGCCCGTAGAGCGAGTCGAGCAGGTCGCGCAGCACCGCCTGGTAGGTCTCGACCCGCAGCGTCGGGCTGCCGGGATACGCGGCGAAGTACGGCGTCAGCCCGTAGGGGAGCGACGGCATGACCGGCACTCCGAGCGGCTCCGCGGCCTCGACCGAGACCCGCTCGGAGAGGATCATGTCGACCCCGAGCGAGAGGTAGCCGTGTTGCTCGATCGAGCCGAGCGGCAAGACGATCCGATCGTCCGACTCGAGGTACGCCTCGAGCTGCATCCAGTTCACGTCGACGACTTTCATTGCATCACCCTTTCGTATTCGTGTGCGACCGACAGCAGCAGCTCGTCCTCGTTCACGGCGGCCGCGAGCTGGAGGCCGGCCGGCAAGGTTCCCTCCACGATCCCGCAAGGAAGCGAGATGGCAGGGCCTCCGGTGAGGTTGTACGGGCTCGTAAAGCGACCTTCGACCTCGCCCTCCGGCGCGCCGAACGGCGGGTCCTCCGGAGGGGCGACGTAGGGGGCGGTCGGACCGGCGAGCACGGCGACGTCGTCGAAGACGCGCTGGAAGGCGGCCGCGATCCGGTCGCGGTCGGCGAGCCCGGCTCTGTACGCGTCGTCGTCGATCTTCGCGCCCGCGTCGAGCAGCGCCCGCGTGCCGGCGCCGTAGCCATCGCCTTCACGCTCGAGCAGCACACGGTGAATGTCGAACGCCTCCTTGAGGACGATCGCGCCGAGCGCCGCGTCCGTAAGTTCCAACTCGGGCATGTCGACGTCGACGAGCTCGAAGCCCACACCCCGAAGCAACTCCAACCCGTCGAGCACGCGGTCGCGCACGCCGGCCGTGAGGTCGGGGTCTGCCAGCTGGCGACGGAGGACGCCGACACGCAGGCCCTCGACCGCGCGCAGCCGGAACGACCTGTTCGAGATCACCTCGAGCAATGCGACCGTCTGTTCCACCGTTCGCGTGAGCGTGCCGACGTGGTCGCAGGTAGCCGACAGCGGAAAGACCCCATCGGTCGGCACGAGCCCGAACGACGGCTTGAGCCCGACGATGCCGCAGTAGGCCGCCGGGATCCGGATCGAGCCGCCGGTGTCGGTGCCTAGCGCGTAGTCGCACACGCCTGCCGCGACTAGTGCGGCCGAGCCGCTGCTCGATCCACCCGACGTGCGGCTCTCGTCCCTCGGGTTGAACGTCATTCCGTACGCCGGGTTCACGCTGCCGGCCGCGTACTCGAGCAGGTTCGTCTTGCAGAGGAGCTCAGCGCCGGCCCCACGCAGCCGCGTCACGACGGAGGCATCGCACTCGGCCGGCGGCGGGACACCCACGGTGGACGCGTTCGTCGTCACGACTCCCGCGACGTCGATGTTGTCCTTGATCGCTACGGCGACACCGTGGAGCGTCCCAGTCGGCGCCCGTTCTCCGGGTGGCAGCATCGTGATGACCGCGTTCAGCCGCGGCTCCCACTCCCCGCAGCGCTCGTAGGCGGCGAGCAACTCGAGATTCGCAACCTCGCAGATCCTTCGGCCGGCTTCGATCTCGTGGATTAACTCCATCGTCCGCCGTACGAGCGGCCCTTCGAGTGCGTCGAGGATGGGCTCCGTTTTACGCTTGCGCACCGCGAGGTCGCGGTAGATGCCCGAGTGCGTCTTTGCGGAACGGCGGTTGAACTCGACGAGGCGGTCAATGGAGCCCTCGAGGTCGGAAGGGTCGAAGCCGTCGAACGGCTCCGGGCGAGCAGTCGCCACGACGAGAACCTCTTCCGCGACCCGCAGGAACAGCGAGCGGTAGCGCGGCTCGGCGAGGGCGTCGGCGATCGACAAGTCCGAGACGGCCGTTGCGAACAGCATCGCGCCGTAGGCCTCCTTCGACCACAGGTAGCCGAAGATGTTGTCCGTCGGCCGCGCGTCGCCGCCGATCTCCCGCACGAGACGCTCGACCCGGTCGCTGGGCCGCCCGTCGAGCTCGCCGACGAAGAAGGCTCCGCGTCCGGCGTAGTGGATGCGCCCCGGCTCAAGGTAGTCCGCGCCGAAATTGACGAATGCGCCGACCGTCCGCTCGGTGCCGACTGCGTCGGCGATGATCGGCTCGTTGATCCCGTTCTGGAGGGAGACGACGAACCCGTCCTCCGCAAGGCGCGGCTCGATCTGAGCCGCGGCCGCTGCCGTGTGCTGGTGCTTCACTGCGAGCAGGATTGCGCCGAGCCCTGCCGGAAGATCGTCCGGCGAGACGGCCGGCATCTCGACGGTGAACTGCTCGATCGGACCCTCGATGGTGAGTCCCCGCTCGTTGATCGCGGCCACGTGCTCGGCGTCCGCGTCGCAGAAGAGCACCGAGTGGCCGTCCCGAGCAAGCCGCGCGCCGACCGTGCCGCCGATCGCGCCCGCACCGACGACGACGTATTCCGCGCTCACAGCGGCCTTGTCCGTTCCCGGTGGACGAGCCGCCCGCGGCCCGCAGCGGCAGTGACCTGCCCGTCGGCGTAGACGACCTCGCCCCGGCTGATCGTGTACGCGGGCCAGCCCGACACCTCCCAGCCCTCGTAGAGCGTGTAACCCGACTGGCTCAGGCCGTCGGCGCCGGAGACGACGCGCGAGAGCTCGGGGTCCCACACGAGGAGATCGGCGTCGCTGCCGACGGCGATCGTCCCCTTGGACGGGAACAGGCCGAACAGCTTCGCAGCATTCGTCGACGTCACCTCGACGAAGCGTTCGACGGAGATGCGGCCGGTTTCGACACCTCGCGACCAGAGCAGCGGCATCAGCGTCTCGAGGTCGGACATCCCAGGGCGCGCCGTTTCGATCGTGAGGGTCGGGTCGAGCTTCTGCTCCAGCGTCCACGCCGCGTGGTCGGTGCAGCACGTGTGCACGTCCGCGCACGCAAGCCCGGACCACAACGCATCCTGGTCGCGCTGCCCGCGGAGCGGCGGGTTGCCAACGTAGAGCGCCGCATCAGGCCCCGAAAACTTCTCGTCCGTGAAGTGGAGGTAGATGGGTCGGGTCTCGACGAAGACGGGGAGCCCGCGCGCGTGAGCACGGTGAGCCTCGGCGAGCGCGTCGGCGCTGCCCAGGTGGACGATGTAGATCGGAGCGCCCGCGGCCTCGGCGAACGCGATTGCGCGGGCCACCGCAACGGTCTCCGAATACAACGGCCGGCTGACGCCGTAGTTCGAGAGGTCGCCGCGCCCTTCGGCGACGAGCCGCCGGGTGAGAAGGCTGATCACGCACGTGTCCTCGCAATGGATCAGGGTCAGGACCCCGTTCTGTCCGGCGACGCTCATCGCTTCGAGGAAGCCGCCGGAGCGCGAGTCGAACTCGCCGATGCTCATGAAGATCTTGATGCTCGTATGGCCGTGCTCGGCGAGCCGCGGGATCTCGGCAATCGCTTCGGGCGTCGGATCGATCAGCACCGGGTGGAGAACGAAGTCGACGATGCTGTCCTGTTCCGCCTCGGCGGCCACCCGTTCGATCGTGGCGCCGAGCCCGTCGCCCTCG
>JBBQQI010000116.1:0-6856 GCA_038216085.1 Gaiellales bacterium | reverse complement strand
GGCGGCGTGACCCGGGCAAGCTTCTGAAGGTTAGTCGAGTCAGCGCTCGATACCGAACCCGAGCGGTGGGCTCGGCTCGAGCCGCTCGAGCCCGTCCCAGTCTGCTCGCGGCGGTGAGAACAGCTCGACGAGCGCCGCTCCGTGGGGGCCGGCGAGCACTTGATGCGGCACGTTCGCCGGGATAACCCACATCGCCCCGGGCCGAAGGTTCTTCGTCTCCTCGCCGATGCGGAAAGTCAGCGAGCCCTGCATCAGCACACCGATCTGCTCGTTGACGTGCGCGTGCTCGGGCACATCGGCGTTCGCTTCGAGCTTAACGCCGCGAGCGTCGCCTCGGCGCCGTGCACCGACCGGCCGACGACGCCGTTCCAGATCTGCTGCGGGACGATCTGTGAGAGGTCGCTAAACGCGCTCATACGCCGATCGGGTGCCAGACCGTCTTCAGCTCGAGGAAGGCCGAGATCTCGTAGAGCGACTGGCTGTCGGGCCGGCCGAGGACGACGCGCTTGACGTTCTCGGCCGCGGCGCGCTCCAGATCGGTGCGCAACCCGTCGGCGCCGGTCAGGTCGATCGCGTTCACGTCCATGTGGCTCGCAAGCCAGGGAGCGAGCTCAGCGCGGCGGCCGGTGAGGAGGTTGACGACCCCGCCCGGGACGTCACTGGTCGCGAGCACCTCGGCGAGCTCGATCGCCGCGAGCGGCTGCGTCTCCGAGGCCAGGGCGACGACGGCGTTGCCGCCGGTGAGCGCCGGGGCGATCCGCGAGATCAGCCCGAGCAGCGGCGGTTCGTCGGGCGCGACGATGCCAACGACGCCGGTCGGCTCCGGGATCGTGAAGTTGAAGTACGGGCCGGCGACGGGGTTCGTCGAGCCGAGCACCTGTGTGAGCTTGTCGGCGAAACCGGCGTACCAGACCCAGCGATCGATCGAGCGCTCGACCTCATCCTTGCCACTGCAGAGCTCGGCGAACTCCGCGAGTCGCGCCTCCATCATCTCGGCGACGCGGTAGAGCACCTGGCCGCGGTTGTATGCGGTCGCGGAGGCCCATTTCGGCTGGCCGCTGCGCGCGGCCTGGACGGCATCCCGCACGTCCTTGCGGGACGCGCGCGCGACGTTCTGGTCCTGGGCCTCGTAGGTGCGGCCCGACTCGCTGCGCGGAAACGCGCCGCCGATGAAGAGCTTGTACGTCTTCTTGACGGGAAGCCGCGCCACTACCCGGAGGCCTCCGCAACGTCGAACGAGAGATAGGGCTCCATGCCATGCAGGCCGCCTTCGCGGCCGAAGCCTGACTCCTTGTAGCCGCCGAACGGGCTCGTCGGGTCGAAACGGTTGAAGGTGTTCGCCCAGACGACGCCGGCGCGCAGGCGCTCCGCCATCCAGAGGATGCGCGAGCCCTTCTCTGTCCAGACGCCGGCGCTCAATCCGTACGGCGTGTTGTTCGCCTTCTCGACCGCCTCGTCCGGGGTCCGGAAGGTGAGCACGGTGAGCACGGGGCCGAAGATCTCCTCCTGCGCGATGCGGTAGCTCTGCGCGACGTTCGTGAAGACCGTCGGCACGAACCAGTAGCCCTTCTCCGGCAGGCGGCACGGCGGCTGGTAGATCTCTGCGCCCTCCTCCTTGCCCGCCTCGACGAGCTGCTCGATGCGCGTCAGCTGCTCGCGCGAGTTGATCGCTCCGACGTCGGTGTTCTTATCGAGCGGATCGCCGACGCGCAGTGTCGTCATTCGCTGCTTCAGCTTGGCGACCACGGGCTCGTAGATCGACTCCTGCACGAAGAGCCGAGAGCCCGCGCAGCAGACGTGGCCCTGGTTGAAGTAGATGCCGTTGACGATGCCCTCGACCGCCTGGTCGATGGCGCAGTCGTCGAAGACGATGTTCGCAGCCTTGCCGCCGAGCTCGAGCGACAGCTTCTTGTCGCTTCCGGCGAGGCGGCGCTGGATCGCCTTCCCCACCTCGGTCGACCCGGTGAACGCGATCTTGTCCACGTCGGAGTCGACGAGCGCCGCACCCGTGCTGCCGTCGCCGGTGATGATGTTGACGACACCCGGCGGGACACCCGCCTGCCGCAGCACGTCGCAGAAGAGGAGCGCTGTCAGTGGTGTCGTCTCGGCCGGCTTCAGCACGACGGTGTTGCCCGCGGCGAGCGCCGGCGCGATCTTCCACGAGAGCATCAGCATCGGGAAGTTCCACGGGATGATCTGGCCGCAGACGCCGAGGGGCTTCGGCGTGCGGTTCGGGAACGCGTACTCGAGCTTGTCGGCCCAGCCTGCGTAGTAGAAGAAGTGCGCGGCCGCGAGCGGCAGGTCGACATCGCGCGACTCCTTGATCGGCTTGCCGCCGTTCAGCGACTCGAGCACGGCGAATTCGCGCGAGCGCTCGGCGAGGATGCGCGCGATCCGGAACATGTACTTCGCGCGCTCGGCGCCGGGCAGCTTCGACCAGCTCGTGAATGCGTCGCGGGCGGCTGCCACAGCCGTATGCACGTCGGCCTCGCCGGCCTGGCCGACCTCTGCGAGCGGCGCCTCGTCGCGCGGCGAGATCGTCGTGAAGTGATCCTTCGCCGCAAGCCATTCACCGCCGATGTAGAGCCCGTAGCGCTCCTCGATCGTGACGATGTCGGTGCTCTCGGGCGCCGGTGCGTACGTCCAATCGGTCGGAACCGGCGAGCGGTCTTGCCGCTTCTCCACATCAGTCATCTGGGGTCCTAATCAACAGTGAAGTAGTCCTTGCCCGAGTAGGCGCCTGTCTTCTGCGTGCGGAGCTGCATCAGGATGTCGTTGACGAGGCTCGACGCGCCAATGCGGTAGAGGTCGGGCGTCAGCCAGTCGGGGCCGAGCGTCTCGTGCACCTGCACGAGGTACTGGATGGCGTTCTTCGAGGTGCGAATGCCGCCAGCCGGCTTCATGCCGACCTTGCGGCCCGTCTCCTCGTGCACGTCGCGAATCGCCTCGAGCATCACGAGCTGCACCGGCAGCGTCGCAGCCCCCGGGAGCTTGCCGGTCGACGTCTTGATGAAGTCGCCGCCGGCGGCCATCGCGAGCAGCGAGGCGCGGCGCACGTTGTCGTAGGTGCCGAGCTCAGACACCTCGAGGATCACCTTCAGGTGCGCGTCGCCGCAGGCCTCCTTGATGCGCACGATCTCCTCGTAGACCTTCGCGTACCGGCCGGAGAGAAACGCGCCCCGGTCGATCACCATGTCGATCTCGTCGGCACCGAGCGCGACCGCGTCCTCGACGTCTCGCACCTTCACGTCGAGCGGCGCCTGCCCCGACGGGAAGTACGTCGCGACGCTTGCGATCTTGACGCCGCTTCCAGCCAGGCGCTCCTTGGCGGTGGCGATCAGGTTCGGATAGACGCAGATCGCGGCCACGCTCGGGATGCTCGGGTCGGTCGGGTCGGGACGGATTGCCTTCGAGCAGAGCGCTGCGACCTTGCCCGGTGTGTCGGAGCCTTCGAGTGTCGTCAGGTCGCAGCAGCGAAGAGCAAGCTCGAGCGCCCAGATCTTCGACTCCTTCTTGATCGAGCGCTTCGCGAGCTCGCCGGCGCGCGCCTCGACGGCGACCTGGTCGATCGAGCCGATGCGCGGCAACCGCTGCTTTACCGGCAGCTCGAAGCCACGGGGCAGAACGGGGGCCTGAGCCATCAGGCGAGTGTAGCTCCGCCCCTTCTTCTGAAGCTCACGCCGTGCGCCGCCGCAAGGTCGCAGACCCGAGAGCGAGCGCAACGACGACGCTGCCTGCGACCACCAGAGCATCGATCCAAAGCCAGTTTCCGGTGCGATCGGCTGTCACGCGCACGAGGCCGTCGTACGCGTAGGTGACAGGCAGCACGTCCGAGACGACGCGCAGCGCGTGCGGCATCAACGGCCGCGGCCCGAGCAGCCCCGACAGCACGATCTGAGGCAGCAGGACGGCCGGCATGAACTGAACGGCCTGGAACTCGGTCGCAGCAAACGCGCTCAGCAACAGGCCGAGTGCCATCCCGAGCAGGGCGTTGCCGATCGCGAAGGCGACCACCGCCCACACGGGCCCGTCGGAGTGGACGTCGAGCAGCCAGAACGCAACGACGCCGGTGACAGCGGCCTGCACGGCTGCGAGCAACGCAAACGCGAGCCCGTAGCCGACCAGGAGATCGAGCTTCGCCATCGGCATCGACATCAGCCGCTCGAGCGTGCCGGTCGTCCGTTCGCGCAGCATCGCGATCGACGTGACGAGAAACATCACGATCAGCGGGAACAGGCCGACGAGCGGCGCGCCGATCCGATCGAACGTCCCGGGCACTCCGTCGAAGACGTAGCGGAGCAGCGCGACGAGCGCCGGCGGGACGACGAGGACCAGCGCGAGCGTCCGACGGTCGTGCCGAAGCTGGGCGAGCACGCGGAGCGCCGTCGCGACCACTGCCCGGATGCTCAACGTGGCCCCGCCAGAGCGATGAACGCGCTTTCCAGATCCGTCGAGCCTCCACACTCGCGAATCGCCTCCGGCGTGCCGGTCGCAATGATCCGACCCTCGCGCATCAGAACGAGGTCGTCACATCGTGCGGCCTCGTCCATCACGTGGCTCGAGACCAGCAGCGTCGCGCCGTCCGAGGCCAGACGGTGAAAGGTGTCCCAGAGCTCGCGGCGCAGCAGCGGGTCGAGCCCGACGGTCGGCTCGTCGAGCACGAGCAGCCGCGGCTCGCTGAGGAGCGCGACTGCGAGCGAGGCCCGGGACTGCTCGCCGCCGGAGAGCGTGTCGAGGCGCGCATCGACGTTCGGGGCGAGACCGACGGTGTCGACGACGATCGGGATCCGGTCCGCCGGCGCGCCGATGATCCTCGCGAAGTACTGGAGGTTCTCGCGCACCGTCAGGTCGGAGTACACGGACGGGGCCTGGGTGACGTAGGCGACCCGATGCCGCTGCAGCGCCGTGCCCGCGGGCGCGCCCAGCACCTGCACGGACCCCGACTCGATTCGCTGGACGCCGACGATCGCCCGCAAGAGTGTCGACTTCCCACAGCCGCTCGGGCCGAGGAGGCCGGTGACCGTGCGCGCGGCTATCTGGAGCGAGATGCCCGGCAGCACGAGCTTCGAGCCGCGCCTGACGCGCAGGTCGCGAATGTCGATCGCGAGCTCATCGTCTGCTGAGCTCATCGTTCAATCGGCGGCGGCGGCAACGTCGTCGCGGACTCCGGGCCCCTGTTGGGCGAGCGCGCGCTTTGACGGCGCCGGCAACCGCAGGCACACGAGGACGCCGACAGCCGGGGCGACGGCGCTGATCGTGAGTGCGGCCTTCAGGTCGATCGAGTCTGCGACGGCGCCGAGGATGACCGCGGCGACCCCGCCGACACCCATCGCGAGACCGACGGCGAGGCCGGACGCCATGCCGACGTGCTGGGGCAGGTAGAGCTGGGCGAGGACCATCGTGACGCCGAAGGTGCCGACGACGCAGACGCCGACGACGATCAGCGCGACGACGCCGGCCACGCCGCCGACGTAGATGAACACGAGCATGGCGGGCGCGATCAACACCTCCGTGACCACGAGCGTCCGCCGTAGGCCAAACCGGTCTGCCACCGATCCGAGGAGAAGCGTCCCGAGCGCGCCCGCGAGCAGCATCACAAAGAGCAGCCGGTTTCCGTCCGACTTCGAGTGGCCATGCGCGACCACCCAGAGCGGGACGAAGGCAAGCAGCGTGAACCAGGCGACGCTCCGGAGTGCGATCACCGCACCGAGCAATGCCATCGCTCCTCGGCGGTCGTCGCCGCGTTGCAGCGCCTCGGCCCTCGGCTGCGGCGTCAGCCGCGACAGGTGCGGCAACAGGCGCATGAGACCGAACGCCGCGATCAGCACCGGCACCATTGCGAGGACGCCCCCTGCGAAGCCGAGCCAGACGACGAGCTCTCCGGTCGCAAACGCGCCGAGGGCGTAGCCCGTGTTGCCGCCGATGTTGAAGTACGACATGCCGCTCGCGCGCTTGCGTCCGCTTGCGTAGGCGGCGAACTTCGCGCCTTCGGGATGGAAGGCGGCAACGCCGAGCCCGCCGGCGAAGACGAGCAACAGGACGAGCGGGTAGACCGGCGCGACGGCAGCGCCGGCGACGCCGACCGCCGAGAGCAGCACCCCACCCGGGATCAGCCAGAGTGCACCGCGGCGATCCGACCACAGGCCGAAGAGCGGCTGCACGAGCGAGGAAGAGGCGGTTGCCGCGAGCAGCAACAGGGCCGAGAGGGCGTAGCCAAGGTCGAACCGGTCGGCGAAGAACGGGATCAGCGCAGGAATGCTGCCGGAGGCGAAGTCGACCGCCAGGTGACCTCCCGAAAGGGCCAGCATTGCGCGCCTGTCGATCTCGGATCTCGACGCAGGCGCCACGCCGTCGATGCTAGCGAGCGGCGCAGCGGCGACGCCCAGCGGCGACGGCGGGGTTATGGGCTCAGCCGGAACGGCGGGTACTGATCCGTCACCAAGAGGAAAGCGTAGGCCGTGACCCGATTGGACCAGCGCCCCACCCCGACAACGAAGTCGAAGAGGCCCCTGGGATAGCGACCCGTGAAGAGGATCGCGAACCAGGCAATGATCACGCACACGATCGCCGCGAGAATCAGGAAGATCAGGACGACGTAATGCGGAATCGCGAGGAACCACTTGACGAGCGGAAGCCAGCGGTTCAGACCTTGCTTCGCGTCCGGATATGGAAACTCGAGCGAGACTGACTGGCGCTCGTCCGTGGAGGGGTAGCGGTCGTCGAGCAAACCGAGATACACCCCGACCCTGTTTTGGAACCGCAACAGCTCGAGGTTCCAGTCGTACCACCAGCGCGGATACTTCTGCCGAAACACGATCATCAGCAGCGTCGGGAAGAAGAGAATCCCACCACCTCC
>JBBQQI010000115.1:0-7044 GCA_038216085.1 Gaiellales bacterium | reverse complement strand
CATCCGGCACCTTGCCCGCGGCTTCGCGCTGCTTCCCGTCGAGGAACAGATCCTGGATCTCGCGCGCCTCCGCTTCGTAGCCGTAGCGCACGAACAGGTCGTTGTAGAAGTTCTTGCCGCGTGCGCCCATGCCGCCGATGTAGAACGAGTAGTACTCCTTGAGCACGTCGCGCCCAGCCCCTACGTCGTCGATCACCAGCGCCGGCACCGACGGAGCGATCTCGAAGCCCTCGCGCGCACGGTCGAGCGGGAACACATCGCGTGCCTTCTCCGGCGACCAGAAGATCGGCAACCAGCCGTCGGCGATCTCGAACGTCTGCTTGACCGCCTTCGGGCCGATCGCCGCAAGGTAGATCGGTATCTCACTCCGCAACGGACGCGCCATCAGCTTCAGCGGCTTGCCGAGCCCCGTGCCGCCCTGCACCGGAATGTCGTAGTGCTCGCCGTGGTGCTCGAGACGCTCTCGCCGCACGATCGCGCGCACGATCTCGACGTACTCGCGCGTCTTACCGAGCGGCTTCCCCCATTCCTGGCCGTGCCAGCCCTCGACGACCTGCGGCCCGGACGTACCGAGGCCCATCAGGAACCGGCCGCCCGAGAGCAGGTCGAGCGTCACCGCCGTCATCGCGGCGTTCGCAGGCGTTCGCCCGGGGAGCTGCATGATCGCGGTGCCGAGCTTCAGCGTCGTCGTCTGAGCGCCGAGCCAGGCGAGCGGCGTGATCGCATCGACCCCCCACGCCTCAGCCGCCCACGCGGAGTCGTACCCGAGAGCCTCGGCCTCCTTCGCGAGTTCCAGCAGCTCGAGCGGATTCGTGCCGGGCTGGGCGTAGCCCATGTAGAAGCCAAGGTTCATTCCATGCGATGCTAACCGCATGACAGCGACAGCCTGGGCTCCCCCGACCGAGCGGCTCGCGCAGGTGAAGGCATTCATGGCCGAGCGCGTCCTTCCGAACGAGTCTGCGATCCAAAAGCAGGATGCCGCCGGCGAGGCGATTCTCAAGCACCTCCAGGACGAGGTGCGCGCCGCCGGCCTCTGGGCGCCGCACGTGCCGCCCGAAGCAGGAGGCACCGGCACCGGTTTCCTCGACTACGCCTACCTGAACGAGCACATCGGCCGCTCGACCTGGGGCCAACTCGTCTTCGGCTGCCAGGCGCCCGATGCCGGCAACTCTGAGATCCTCCACCTGTTCGGCACCGACGAGCAAAAGGAGCGCTGGCTGCACCCGCTCGTGGCGGGCACGATCCGCTCGTTCTTCTCGATGACCGAGCCCGAGGTGCCCGGCTCCGATCCGACGACGCTGCGCACGCGCGCGGTGCGCGACAGCGACGACTGGGTGATCGACGGCCACAAGTGGTTCTCCTCGGCCGCCGAGGGGTCCGCATTCGGGATCGTGATGGCCGTCACCGACCCCGACGCCGGCCCGCACGCGCGCGCAACGCAGATCATCGTCCCGGTCGACACACCGGGCGTCGACATCGTGCGTTCGATCCCGGTGCTGGGCCACACGGGCAAAGGATGGTCGACGCACTGCGAGGTGCGGTACACGAACGTTCGCGTGCCGGTCTCGAACACGCTCGGCGCCGAAGGCGCGGGCTTCCTGATCGCGCAGAAGCGGCTCGGCCCCGGCCGCATCCACCACGTCATGCGCTGGCTCGGCCAGATGCAGCGCGCGTTCGAGCTGATGTGCGAGTACTCGCTGACGCGCGAGACGTCGAGCGGACCGCTGTCGGACAAGCAGACGATCCAGAACTGGATCGCAGACAGCTATGCGGAGATCCAGGCCTGCCGCTTGATGACCCTGGACGCTGCGCACAAGATCGACGGCGGAGACGAGGCGCGCGTCGAGGTGTCCGCGATCAAGTTCTTCGCCGCGCAGGTCCTGGTCGACGTGATCGATCGCGCGGTGCAGGTGCACGGCGCACGCGGACTGACCGACGAGACGCCCCTCGCGAGCATGCTGATGCAGGCCCGCGGCGCCCGGATCTACGACGGCCCCGACGAGGTGCACCGCCAGGTCGTCGCGAAGCGAATCCTGAAGGCGTTCGCCAAGGGCGAAGGCTGGCAGTTCGCTTAGGTGCATTCGCTCCAGGGGCACCTGCTCGTTTCGTCACCCGCGCTCCACGATCCGAACTTCCGCAAGACGGTCGTCCTGATCGCACACCACGACGAGGAGGGCGCGCTGGGCCTCGTGCTCAGCCGACCGTCGGATGTGAGCGCCGTCGACGCCGTGCCGTCTCTGGACGGGCTGCCGGGCGCGTCCGACGCCGTGTTCGTCGGCGGCCCCGTCCAGCCCGAGGCGTTCATGGTGCTGGCGGAGTTCACCGACGTCGATGATGCAGCCGCGCCGATCTTCGGCCGCGTCGGCTTCATGCCCGCCGAGTCCGAGCCCGGCGACCTCGAAATCACGAGGATGCGCCTCTTCTCGGGCTACGCCGGCTGGGGTGCCGGGCAACTCGAGTCGGAGCTCGCGGAGCCTTCCTGGATCGTCGTCGCGGCCGAAGCCGACGATCCGTTTGTCACCGACCCTGACGAGCTCTGGCGGATCGTGCTGCACCGCAAGGGCGGCCCGTTCGAGCTGATGATCGACATGCCGTTCGACCCCGGCCTCAACTGAACCGAGCGGTCAGCGCGCGATCGGCGGGAGCCCGACCGTGCCACCCTCGTTGCGCGGGCCCGGCACGTTCGGGAAGCGAAACGGCGCCGGCTCACGGCCAGGCTGCACGAACCAGCACTCCCCCGTTCCCTCGCTCGTCGCCGCGAGCCACATCGCCTCCGCAACGTCCTCGGGGCGGAGCAGCGGGAACCCGGCCGCAGCGAACATCGCGCGCTGATCGTGCATGTCGAGCATCGCGGTGTCGGCGATCCCCGGGCAGATCGCGTTGATCTTGATCGGATGGATGCGCGGGGCAATGCTCCGAACGAAGCCGACCACAGCGTGCTTCGTCAGCGAGTAGATCGAGTCGAGCGGCATCCCGACGAGGCCCGCGAGCGATGCCGTGACGACGATCGTGCCGCCGTCCATCACCTGCGCGAGACGGCGCACTCCGAAGACGACCCCGTCGACGTTGACGCTGACTGCACGCCGGTAATCCTCGATGCTGAGCTCGAGCAGGTCGGTGCTCGCCGTCAGGATCCCGGCGTTCAGGAGCGCGAGGTCGACCGCCTCGACGCGATCCCACGCCGCCGGATCGGTGACGTCGAACCCGTCCACGAGATCGAGTGACTCGACCTCGTATCCCTCCTCCTCGAGCTTTGCCCGCATGGCGCGCCCCAGGCCGCCCTCCCCACCGGTGACGAGCGCCTTCATGGCTCGAGGACGACCTTGCCGACATGCCTGCGCGACTCGATCACCGCGTGCGCGTGATCCGCCTGCTCGAGCGGGAACGTCGCGCCGACCACGGGGTCGATCTCGCCGCCTTCCCACAGGTCGAGCAGGTACGTCGCACCGTCGCGCACGATCTCCGGCCGGAGCTTCATCAGCCGCCCCAGGTAGACACCGACGACCGATGCGTTGCGACCGACGAGCCACTGCACGCTGGGGTCGTTCCACATGCCGCCCGCGAAGCCGATCGCCACGATGACGCCGAGCGGATTCAGGAGCGGCAACGAACGCGTGAAGACGTCGCCACCGACAGGGTCGATCACGCAGTCGACCCGGAGGTCGTCGATCTCGTCGTAGCCGACCGCTTCGTCGGCTCCGACCTCGAGCGCGAACGCGCGCTTCTCGTCGGAGCTCGCAGTCGCGATCACGGTCGCGCCGAGGTTCTTCGCGAGCTGGATCGCCGCACAGCCAACGCCGCCGGAGCCGGCGTGCACGAGGATCGTGGACGTCAGGGAGACGCGAACTTGGTGGTAGAGCGGGATGTAGGCGGTCAGATAGGTCGTGAGGAACGACGCGCCCGCGGCGAACGACGCTTCGCCGGGCAGGTCGAATGTCCAGTCCGGATCGACGTCGACACGCTCTGCATAGCCGCCCGCAGTGCGCGGCAGTGCGATCACCCGGCGGCCTCGCAACTCGCCCGCCACCTCCGATCCGAGCACATGCGGCAGCTCGGGCATCTGCGGATACAGCCCGCGGCGGATCAGGACGTCGGCGAAGTTGATGCCAGCCGCGCGCACGTCGACGACGTTCGCCCCATCGGGCTCCGCGACCTCCTCGACTGCAAGCGGTCCCCCGACCTCATGCAGGACGACTGCTCTCACCGGCCGGTCCAGTTCGCGGCGCGCTTCTCGAGGAACGCGGCGACCCCCTCCTGTCCGTCCTCGGACTGCAGGCAGGCGACGAACGCCTCGACCTCGCGTTCGTCCGAGCGCTGATCACGCGTGTCGTGCAGCAGCGACTTGATCTGTCTGAGCGAGTGCGGGCTCTGCTTCGCGAGCGGCGCCACGTAGCGCTCGATCCCGGCCTCGAGATCGTCGACGACGAACTCGACGAGACCCCACTGCGCCGCGGTCTCCGCATCGATCCGCTCGCCGGACATGACGAGCCACCGCGCGTGGCCGGGTGAGATGAGCCGCGGCGCCCGCTGCGTCCCGCCGCCGCCCGGCAGCAGACCGAGGTTCACCTCGGGGAACCCGAGTTGTGCTTCGTGGTGGGCGATCCTGAAGTCGCAGGCGAGCGCTATCTCGAGGCCGCCGCCGAGGCAGTAGCCGTGGATCGCCGCGACGACCGGCACCGGCGCCTGCTCGATCAGGTCGGCGACCGGCTGGATGCCCGCGGGCCGCCCGCTGTCCTCGCCGCCGCGCTGGAACCCGGCGATGTCCGCTCCTGCCGAAAACGCACGATCGCCCTTGCCCCGCAGCACGACGACGCGCGTGTCGTCGTCGAGGTGCTCGAGCTCCGACCAGAGCATGTCGATGATCCCGCCGTTGACGGCGTTCACCGGCGGGTTGTCGAGCCAGACGGTCTTGATCACGAAGTGGCCGCCGGCTCCGGTGCGAACATCTCGCGCAGCTCCGTCTTGCGGAACTTGCCGACGCTCGTCTTCGGGATCTCGGCGATGAACTCGAAGCGGTCGGGCAGCCACCACTTCGCGAAGTCCGGCGCGAGAAATGCACGCAGCTCCTCGGCCGTCGCCGTCTGACCCTCCCGCAGCACGACGGCTGCGAGTGGCCGCTCGTCCCACTTCGCATCCGGAATCGCGATCACTGCGGCCTCGGCGAGCGCCGGGTGCGCCATCAGCGCATTCTCGAGCTCGACCGACGAAATCCACTCACCACCGGACTTGATCACGTCCTTCGAGCGGTCCTTGATCTGGATGAACCCGCGCGGGTGGAGCGAGACGATGTCACCGGTCTTGAACCAGCCGTCGTCGGTCCAGCGGTGTGCCTGGTCGGGCGTGTCGTGGTAGGCGCTCGCCACCCACGGCCCGCGGATCTCGAGCTCGCCCATCGACTCCCCGTCCCACGGGAGCACGTTTCCCTCGTCGTCGCGATGACGCAGCTCGATCAGCGCCAGCGGGAGGCCCTGCATCGCAATGTAGTCGAACTGCGTGTCGGGATCCGCGTCGGCGAGATCGCCGGGAAGCATGGCGGTCGAGGCGACCGGCGAGGTCTCCGTCATCCCCCAGCCGTGCACAACGCTCATGCCGTGCCGCTCCTTGAAGCCCGCGATCATCGCGCGTGGCGCGGCCGAGCCGCCAACGAGCATGCCCTTCATCCTCGAGAGGTCCCACCGCTTCGGCTCCGCGTCGAGCATCGCCAGGATGCCGAGCCAGATCGTCGGCACGCCGGCGGTCCAGGTGACCCCTTCCTGCACGAAGTCGTCGAGCAGACTCTCGGGGTCGAGGTGCGGCCCCGGGTACACGAGCTTCGCACCGATCATCGTTGCGATGTACGGATAGCCCCACGCATTCGCATGGAACATCGGCACGACCGGGAGGATCGTGTCCTGCTCGGAGATGCCGAGCGCGAGCGGATTGGCGGCTGCGACGCCGAGGGTGTGCAGCACTGTCGAGCGGTGCGAGTAGAGGACGCCCTTCGGCAGGCCGGTGGTGCCGCTCGTGTAACACATGGCGGCGGCCTCGTTCTCCTGCAGCTCCGGGTCGCGCCAGTCGTCCGGGTCGACGCCCGCGAGCAGCTCCTCGTAGGAGTCCTCGACGACGAACACGTGCTCGATCTTCGTCCCGCCGATGAACTGATCGAGCAACGGCAGCAGGCCGCGGTCGACGATCACGGCACGGTCGTCGGCGTGGTTCGCGATGTATGCGAGGTCGTTCGGATGCAGGCGCAGGTTCAGCGTATGCAGCACGAACCCGCCGGAAGGGATCCCGAGGTACGCCTCGTGGTGGGCGTAGTGGTTCCAACAGAGCGTCGCGACACGATCGCCGCGCTTCAGGCCGAGGCCTTGCAGGGCGACGGCGAGCGCGCGGGCACGGCGGCACGAGTCGGCGTGCGTGTAGCGATGAAAGCTCTTGTCGGGCAGCCGGGTGACGATCTCCTTCGCACCGAAGTACGCCTCGGCGCGACGCACGAACATCGGCAGCGTCAGCTGCGTGTCCATCATCAGACCGTTCAACTGTGTTCTCTTCAACTCAGCTCTCCCTTGGCAATGCGCTCGCGCTTCGCGAGATCCTCAGCGTTGACAAGTTGCCCATCACGTGCGACGTAGCCGTCCTTGCCGCCGACGATGAAGAGGACGAGATCCTCGTCGGTCCTGTTCGCGACCTGGCGGTGCGTCGTCGACTCGACGTGAACGAGCCCGCCTTCGCCGACGACGTGCTCCTCGCCGTCGAAGTTGAAGGTCGCCGTGCCGCGATGGACGAAGTAGAGCTCGTCCTGCTGTTCGTGGTAGTGCGCCGGCCCGTCGTAGCCGGGCGGAAAGACGAGTGCGTTGACGCCGAAGGCCGTTACGCCGAGCGGCTGGCGAACCTTGCGGAAGCCGTAGCCCTCACCGAGCTCGTTGAGAGAACTGATCTGGTAGCCCATGGCAGGACTCTAAAGCGAAAAGCTGCCGGGAGAGCGGTACGAGACCGCTCTCCCGGCAGCGACGAGCCGGGGTACTAGCCGACGATGAAGCCGGTGCCCGTGACCGCGGCGAGGAT
>JBBQQI010000114.1:0-7093 GCA_038216085.1 Gaiellales bacterium | reverse complement strand
ACGCTCGGCACACCCGCCGCTGGTGCCTCAGATGCGGCGCATCTCAGACGACTCGGGCTTGGGCGTAGACCCACTACGATCTGCGCCCGCGCCGTCCAAGCTGCTTGATCTGACGCATCCCGGCAGGCACGCCGTTCGTCGAGCGGCCGCCGCCGAGACCGTATTCCTCCCAGCGGCGGTCGACGAGGGAGCGGATCTCGTCGCTCATCTCGATCTCCGGCGGCCACTCCCGGGCCCCCTCCTGCGGCCCCTTCGCGGTCGCGTCGATCCCGATTTTCCCACCGAAGAACTGCAGGGTCGGTGCGTGGTCGAGATGATCGAGCGGGCCTTCGGTGATCACGATGTCCCGCTTCGGGTCGACGTTCGCGCCGACGTAGAACATCACCCGCTGGTAGTCGTGGACGTCGACGTGCTCGTCGACGATCACGATCCCCTTGGTCAGGCTGAGCATTCCGAGCCCCCACACCGCATGCATAACCTTGCGCGCGTGGCCGGGAAAGGCCTTGCGGATCGAGACGATCGCGAGGTTGTGGAACGCGCCCGCCGCCGGTAGGTCGTAGTCGACGATCTCGGGCACGGTCATCTGCACCGCGGGCAGGAAGATGCGCTCGGTCGCCTTGCCGAGCCACTCGTCTTCCTGCGGCGGCTTGCCGACGACAATCGACGGATAGACCGCGTCCTTGCGCATCGTGAGCGCGGTGATGTGGAAGACCGGGAATTGCTCGGCCGGCGTGTAGAAGCCGGTGTGGTCGCCGAAGGGGCCCTCGTCGGTCAGGTCGCCCTTGTCGATGTAGCCCTCGAGCACGATCTCGGCGTTCGCCGGCACCTCGAGGTCGACGGTGACGCCCTGCACGAGCTCGAGCGGCTCGCCGCGCAGGAAGCCCGCGACCATGAACTCGTCGATGTGCTTCGGCAGCGGCGCGGAGGCGGAGTAGGCGCTGATCGGATCGAGCCCCAGCGAGACCGCGACCTCCATGCGCCCTTCGGTGAAGAGGTAGTCGGCGCGACCGTCCTTGTGGATCTGCCAGTGCATCGCCGTCGAACACGGGCCGAGCACCTGCATGCGGTACATGCCGACGTTGCGCTGACCCGTGCGCGGATCGCGCGTGATCACGGCCGACAGCGTGATGAACGGCCCCGCGTCGCCGGGCCATGCGGTCTGCACGGGCAGACGACCGAGGTCGACGTCGTCGCCCGTCAGGACGATCTCCTGCGAGACGCCGCGCTTGACCACCTTCGGCCGCGAGTCGGCGATC
The DNA here is from genome assembly GCA_038216085.1 of Gaiellales bacterium. Classification (GTDB taxonomy): domain Bacteria; phylum Actinomycetota; class Thermoleophilia; order Gaiellales; family Gaiellaceae; genus PALSA-600. The sequence goes on along the minus strand of JBBQQI010000114.1, from coordinate 5,837 downwards.
GACTTCAGCGTCTTCAGGCCGCGAACCTTGGCCGCGAGGCCTTCGGGCGGCTGCAGCTCGAGGATCTCCGCGAGCCGGGCGGCGACATCGTCGAGCGCCTCGACCCCGAAGGCGAGGCACATGCGCTTTTCGGTGCCGAATTGATTCACCAGCAGCGGATGCTGCGCGCCCTTCGGGTTCTCGAACAGAAGCGCGGGGCCGCCCGCCTTGACGGTGCGGTCGACGATCTCCGTCACCTCGAGGTGGGGGTCGACCTCGGCAGCGATGCGAACGAGCTCACCCTCGCGCTCGAGGAGCGCGATCCACTCGCGCAGGTCCGTCGGCGACGCCATCCGGTTGGTTAGTAGACCTGGCGGCGTGCGCGGCGGCGCTCGGCGCGACGGTGGCCTGCCCAGTTCGTGAGCTCACCGAGGCCGATCACTGCCAGGAAGATCAGGCCGACGATCAGCATTCCCAGGATCACGTGCGTGCCCTCACTGGCTGCGTCGAAGATCATGAGCCGACTCTATCGAAGCGCGGTGTGCTGTTGGTGCAGAGCGAGCGCGTGCGCAACAGCGTCGTCGTTGGGCGAGCCACCGAGCGCACGGGTCGCATCGACCCACGCCTCACCGTCACCGAGCGACCCGTCGGCCCGCAACGCGGCGCAGCGCGAGATCAATCGCGCGAGCACGCCGACCGCGTCGACTCCGCCTGCCTCGGCGACGCGCACGAGCCCGTGGGCGTAGAGATAGTCGCCGAGGAGGATCGCCTCGTCCCCGTCCGGCGGGTCGAAGAGCCGCGGTGTCCCGTAGTGGGTCAGGTACGCCTCGTAGACCGTCTCGAGCCCGAGTGCGAGCTCGTCCGGCGCGAGCGGTGAGAACACGGCCACGAGCTGGCGCTCGTGGCTCGGCCTGAGCGCAGCCGCCCAGACGCTGCTCTCGGCAGCTGCGCCGTCGACGATGGGTGCGAAGACTTCCACTAGCCGTTCCCGCCTGCGAAGCACGCGGAAACGGCCCCGATCGTCTCGTCGATGACGTCGTCGCCGTGGGCGAGCGACGGGAACAGGCACTCGTACTGGCTGGGCGCGAAGTAGATGCCCCGCTCGAGCAGGGCGCGGAAGAGCTCCGCGTACGTGTCCGTCGCGAGTTCGCTGAAGCGTTCGACGGGCTCGTCGCGCCCCGCGAAGAGCGTCAACATCGCCCCGACGCGTTGGACGCGACCGAACGGCGCGAGCCCGGCGGCGAGCCGGGCGGAGCGGGCTTCGAGCGTCTCGTAAACCTCCGGGTCGCGCAGCCGGCGGAGCACCGAGAGACCTGCGGCCGTCGCGAGCGGATTGCCGCTGAGCGTGCCGGCCTGGTAGACGCTGCCCGACGGTGCGAGCTCCGCCATCACGTCGGCCCGGCCGCCGAATGCCGCAAGTGGCAGGCCGCCGCCGACGATCTTCCCGAGCACGGTCAAATCGGGGGCGATCCCGTAGAGCTCCTGGGCGCCGCCGCGCGCAACGCGAAAGCCGCTGATCACCTCGTCGAAGACGAGCAGCGCGCCCGAGGCGTCGCAGAGCAACCGAAGGGCTTCGAGGAAGCCGGGCGCCGGCGGGACGCAGCCCATGTTGCCCGCGATGGGCTCGACGAGGATCGCCGCGAGGCCTTCGCCGTAGCGCTCGACCGCGGAGGCGACGCCGTCGACGTCGTTGTACTCGCAGACGATCGTGTCGGCCGTGACGCCGCTCGGCACACCGGGCGAGGACGGGATCCCGAACGTCGCAAGCCCCGAGCCGGCGCTCGCAAGGAACTGGTCGGCGTGCCCGTGGTAGCAGCCGGCGAACTTGATCACGCGGTCGCGGCGCGTCGCTCCGCGCGCGAGCCGCACCGCCGACATGGCAGCCTCGGTGCCTGACGAGACGAGGCGCACACGCTCGACCGACGGAACGGCATCGACGATCTCCTGCGCCAACTCGACCTCGCCCTCGGTCGGTGCGCCGAACGTCGTCCCGTCGAGCGCGGCTTCGCGCACCGCTTCGACCGTCTCCTCGTCGGCGTGACCGAAGATCAGCGGCCCCCACGACTGCACCCAGTCGACCAGCCGCCGCGCGTCGGTCGTCTCGAGGTAGGCGCCGTCCCCGCGCGCCACGAAGAACGGTTCGGGAAGCCCGACACCGTGCATCGTGCGCACCGGTGAATTGACACCCCCTGGAATCAGCCCCAGCGCTCGATGCCAGAGCCTGGACCTGACTACAGCCACGAGGCGAAATCCTTCGCCCAGTACGTGAAAATCACGTCGGCGCCGGCACGGCGGATCGCCGTCAGCGACTCGATCGCCGCGGCGCGCTCGTCGACGTCGCCTGCCGCAGCCGCAGCCTTCAGCATCGCGTACTCGCCGCTGACGTTGTAGGCCGCGAGTGGCAGGTCGAAGCGCTGCCGCACGGCGTGCAGCACGTCGAGGTACGGCAGCGCAGGCTTGACCATCAGCATGTCGGCACCTTCTGCGACGTCCTGTTCGCACTCTCGCAGTGCCTCGCGGATGTTGCCGGGATCCATTTGGTACCCGCGGCGATCGCCGAACGCGGGAGCCGAGCCGGCTGCGTCGCGAAACGGGCCGTAGAACGCCGAGGCGTACTTTGCGGAGTACGCGATGATCGGCGTCGACGGGAGCTGCTCGCGGATCGCCGCGACGCGCCCGTCCATCATGTCGCTCGGCGCCACGACGTCGGCGCCGGCCTCGACGTGCGAGACGGCGGTTCGTGTCAGCAGCTCGAGCGTCGCGTCGTTGTCGACCTCGTCGCCCGCGACAATCCCGCAGTGCCCGTGCGAGGTGTACTCACAGAGACACACGTCGGTGATCAGCAAGAGCTCCGGGAAGCGCAGACGCAGCGCACGAAGAGCCTGCTGCACGATGCCATCCTCGATCCATGCGCCCGACCCCTCCTCGTCCTTCTCCTCGGGGATCCCGAAGAGCAGCACGCCCGTGATCCCAAGGCGAACGAGCTCCTCGCACTCGGTCACCACGGACTCGACGGTGTGCCGCGAGAGCCCCGGCAGCCGGTCGTTGCGCAGCTCCTCCGGTGCAACGAAGAGCGGCATGACGAGATCGTCGACGGAGAGCGAGGTTTCGCGTACGAAGTCGCGCAGCGCCCCGGTTCGGCGCAGACGGCGGAGGCGGGTGACGGGGAACGAGCTCACGGCTTCAGGGTACGCGGCTCGGCGACCGCGGCGGCAGGCCGGGCGGCCTCGATCTCGATCTCGACCGGCACGCTCTGCTCCTGCCACGGCTCGAGCTGCACCCGGTCGGCGAAGAACTCCCAGAGCGCGCGTCCGATCGCGAGCAGCGGCAGGGCGATCAATGCACCGGGCAGCCCGTACAGTTCGGCGCCGGCAGCCAGCCCGAAGATCACGAGCAGCGGATGCAGCCGCAGGGCGTTTCCCATCACCTTCGGAACGACGACGTGGCCCTCGACCTGTTGGATGCCGAGGAAGAGCAGCGCGACCCAGAGCGCCGACAGCGGGTGGGTGACGAGTGCATAGACGAAGGGCGGCGCTGCGCCGAGCCACGGCCCGAGGTACGGGATCACCTCGGTCAGTGCGACCCACGCTCCGAAGAGCAGGGCGTACTGCTGCGCATGCGGCAGTAAGCCGAGTGCGGCGAATGTCCAGAGACCGATTCCGGCGCTCGTGCCGATGATCAGCGAGAGCGCGGCCTGACCACGGACATACGACGCAAGCGAGTGCTCCAGGCTGCGCAGCAGCGAGTGCTCGCCCGGTCGAGGTGGGAACCGTCGGTCCATAGCGCGGCCGAGCCGCTGCATGTCGAGCAGCATGTAGATCGAGATCACGATCAGCAGCACGACCGAGAACAACGTCTTGCCGATCGAGATCGCCGCACCTTCGACGAACGTGACGATCTTCTTCGTGTTCTTGCCGATGTCACGCTCCTGGATCTGCCGCACGAGCTTGTGGCCGCGCTTCTGCACCTTCACCGACTTCAGACGGTGCGTGTTCAGCCAAAGCTGGAACCGATCGACGTCACGATCCGCAGAGGTCTGTCCGGCGGCACCGTGACGATGCGTGAAGTAATCGTTGAACCTCGACGTCGCCGTCTTCGTCTCGCTGACGACGGCGGTCGCCACCGCCACGATGACGAGCCCCAGTGCCGCGGCAAAGCTCAGCAGCACGATCGCGACCGCAAGGCCGCGCGGGAGCCGGACCCGCTGGAGCGCGCGCACGAGTGGGTCGAGCAGCAGGGCGAGCAGCCCAGCAACGAGAAAGAGGAAGACGACATGAGCCGCGGCGGTCAGAAAGACCCACGCGAGCACCAGCAGGAGCGGCAGGCCGACCAGCTGGACCCAGCGCGGGACGACAATCCGCGGCGGGCGTCCGACAGCGCTCACAGACGCGATGCTACAGCCCAGATCCACCTGCTCAGGCCGCCCGATTGGGACTGGTCTTTCGGGGTCGACGGCGCCCTGGCGCTCGACCGTCACGAACTCTGGGACGAACCCGAGGAACGGAGCGGAGTCGCGCTGTCACGAGCGCCCCGGTTGTCCCCACCCCGGGGGTTCGCTACGGTGCCCCGAATGCCGTCTCCGGCCCCAGACCGGCGTGCCTCGAATCGCCGCAGCCCTCGCCGCGGGATTTCGAACCCCCGTGTTTCGACCACCCGGCGCAGGCATTTGGAGCGCGAACGCCGCCTGCGGCGCGTCGCTGCTCTGATCGCGATCACAGTCGTCGCGATCGCCACGCTGCTCCTTTCTGCCTTCGGCGGCTCGGGCAAGCCTGCACAGGCTCCGGCGCCCGCGAGCGCCTCGCGCCTGCTGCCGGCAGGCCCGCCGCAACCCGAGGTCGTCTCGAGGCTCGGCTCGCTGCACCTGCAGCTCCCGATCAGCCAGGGCTCAGTGACGGCGATCGGCTACCAGGGTGGGAGCGACGGGGCGCTGGCGCTCGATCCGCTCGGCACGCAGGCGAACCAGGGCCTCTTGCGGCGCCTCGGCCACAAGATCTTCGGTGGCGCGAGCGGCAAGGCACGCTGGTACCAGCTTCCCGGCGGCCAGGGGCCGGCGTCGTCTGCGCTCGACGTCGGCGCACCGAGCGGCACGGACGTCTACTCCCCCGTCGACGGGACGATCGTCGCGATCGACGATGTCGTGCTGAACGACCGTGTCTATGGATCGCGAATCGACATCCAGCCGACCGGCTCTCCGTCGCTCGTCGTCTCGGTCTCGCACGTGCGCAGCGACCCGTCACTCGTCGTCGGCTCGCCGGTGACCGCGGCCGGATCGAAGCTCGGCGCCGTCGTCGACTACTCCCGTGCCGAACGCCAGTCGCTCGCGCGCTATACGAACGACTCGGGGAACCACGTCGTCGTGGAGGTCCACTCCGCAGCGACGGTGACCCTCGGTTAGCCGCTCGTCGGGCGAGCCAGAGGCCGGGCATGAAGATCCTGTTCGTCGCCGACGTGTTCGGCGCCCCGGGCCGGCGGGCTGTCGAGACGCGCCTGCCCTCGCTGCGCGAAGAGCTCGGCGCAGACTTCTGCATCGTCAACGGCGAGAACATCGCAGCAGGCCGTGGCATCACGGCAAAGCTCGCCGACAAGCTGCTCGCAAGCGGCGCGGACGTCGTCACGCTCGGGAACTGGACGTGGGGCCAGCAGGATTTCGCGCCGTACCTCTCCGGCACCGATCGCGTGCTACGCCCGGCCAACCTGTCGCCGCAGACCCCCGGCGTGGGGCTCGCGGTGCACGGCGGGGTCGCTGTGATCAACCTGCTCGGCGTCTTCTCGCTGACGCCGTTCGAGAGCCCCTTCCTCGCGGCCGATCGCCTCATCGAGGACGCTCGCCTTGAGACCCCCGTGATCGTCGTCGACTT
>JBBQQI010000113.1:0-7150 GCA_038216085.1 Gaiellales bacterium | reverse complement strand
CGGCTGCGTAGGTCTTGCCCGTTAGCCGGTAAACCGGGGAGCGCGCTTGGATTTCGTCTTAAGCACGAAGTGGGTGGACGCAACGAGCCTTGTCGCCTCTGGACGGCTGACTGGAAGGTCGAACGCGTGCGCCGCAGGCCGTACCCCCGCCAGACGGCGGATCCAGGCCGCGTGCCGAGCCTCGACCGTGTGGATCGCAAGGGCCGAGGCCAGGTATTCACGCGAGTGGATTCTCGGCGCCTGGCCCTTGTAGGCGGCGACGGCTAGATCCTCGAAGGCGACTGCCGTGCGCCTGAACGCATCCTCGCCTTCGGTGGCCCCATGGAAGTTGAATCGTGCGCGCGGAACGGCGGCCCTGCCGAGCGTCTGCCGAAGCGCTTTGACGTGCGCCCGTTCGTGCGCACCGACGATCCTTGCTTGCCGTACCAGCTCGCCCTTGAGCGCGCCGATCCGTTCGGCCTCCGTGTAGAAGGCGGCCTGGAGGTACTCGAGCGTGAGCGCGTAGTTGAGGATCGCGCGATCGCCGACGGTACGGTCGTCTGCAAGCGCCGCCGGCGTGGCGAACGCCGCCAGGAGGGCGCCGCCCCCGATTACGGATCTCCGCAGGAAATCTTCCCTCGTCGTCGCCGTCACCCCGCCGAGCGCCTCCTGGAGCGCGCCATCACGGTCGATCTGCTCGAGGGTGAGCTCGGTCATCGATGTCCCAGCGACCGTACGAATCCGGTCTTGTTCAGCGCTGCGGCAACCGCGGGCGCGGACAGCGGGAGATCAGTCGCCTTCGGCGCGGGATCGAGCCCTGAAAGATCCCGAATCCAGGCGGCGTGGCGGCCTTCGACTGAGACGATTCGGGCTGCCGCTGCGAGCGCCTTCGGGGTGAGGTTTGGAGCTTGCCCGTTATAGGCCGCCACTCCAAGGTCCTCGAGGGAGACAGCCGTGGCGATGAAGCGCTGAGCACCCCGGACGGCATTGCCGAACTCGAACCGCGGCTTCGGTCCCGCCTTTGCGCCGAGCACCTTGCGAATGAATGCAGCGTGTTGCTGCTCGTGCGACCCGACGATCTCGGCGAACTCCCGCAGTTCGCCATCGAGCGAGCCGTGCTTCAGCGCCGCCGCGTAAAAGGCCGCCTGCAAATCCTCGAGCAAGAGAGCGAACTTCAGGATCGTCGCGTCTTGCGCGGACGAGGGCGCAGAGGATGCGAGCGCCGTCATCCGCTCGAACGTCGCATCGCCGGCCATCACCACGCCGACGGCGATCGCTGACCGCAGGGACTGCGCCCGCGTCAGGCCGGGCCGCGAATGCGCATTTAGTGTCGGCACGTCCACCCGGGCAACGTCTCCAGACGACGATCGGTTACGAGCCGCAGTCAAGTGGTCTTCCTCTCGTCGGAGACGATACGACATGTACACGCCAGTCGCAAAACGATGTCAACCTCCCATCCAGCCGAGCGTCACGTACACGACCGCCATGACAGCAACAATCAGGCCCATGTACCCGACCGAGCGCCGCATGAAGACGTACGGCTCCAGGCGGCTGAACCGCAATCTCGCAACGAACAGCTCGAGGCGCTGCCCGTTGCCTCCTGTTCGTGATTTCATTCCAGACAACGCTCCAAACCTTACGGCAATCGATCCGACGACGACGAGTACCAACGCGGCTGCCGCAATTTCGAACCAGACGAAACGCGATCCCCCGGGGCTCACTTTCTCCGCGGCATTACCTCCGTGGGGTTTTCCAACTCGCCGGGGTCGATGGGCTCGGGGCACACCTCCGCCGCCCCGGCCTTGATTCAGCGGAAACTGTGACCAAAGCCGGCTGACGCCACAGGTGGATGCCGCGACGGGGCTGCCCCTGCGTTCGCAACCAGCGTGGAGGCTGCCATGAACGCCACGAGCACCGCGAAAGCAAGGATCCCCTGAGGAAACCGTCGATCCAAACGAGCCACAGAACAGGCACGATACCCCTTGCGCAGTAAGACAAACGCGGAACGTCAATCCCTCACGCAATCGTCCTTTAACGGCGGCGCAGGCTCCTCACGTCCCCGCTCGCCGCCGTGCGGCGCTTGCTCGCGGCCAGCACGAACTGCATTCCCTGCCGGCTTAGGTTTCAAGCGAGACGGTCGGGCGGCCGATAGAGGAGGGCGGGGCCGCTCGAGGCGGCCGCGCGTCTCTAGCGGGTTGTCGTAGCTGCGGGTGATCACGACCGGAACAGGATTTGGGCCACCCGGCGGGGTTTACACGAAGGTGCAACTCGTCCCGGCTGCGGTTCCAGCGCGGATGATGCCCGGTGCCCCGTTGAACGGCACAAGGACGACCGTGTTCGTACCAAGAACCTGCAGTGCTTCGGTGTGCGCTGGAGCTGTATTGACGAGCGTCACACTGCCGAGTCCGGTGCAAGTGGCCGCCAAGTAAGCGACCTTCGGACTATTCACCGGGGCTGCGCTCGCTCCGCCCACGACGAGGGCCGCCGCGACTGCCAACGCCGCGACAATGACAAGGAAGAACCGCCGCATGTTTCTCCTTCCGTTAGCGACCTCGGTTTGCCGACGTCTCTCGGAGTGCGAGGTCGGGATACCTACCACGTGCGATGCTGCCCCGGTGCTGGCCCTGTGTCAAGGTTCGGACAACACGTCGTGGGGGGCAAAGGACAGAATCAGATCCTGCCTGCGCGAGCCGCAAGGGTCAGCCGATTTCGCATACGTGTGCCGTGCGACGCGCACCGGCGAGAGCCTCCAGCTCGACGATCCGTTCGCGGAACCGGAGCGGCAACCTGTCGAAGCTGTCAGGCGTCCTCGGCGGCACGCACGAACACTGGCCGCTCATCCCACGGCAGCTCCGCGTTGGTGGCGTACAGGAACACGTCCCCGAGCCTGCGGCTCAGGTCAACGTCGATCTGCATCACGAGGACTCGCGCAGCGGGATCGTGTTGGTCGTGCCGAACGTAGTGGCGCGCATCTGGGCCGCGAGAAAAGTCCACGGGAGAGGAACGACGCCCCGGGCGATCGCGGCCGCCTCGATCTCGACCATCCGTTCCTGAAAGGAGCGGGGAAGAGCCTCGAACGTTCGGCTGCCTCGAATGCTCGTACGAACTCCCGCCGCTCCTCGGACGACAGGTCCGACTGGGTGGCGTACCCGAACACCTGGGCGAGCCTGCGGGAGAGATCGACGCCGATGCGAAGTTCCGCGACCTCGCGAAGCACCGCCGCCCGCACGTCGCCGTAAACAGTCGGCGGTGCCGAGAGCCAGGGCGCGTGAGTGATGATCGACGGGACCGGCATCACCATGCCGAGCTGGTGCGCACGGCGGTCGTAGACCTAGCTGAGCGGGTACCGGCCGAAGCCGTTGTGCATCCCTTCGCCGACGCCGACCAGGAACGGGTCGCCGGACTGGCCGAGAAGGTCGAGCGAACCCTTCACGAGGTCTCCCCCCGCTCGGAGTGTTGCCCCCTGCGTTGCCCCGCAGCCCTATCGTTGTCAGCTTGGAACACAGAAAGCCATGATAAGCAGGGGCTTTCCAAGGCTGCGGGACTAGGACTCGAACCTAGACTACCGGATTCAGAGTCCGGCGTCCTACCATTAGACGATCCCGCAAAACGCGCCCAGTCTAGCCGTCCCTGGCGCGTTTCGACCCCTACAGCTCGAGCTCGTAGAGCGGCACGAGGCGCTTCTCGGCCTCGGTGTCGATGTGGGCGATTACCTCGACGTAGGGCTCGAGACCGGAGCCGCGGAGCTTCGCTTTCAGGAGCCCGTCGACCTGGTAGATGCCCGACGAGTTGTTCATGCGGATCGAGATGCGGATCGGCTTCTGCTCGCCGTCGCTGATCTCGACCTCCTCGATCGCGGCGGCCGACAGCGAATGGATGCCGACGCGTCCGCGTTCGAACGCGATTCGCGAGCGGCCTTGTTCCATGTCGAGCGCGTCGGCGACGCGCAGAATGCCCGCCTCGAGCGTCAGTGGCTCACCGTCGGAGCGGTGGCTGATGATCCCTTGCAGCACCTCTGAGACGACGACGGTGAGGTCAGGCTCCTCGTAAAGGCCGGCGATCAGCTGACGGAGCTTCGGCTCGGCGAGGAAGAGGCTGAAATCCTCGTGGCCTTTCCGGTGCACCGACATGCCGATGCAGTGCGTCAGCGCTGTGAGTGCGACGACGACCTCGGAGTCGTCGCGGGTCATCCCGTAGTCGACGACCATGTTCGGCTCGACGCCGTGCTTGGTCAACTGGCGCAGCAGCTTCAGCGCGATGTTCGAGACGATCTGGATGTGTACCCACGAGTGGTCGTTGATCTCCATCCGTGCGACGGCGTTCACGTTCGCGACGTGCCACCAGCCCTTCAGCTGATCGTCCTTGTTCACCCGTTCGATCACGGTGCGCAACGTGCGATTGGCGCGGACCGGCAGCCGGATCCGCATGTGCTTGACCGCCTCGGCAGGCGTCAGGCGCGACTCGCGCTCGGCCTCCTCCGAGGCCGGCTGCTCGATCCGCTTCTCGGTCTCGCGGTCGAGGTTGCTCACTGCTTGTCGAACGCGGCGCCTGCCTCCATCACGCGAGCCTACTACGTCGCTTACGCGGCGTCCGCGGCCCAGTCGCCGTAGAGTGAGGTGTAGAGCCCTCGGCGGGCAAGCAACTCGTCGTGTGTGCCCTGCTCGACGATCAGACCGTGCTCGAGGACGACGATCAGGTCGGCGTCGCGGATCGTCGAGAGGCGGTGAGCGATGATGAACGCCGTGCGACCGTGCAAGAGCCGACGGAGCGCCTGCTCGATCTTTCGCTCCGTGCCGATGTCGACCGAGCTCGTTGCCTCGTCGAGGATCAGGATCCGTGGGTCGGCAAGGAGCGCGCGTGCGAAGGCGACGAGCTGCCTCTGGCCGAGCGAAAGCCGCGAGCCGCGCTCACCGAGCTCCGTCTCGTAGCCGTCCTCGAGCCCCTCGATGAACTCGTCGGCTCCGACTGCGCGCGCCGCCGAGACGATCTCGGCGCGGTTCGCTTCAGGCCGTCCGAAGGCGATGTTCTCAGCGACGGTGCCCGCGAACAGGAAGCCTTCTTGGGGAACGATGCCGAGCTGCCGGCGCACTGAGCGCTGCGTGACCGATCTCAGGTCGACGTCGTCGATCGTGAGCGCGCCGCCGGTCGGATCGTAGAAGCGCGCGAGCAGTTTCGCGATCGTCGATTTGCCGGCGCCGGTGTGTCCGACGAGTGCGACGGTCGTCCCTGCTGCCACGTCGAGGTCGATGCCGTGCAGCACCTCAGGCCCGCGGCCATAGGAGAAGCGGACCTCCTTGAACGCCACGTGCCCCGCGATCTGCTCGAGCTCGACAGCGCCCGGAACGTCCAGCACGTCGGGCTCCTCGTCGAGCAGGTCGGTGATCTTGTCGAGGGCCGCGACCGCTGAGAGAAACGTGTTGTAGAGCTGCGAGAGCTGCTGCACCGGGTCGAAGAAGTTCGAGAGGTAGCCGAGGAACGCGACGAGCACTCCGATCGAGACCTCTCCGTTGAAGGCGAGATACCCGCCGTAGCCGAGCACGACCGCGGTCGCGGCCGACGAGAGGAAGTCGACGAACGGGAAGTAGAGCCCGCTGAGGACGACGGTCTGCATGTTCGAGCGGCGATAGGCGTCGCTGATCTCGCGGAAGTTCTCGCGCGCGGCCCGCTCACGCGTGAACGACTGCAGGACGCGCATCCCTGCGATGTCCTCGGCAAGCGTCCCCGTGACCGCGCCGAGCGTCTCACGCACTGCGCGGTAGGCACGTCCCGATCGCTTGCGGAAGAGCGCGGTCGCGACGGTCATCGCCGGCATCACCGTCAGCGATGCGAGCGCGAGCCGCCAGTCGAGGAAGAAGAGCACGACCGCCGTGCCGATCAGCGTCAGGGTGTTCTGGACGAGCGACGAGACGCCGTCGGTGACGAGCTGGTCGAGCGCCTCGACGTCGTTCGTCAGACGGCTGATGATCACACCGGCGCGATTGCGCTCGTAGAAGCCGAGCGAGAGTCGCTGCAGATGGCGGAAGAGATGATTTCGAAGATCGGCGAGCATGCGCTCGCCCGTCCAGCCCGTGTAGTAGGTCTGCGCGAAGCTGAAGACGATCCCGAGCGCGCCTGCAAGGACGAAGGCGATCACGTACCAGCGCAGCTGACCGGCTCGCCCGTGGCTCACCTCGTCGACCGAGCGGCCGACGAGATACGGCGGCGCCAGTGCGACCGCGGTCGCTCCGAGCAGCGCCGCCACGGCGAGGGCCGTGCGCACCTTGTACGGGCGGGCGAGGTTGTAGAGGGCGCGCAGCCGGCGCCGGGTCTGCGCCCACGACCAGTCCTCGACCGAAGGGCGGCCGCCGCGCATCAGATGCCCTCCGGGCTGATGGACTCTCACGCGACTTCTTCCGTGAACACGCGCTCGAGGAGCCCGTGCTCGTGGATCTCGCGGTAGACGTCGTTCGTCCCGGCCAGCTCGTCGTGGGTTCCGCGGGCCGCGACGCGCCCGTCTTCGAGCACGACGATCTCGTCGGCGAGCGCGATTGTCGAGAGCCGGTGCGCGATGATGATCGTCGTCCGGCCGCTCATGGCCTCGCGCAGCCCTTCGCGGATCTTCGACTCCGTGGTCGCGTCGACGGAGGCCGTCGCATCGTCGAGGATCAGGATGCGCGGGTCGACGACGAGAGCTCGCGCGATTGCGACGCGCTGGCGTTGTCCGCCCGAGAGTGTGATGCCGCGCTCGCCGATCACCGTGTCGTAGCCCTCGGGCAGTTGTTCGATGAACTCGTGCGCTTGCGCGAGGTGGGCTGCGCGGTCGATCTCCTCATCGGTCGCCTCAGGCCGACCAAAGCCGATGTTCTCGCGCACGGTTGCCGAGAACAGGAACGGATCCTGTGCGATCACGCCGATCTCGCGGCGGAGTGACGCCAGCGTCACGGCGCGCACGTCATGGCCGTCGATCGCTACGCGGCCCGCTTGCACGTCGTAGAACCGCGGCACGAGCGAGGCGAGCGTCGTCTTGCCGGATCCGGTGTGACCGATCAGCGCGACCACCTTTCCGGCCGTCAGCTCGAGGTCGATGTCGTGCAGCACGGGCCGGCTCGCGTCGTAGCCGAACGTGACGCCTTCGAAGGTGATCTTGCCGTCGCCGGGCGGCAGTTCCCGTGCGTTCGGGGCGTCGGTGATG
>JBBQQI010000112.1:0-7167 GCA_038216085.1 Gaiellales bacterium | reverse complement strand
ACCGCGGCGGAATGACGCTCGAGGCGCTCCGCGAGAAGATCGGCGACCTCGCCTTCTTCCAGCTGATCAAGGACTGGGCGACGCAGAACCGCTACGGCAGCGTCACGACGCCGCAATTCATCGCGCTCGCCGAGAAGTGGTCGGGCAAGGATCTGACGCAGTTCTTCGACACCTGGATCTACCAGGACGCCAAACCGACCGTCTGGTAGCGGCGCGCACTCACGGGCCTGGTTCGGCTTCCGCCGGGTCGGGCTCGTGAGTTCGCCTTTCGTCACAGAGCGCGCCGCCTCTCGGGGTACCGTGGCGAGGTGGATCCGCTCGACAGCCTGAACCCCGAGCAGCGCCGCGCGGCCGAGTCTGTGCGCGGCCCGGTTTGCATCCTCGCGGGCGCAGGCTCGGGCAAGACGACGACGATCACGCGCCGCATCGCCCAGCAGGTCGCGGCCGGTGCGTTCGAGCCGACGCAGATCATGGCCGTCACGTTCACCGACAAAGCCGGCGGCGAGCTGCGGGCGCGCCTCGCCACGCTCGGCGTGCAGCGCGTCCGTGCCGGGACGTTCCACTCCGCGGCGCTCCGGCAGCTGCGCCACTTCGCACCGGAGACTGTCGGGCGCATCCTGCCGTCGAAGGCGCTTGCCCTGCGTCAGATCGCGAACACGTTGCCGGCGCCGTACAAGTTTCGCCCGGCGGGCGATCTCGCCACGGAGATCGAATGGGCAAAGAACCGTCGCATCACTGCGGAGCGCTACCGCGCGGAGTCCGAAGGGCGCGAGCCGCCGATCCCGAGCGACCTGATGCACCGAGTCTTCCGTGAGTACGAGAAGCGCAAGACCGCGGAGGGCATGATCGACTTCGAGGACCTGCTCGAGCTCGCCGTGCAGCTCTTCGAGCGCGACGAACGCGCGCGCGACACGTTCCGCGCGCAGTACCGCGCGTTCACTGTCGACGAGTACCAGGACGTGAATCTGCTGCAGCAGGAGCTCCTCGAGCACTGGCTCGGCGATCGCGACGATCTCTGCGTGGTCGGCGACGACTACCAGTCGATCTACGCGTTCACGGGTGCGAGCCCCGAGTACCTGCTCGCAATGCCAAAACGCTATCCGCAGGCGGTTGTGGTGCGGCTCGAGGAGAACTACCGCTCGACGCCCGAAGTGCTGGCGCTCGCAAACCGGCTCGTCCCGAACCTTGGCGGCGCCGAGAAGGTGCTGCGGGCGACGCGGCCCGGGGGAGCAGAGCCCGTCGTCCAGTCGTACGCGACGGCCGATGCGGAAGGCGCGGCGATCGTCGCGCAGATCAGAAAGCTCGGTGCGCCGTTCGAGCGCATCGCGATCCTTTGTCGGACAAATGCGCGCCTGACTGACTTCGAGGAGCTGCTGCACGACGCGCATCTCCCCTTCCAGGGCTCGTCGCTGCTTGCGCGCGACGCCGCGCGGCGTATTACCCGCCGGCTTGAGCGTGCAGGCGGGGCGGATGCCGACAAGGCTGTGCGCGCCGCCGCGCTCGAGGCCGGCTGGCTCGAGCAGATTCCCGACAAGCTCGGCGAGCGTGAGCTCGTGCGCCAGACCGATCTCGCGCGCCTCGTCTCGCTCGCAGGGATCTTCGACGGCACCGCGGCCGAGTTCGTCGCTGACCTGCGCCGCCGGTTCGACTCCGGGGGCGAAGCAGCAAGGGGCGTCCACCTGCTGACGCTGCATCGCTCGAAAGGGCTCGAGTTCGACGCCGTGATTCTCCCCCGGCTCGAGGAAAAGGAGCTGCCTTCACGCCAGGCGCGCACCTCCGCGGAGCTCGCCGAGGAGCGCCGGCTGCTCTACGTCGGCATGACCCGCGCAAAGGACGTGCTCTGGTTGACGTGGTCGGGGAAGCCGAGCCGGTTTCTCGCAGAGCTCGGCGTCGCGGCCACCCGGCCGCTCGGTGACCCGAAGCCTGCGAAGGGCAAGTTCGTGCCGACGGCCGGGTCCGATGGGCTGTACCACGAGCTCGCCGTGTGGCGCCGTGCCCGCGCCGACGAGGACGAGGTGCCGCCGTACGTCGTCTTCGACAACAAGACTCTCGACGCAATTGCACGCACCCGGCCGCGGACGCTCAACGACCTCGCTGCGCTGCCCGGGGTCGGGCCGGTGAAGCTCGAGCGCTACGGAGACGCCGTGCTCGCGCTCGTCGGCGCGGACGCGTTCTAGCTCTCAGAATCCGCAGGGGAACAACTGGAAGCTGCGCGCGAAGAACCACACGGCGTAAGCGAGCGCCAGGATCGCCGAGATCGGTCCTGCGCGGCGAAGCCAGCGCGGGCTTTCCTTGTCACGCGAGAGCTTCCGGGCGCAGAGAAGGGCGCTGAGCGCAAAAATCGGAACGACCCAAAGCAGCCCACTGCTCCACAACGGCGTGGTGCTGCACGTGTCGTGCGTGTCGGTGCGCCAGGACAGCCACACGATCCCGGCGGTCACCCATGCAGGCACCGTGAGCAGCAGCGGGATGGAGGGCCTGACGATGTGCGTGTCCATGAGCGCATCAGACCCCGCACGCGAGACGTTGCCCAGGCTTTTCTCGCCGAGCGGTAGGCGGCATACGACGAGTGGTCAGGCCGCGAGCGCCGAGAGCAGCAAGTCGAGCATCAGCTGCGGGTCGCGCCGCTCGCGCGCGACCGAGTCGGCGTCCCGCTTGTGCAGTTCGAGCGCGCGGGGGTCGGTCAACGGCCGCAGCCGGTCCTCGCGGATCAGCTGCTCGTCGACGCCGCCGAGCCTGCCGCCGTAGGTGGTGTAGACCGGAACGCCGAGCGCGGCAGCCTCGCGGTTCATCGTCCCGCCCGCCGAGACGACGAGGTCTGAGAGCGCAATCAGGCTCTGGGCGTCGACGGCCTCCTCCGGGACGATCACCGACGGCAGCGCGAGCGACTTGACGTAGTCGCGCTGTTCGTTCGTCCGAGGGATCACGAATGCGTGGACGTTCTCCAGGTTGCCGACATGCTCGAGTGTCTGCGGGAAGAGCGGGTTGGAGTGTCGGTGGTAGAGCGAGACGTCGGGCGGCGGCCGCAGCACGACGAGCACGCGTTCGGAGTCGATGCCCCAGTCGGTCAGCACGGTCCGGTCAGGCTCGAAGTCCGAGAGGTAGTACTCCTCCTTCAGCCCCGGGTACTGCTGCAGCTTCGGCGGCTTGGCTCCGTAGCTCGCGAGGCGCTCGGGCGGGATCGACGCGGGAACGACGACGCGCGTCGCAGCACGGCAGCCGAGCTGGTGCTGCAGCCACGCCCACTCGTAGTCGAACGTCGTCGAGCTCGGAATGCCCAGGCGGCGCGCCGTGATCGTCAGCTCGTGTGAGCCGTGCGCCAGCGCGACGTCGAAGTTACGGCCCTTGGCCCACCGGCGAAGCGAACCGAGCCGGCCGCGCATCTGGCGTGCCTTGCCCAGAGCGGAGCGGCCGCCGTGGTGGCCGATCACGGTCGCCGTCATGCCGTGCGACTCGATCAGCTGCAGCGTCTGCGCGTAGTCGCGCGCAGTGATCTCGACCTCGTGTCCCTGTTGCTCGAGGAGCGCGACGAGCGGCCGGAAGACGAGCGGATGCGCGCTCGCGGTGAAGTCGACCCACACCTTCATGCGAGAACGCTCTCCAGCTGGACGTCCCGCCGAACCCCTTCGACGTGGCGTTCGTACCAGAGCGTAAACGCGAGCAGCCCCCACAGCTGGCGTGAGAGGTCGGCGCGACCTGCGACATGGTCGTCGAGCACGCGCGTCACCGCGTCCGCTTGCAGGAAGCCCTGGCGCCGGATCACCTCGGGTGAGAGCGTCTCGCGGGCGAACGGCTGCAGCTCTCCGCGCAGCCAGGCGGCTGCCGGGATCGAAAACCCGCGCTTCTTGCCGTGCACGACCTCGTCCGGAAGCAACGGCTCGACGGCCTTGCGCAGCAGGCGCTTCTTCGACAGTCCGCGCACCTTGTGGCGCACCGGCAGCGAGAACGCAAAATTCGCGACGACCGTGTCCATGAATGGGACGCGCGCCTCGAGCGACCACGCCATCGACGCGCGGTCGGTCTTCGTCAGCAGGTCGTCGACGAGGTAGAGGCCGAAGTCGACGTCCTGCAAGCGTGTCACGAGCTCGTGGCCGTCCGTTTCGGCGAACCGCTCGCGGTGGGTGCCGAGTGGGTCGAACGACGTCGCGCGCCCGGTCAGCTCGGCGCGGGCGTCCGAGCTAAAGATCTCCTTCCAGCCGTGGTGGCGTTCGAGCGGCGGTAGATGCGCGGCGCGAACGAAGCGCTTCGCCTTGTAGTCGAGGCTGACGCGGCGCGTCGACGTCGGCAGCCGCTCGACGAACGGCCGGGCGAGCGCTGCGAGCGGACCGACGCGCTCGGCGAGCATGTCCGCGACGTAGGTGTAGTAGCCCCCGAAGAGCTCGTCGCCGCCTTCGCCCGAGAGGGCGACCTTGACGTCCTCGGAGGCGAGCTTCGAGACGAGGTACGTCGGGAGCGCAGACGAGTCGGCGAACGGCTCATCGAAGGCGTCCGCGAGTGCGGGCAGCAACAGCGCAGCATCCGGCTTCAGCACGAGCTCGCGGTGCTCCGTGCCGTAGCGCTCGGCGACGGCGCGGGCGCCCGACAGCTCGTCGAACGACGCTTCCTCGAAGCCGATCGAGAACGTGCGGACTTCGCCGGAGGATTCCTCGGCGGCGAGTGCTGCGAGCGCGCCCGAGTCGACGCCACCCGAGAGGAGGACACCGACCGGGACGTCCGCGATCAGGTGTGCGCGCACCGAGTCGCGCAAGCGGGCGCGGCACTCCTCGAGCAGTTCCGCCTCGTCTTCGTCGTGACGCGGCGGCAGCGGTCCGGGCCTGGCGTAACGGTCCTGCTGGATGCGGCCGTCCTCCCACGTCAGCGTGTGACCGGGTAGGAGCTTTCGGATGTCGCGGAAGATCGAGAGCGGCGCCGGGATCGAGTTGAAGGCGAGGAATGCCTCGACCGCGTCGAGGTCGATCTCACCCTGGGGCAGCGCGTCGAGCTCGGACGCGAACGACAGCTCGCCATCGGCGTCGCGGTAGTAGAGCGGCTTGATGCCGAACCGGTCGCGCGCGAGCACGAGCCGGCGCCGGCGCGCGTCCCAGACGGCGACCGCGAACATGCCGCGCAGGCGCTCCCAGAGCGCCGCGCCCCATTGCTCGTATCCGTGCACGAGCACTTCGGTGTCGCAGCGCGTGCGGAAGTGGTGCCCTGCGCGCTCGAGCTCGTGCATCAGTTCGCGGTAGTTGTAGATCTCGCCGTTCTGGATGACGACGACCGACCCGTCTTCGTTGCGGATCGGCTGGTCGCCGCCCGCGAGGTCGATGATCGCGAGGCGCCGAGCGGCGAGGCCGACAGGCCCGTCGAGATGCGTTCCCTCGGAGTCCGGGCCGCGATGCTCGAGTGTGGCAGCCATGCGCCGGAGCCTTTCCGGGTCGACGGCGCCGCGGACGTTCGCGATTCCGCAGATGCCGCACATGGCGAGTCAGTCTAGGGACGCCGCGAGACCGTCTGCCGAAGCACGCGGAGCACGGTGACGATCACGGTGCGCAGGTACAGGCGAACCGAGCGGTCGGCGATCCACTCCAGGTCGTGGGAGAGCTTCTCGGCCATCGACGTCGCGTAGCCGTGGCGCACCTGCGCGAACCCGGTGAGGCCGGGGCGCACGACGAGGCGTTGCCAGTACGCCGGCAGGTCCTCGGCGAGCTCGGTGAAGAACCTCGGCCGGATCGGCCGCGGCCCGACGTACGACATGTCGCCGCGCAGGACGTTCCAGAGCTGCGGGATCTCGTCGAGCTGGGACCTCTTCAGCCAGCGTCCGACCGTCGTCAGCTCAACATTGTTCGCCTGCATCAGCTCCGCGCCGAGGTGCCCGCCGATCCGCTCCTCGGCGCCAGGCTTCATCGTCCGGAACTTCAGCATCCCGAAGAAGTGGCCGCGCCTGCCGACGCGTTCGCCGCGGTAGAAGATCGGCCGGCCGCTCGTGACGAGCACGATCAGCGAGATCAGTAGCGCCACTGGCAGCAGCACAATTCCGAAGAGCAGCGTGAAGAGAATGTCGAGCGTGCGCAGCTCGACGTCGATCCGGCGGTGCGCGGCATCGGTCGCGAGCCGCTTGTAGCCGCGGATCAGCGTGTTTTCAAGGCGAGGCACTGTCACCGGATCGATGGTAGACCGTCTTCCTGTGATCATCCTCGGGATCGACCACGTGCAGGTCGCCGCGCCTGTGGGCTGCGAGCAGGAGGCGCGGGCCTTCTACGGCGGTCTGCTCGGGATGGCTGAGCTGGAGAAGCCGGAGCTGTTGCGCGAGCGAGGCGGCTGCTGGTTCCGGGCGGGCGCGCACGAGCTGCACGTCGGCGTCGAGGATCCCTTCGCACCCGCGCGCAAGGCGCACCCCAGCTTCGTCGTCGACGGGTTGGCAGCCCTCGCCGAGCGCCTGCGCGAGCACGGGATTGTGGTGACAACGGACGAGGCGCTCCCGGGCGTCGAGCGCGCCTACGTCGCCGATCCGTTCGGCAACCGCCTCGAGCTCCTCCAGGCCTGACCCTCGAACCTGGTTCAGGACGAGGTTCAGGTGTGCCGAATGCGCAACGTTTTCGTCGAGCCCCTGGCGTTTGCGTGCGCCCGTACGCACCCTGAGGGCCATGGGCTCCGTCCCGCGCCAACAGGCTGCCGGCCTCTACCACGTCATGTCGCGGTCGATCAACGAGGAACGAATCTTTCGAAACGACCCCGATTACGTCGCCGGGATCCACATCCTCGCCGACCTTGCCGGTAAGGAGCTCCTGTCCTGCCACGAGTTCTGCTTCATGCCAACCCACTATCACCTGCTCGCTACGTTCGAGGACGAGGCGATGTCGACGGCGATGCATCGGCTCAACCGTCGCTACGCCACCGGCTTCAACAGGCGCCACGGGCGGCGAGGCCGAGTCTTCGACGGCCCGTACACGTCGGTTCCGGTGACGGAGGAGAGCCACTTGCTGTGGCTCGCGCGCTACATCGCACAGAATCCAGCCACCCGGCCATGGCCGTACAGCAGCCACGATCTGCCATTCTCGTTCGTCGATCACGGACCTCTGGTCGAGGCGTTCGGCACAGAGGAGCGCTGGCGGAGCTTCGCCGCCCTTCCCTCGTGAACCTGGTTCAGGACGAGGTTCGTGAGGTAACCCCTCGTGTATAAGATTCCCT
>JBBQQI010000111.1:0-7177 GCA_038216085.1 Gaiellales bacterium | reverse complement strand
CGAGCGGGTCGCAGTCCGTCTCTGCTCGCACGCTGATCCAACAGCACTTCGCGGGCAACTCCTCGACCGCGCTGATGGTCGTCCTGTTCTCCCCGTCGCTTGCCGCCGGTGATCCCGCGTTCGCGTCTGTCACGCGAGCGGTCGTCGCGAAGCTCGGGGCTGACCCCGCCGTCTCGGGTGTCACCCCGCCGTCGGCGGGCGTGTCGATCAGCAGGGACGGGCACACCGCGATCGTGACCGGTGGCGCGGCGCGTAACCCGAAGCAGATGGTGCTCGCCGCCGATCGCCTGAAGGGACCGCTGAAGCGTCTCGGCACGTCGCAGGTCGGCGTCAGCCTGACCGGCGCGTCGGGCATGTGGTCGGACTTCAACGCCGCGAACCGCTCGGCGATGATGAAGAGCGAGCTCTTCTCGTGGCCCGTGACGCTCGCGATCCTCGCGCTCGCGTTCGGCTCGCTCGTCGCCGCGGCGCTGCCGCTGATGCTCACGATCGTCGGGCTCGTCGCCTCGGCGGGCGTGCTCTACCTGGGCACGCTGTTCGCAGACATCTCGATCTGGTCGATGAACTTCGCCCTCATGTTCGCCCTCGCACTCGGCATCGACTACGCGCTCTTCATCGTCGGGCGCTACCGCGCCGCGCACTTCGGGCACGGCATGCGCCCGGCCGACGCCGCCGGCGTCGCGATGGACACGGCCGGCAAGGCCGTGCTCTTCTCGGGCGTCACCGTGCTGGTCTCACTCTCGGCGGTGATGCTCGTGCCCAGCCCGGCGTTCCGCTCGATGGCGCTCGGGATCATGGTCGCCGTCGTCTTCATCCTCGCCGCGACCCTCACGCTGCTGCCAGCCGTGCTCGGGGCGCTCGGCCCGAAGGTCGACAACGTCTCGCTTCGCTGGGTGCACTCCGGCGAGCATCGCTCGCCGCGCTTCGCCCGCTGGGCCGAACGGATCTGGGCGAAGCCCCTGCTTTACGGCGTCCCGGCGCTGCTCGTGCTGCTCGTGCTCGCAACGCCCGTGCTCGGCCTCAAGACGGGCATGCCGTCGATCAAGGTCGTGCCCAGCGGTGACAGCTCGCGCATCGGCTACACCCAGGTGCAGGCCGCCTTCGGCCCCGGCGCACCCGGCGCCCTGCAGATCGTCGGCCCGATCGGCCAGGCCGCTCGGCTGGAGTCGGTCGCGCGCGCCGATCCGGGCATCTCGCGAGCGATGCCGGCGCAGACGTCGACCGACGGGCGCTACGCCCTCGTCCAGGCGATCCCGACGAAGAACCCCTCCGACCCCGCAGTCGGCAGCACGATCGAGCGACTGCGCAGCACGCTCCCGACGGGCGCGCTCGTCGGCGGCGCCGCAGCCGAGAACCACGACCTCGAACAGGCCCTGGCCCGCGCGACGCCGCTCGTGATCGGCGTCGTCCTCGCGCTCGGCTTCCTGCTGCTGCTCATCGCGCTACAGGCACCGATCATCGCGCTCGTCGGCGTGCTCACCAACCTGCTCGCGACCGGCGCCGCGTTCGGCGTCGCCCGCCTCGTGTTCCAGGGCGGCCACCTCTCCGGCATCCTCGGCTTCGAGTCCCAAGGCTTCCTCGACGCCTGGGGCCCGGTGTTCTTCTTCGCGATGATCTTCGCGATCTCGATGGACTACACCGTCTTCCTGCTCGCCTCCGCCAAGGAGCAGCTCGAGCGCTCGAGCGGCGACGCACGCCACGCGATGATCGGTGGCATCGCACACTCCGGCAGGGTCATCCTCGCCGCAGCCGCCGTCATGGTCGCCGTCTTCTTCACCTTCGCGCTCTCCGGACCGCTGCCGCCGAAGGAGATGGGCATCATCCTCGGCGTCGCTGTCGCCCTCGACGCGTTCCTGGTCCGCCTCCTGCTCGTCCCCGTCGCGCTGCGGCTCCTCGGCCGCTGGGCCTGGTGGTGCCCACCGCCGCTCGGGCGCCTGCTCCCGGCCGTCTCGTTCGGGCACGGCCGGGACTAGGACGTGCCCTCGTTCCGGCGCACGCTCGAGCCCCTCGCGCTGGGCCCGCCGTCTGCCGATAGCAGTCTCTATGGACGAAGCTGCCACCGATCGGATCGCCGATTCGGTCGCGGCCGAGGCGATCCTGCGCATCGTCGGCGCGATCGACGACTACCTGTACTCGAACGAGCACTGCGCGGACGGGACGAGCCGATCCATCTTCTCCGGTCCGAACCGCGAGAAGCTCATGGGGGGACGGACGCCGGCCGGGACGGACATCGCAGCGGAGTGGCAGCGGCTGATCCATCCCGACGACCGGAACGCGAACGTGGCCCATCGAGACCGGCTACGGCGGGGCGAGCCGAGCGAGGTGCGCTACCGGCTCTG
The DNA here is from genome assembly GCA_038216085.1 of Gaiellales bacterium. Lineage (GTDB taxonomy): Bacteria > Actinomycetota > Thermoleophilia > Gaiellales > Gaiellaceae > PALSA-600. The sequence goes on along the minus strand of JBBQQI010000111.1, from coordinate 4,838 downwards.
CGGCTACGACGGCGTGACCCGTTGGGTGCATGCGAGCACGCGGCCGGTCAAGAAGGACGGAAGCGTCTTCGTCGACGGGATCGTCGCGGACATCACGCGCGAGGTCGAAGCGGAGCAGGCGCTCGAAATGGCGCGGGCCGGGCTCGAGAGCCTCGCGGCGATCAACGCCGAGCTCGCCCTGCACGACGCCCTCACCGGCCTCGGCAATCGTCGCAAGCTCCACGGCGCGCTCGAAGCGGCGCTCGCAGGTGGTCGCCCGTGGCTGATGGCCCTGTTCGACCTCGACGGGTTCAAGTCGTACAACGACTCCTTCGGCCATCCCGCCGGCGACGATCTGCTCGTGCGGCTCGCAGCCCTGCTGCGTGCGGCGATGCCGCCGGACACCGTGTTCCGGCTCGGCGGGGACGAGTTCCTCGTCCTGGCCTCGGACGAGGGCGATACCGAGGCGATGCTCGAGGCCGCCGCGCGTGCACTGACGGAGACGGGGGACGGCTTCCAGATCAGCTCGTCGTTCGGTGCCGTCTTCCTTCCCGAGGAGTCGAGCAGCGCGGAGAGCGCGCTGGACATCTGCGACCAGCGTCTGTACACCGAGAAGAGCCTTCGATCCGCCCGCCGCGGCCGGCCGCAGGACGTCCTGCTCGAGGCGCTCACCGCGCGCGAGCCGAGCCTCGAGGGGCACTCGACCGAGGTGGCGGCGCTGGCCGTCGCGGTGGGACGCCAGCTCGCCCTGTCGAGCGAGACGATCAACCGCATCGAGCAGAGCGCGCTGCTGCACGACATCGGCAAGATCGGCATCCCCGACTCGGTGCTGGCGAAGCCGGGGCCGCTGAGTGCCGAGGAGTGGAAGTTCATCCGCCGGCACACGACCATCGGTGAGCGCATCCTCGCCGCCTCGCCGGCCCTCGCAGACGTCGCGAAGATCGTCAGGTCGACGCACGAGAACGTGGACGGAACCGGCTACCCGGACGGACTGTGCGGCGAGCAGATCCCGGTCGAGGCGAGGATCATCGCGGTCTCCGACGCGTACTCCGCCATGACATCCGACCGCACGTACCGGCCGTCCCTCGGAAGCGACGAGGCTCTCGCCGAGCTCGGGCGATGCTCGGGCACGCAGTTCGATCCCGCCGCCGTCGCCGCGCTGATCGCCATCAAGACCACGGTCGCGCACACCGGCTGAGCGGTGTCGCCCGGCCCGTCCGGGTCAGCTCGCCTTCTGCACGATCACGACCTCCGCGGCGCCGTGGAGCCGCCGGCGAATGTCGTTGCCCGTCTCACCCTCGATCACGCGCCGCAGACCGCTCGCGGTGCCGGCGTCGACGACGACGTGCTGCACCGAGCGCGCGATTGCGACGCGTGCGATCAGCTTGATCGCCTTGCGCGTCGCGGCGAGCTGGCCGTCCGCGATGACGCCCTTGCGCTCCAGCTCGCGGATCGCATCGGAGATCCAGCCACGCCGGAGGTCGACCTCCTCCTTCGTCGGCATCAGCCCGGGATGCGGCAGGCCGAACTGCGTGCCGTAGATCTTGGCGACGGCGAGCACCGCGACTCCGGCCGGCGAGGCGAGGCGCGCAGCGCAGTCGATCGCCTGCGGGCTGAGCGGATGCCGGCCGTCCGTCGCGAGGAGCACAGTGCGCGGCTCGACCGGCTGGGCGTCGAGCCGCGTGCGTCGGAGTCTCAAGGCTTACTTGATCAGCGCATCGCTGACGGTGATCTGCTCGCGCTCCCAGTTGGCGTGGCCGACGCGTCGATCTTCCGCGAGGCGCCACAGGTAGAGCGGCACGTAGAGCACCAGCAGTCCAAGCCCGACGTACCAGAGCCACTGCTGGTTGGTGCCCACGACGTATTTCGGCGACAGGTACCCGCCGACGGCCCAGATCACGAGCAGGCCGACGCCGAGGATCATTGCGAGCGGGCTCATCCAGTCGGGCATGCGTACCGGGCGGAGGACATCGGGCCGCCGAGCACGGTAGATCGAGTAGCCGATCAGCGAGATCGCGAGCGCGAACAGATAGCCCATGTTCGAGAAGACGTAGATCTGGAGCGGCGATCCGATGAGCAGCACGAGGGTCGAGCAGACCACGTTGAAGATCATCGCCCGGTCGGGAACGCCGTGGCGATTGACGTGACCGAACCAGCGAGGCAGCACCCCGTCGTGAGCGTTCTGCCAGAGGCCACGCGCACAGCCGGCGATCGCGTTGATGACCGAGAGCATGAGCGCCAGGATCAGCACGAGCCCGACGAACCACTTCCAGAACCCGCTCGTTCCGAAGAGATCATGCGTGTAGGAGATAAAGAGCTCCTGGGCGTCACCCGACTGCTTCGAGATCACCCCGGTACCGAGCACGGCGAGCACCATGACGGGGATCGAGACGTAGATGAAGAAGCCGAACAGGCCCTCCGCCGTCATCGCGATCTTGGCGTCGCGCGCGGGATCCCGGCATTCACCGATGTAGCAGGCCGCGGCCTCCATCGCCAGCACCGACCAGGTGAAGATGAACGCCCAGCCGATGATGAGCTGCCAGCTCCCGTGCACGCCGGCCGGAAGCCCGAAGCCGTCGAGGTGCCCGAGGTCGATCTTGCTCGGGTGGATGAAGGGCAACAGGACGAGCAGGACGAGCGGAATGATCGAGACGATCCCGAGCACCGTCGCGAAGGTTGCGCCGAGCCGGATGCCGAGCAGGCACGGAACGAACATGACCAGGAGGATCGCCGCGCCGACGACGAACTGCAGGAGTGAGACCTGGGCGCCGAACCCGTTGGAGATCGGCCCGAACGTCGTTCCCCGACCGACGTGGATGTTGAACAGGGCGATGATGTAGTTGGCGGCGAGGATCGCGTTGATCGGGGCGACCGTGAACCAGCCGAGCCAGTACGCCCACGAGCTGAGCCCGCCGACGTGCTTGCCCCAGGACTCACCCAGCGGGCGGAACGTCTCGAACGCGTACGACGGCAGACCACCGGAGCGATCGGGCATCGCTGCGGCGAGCTCGGCGAGACAGAAGCAGAGCACCACGCCGACCGCGGTGAGGATCGCAAAGAGCGGGATCGACGCGCCCCCGAGCGAGACGAGCGCGAAGCCGACGAGCCCGATGATCAGGATCGTGCCGGCAAGCCCGATCACGAACGCGCCCCACCAGTTCGTCTCTCGCGCGAGCGTGCCGGCCTCGGGCCGTGTCGTCGACATGCGCCGTCTCCTGTCTAGGACATCCGTCGGGGCGCGAGTCTCGCAGGTAGCGAACGATCTTTCAACCAGGCGGTATGCTCGGCCGCCGCGATCACGGCCAGGAGGCACTGGATGACGCACGACGAGGTTCGCAAGCGCGCGAAGGACGAGGGCATCGAGTTCTTCCTCGCACAGTTCGTCGAGATGCACGGCAAGCCCAGCGCCAAGCTCATGCCGGTCCAGGCGATCGACGATCTGCTCGAGGAAGGCGCGGGGTTCGCGGGGTTCGCCGCCGGCCCGATGGGACAGTCTCCGGCCTCGCCCGACATGCTGGCGGTTCCTGACCCGACGACCTACACGCGCGTGCCCTGGCAGCCCGACCTCGTCCGCTTCGCATGCGACGTGACCGTCGAGGGCGAGCCCTGGCCCTACTGCCCGCGCACGATCCTCCGCAACGCGGTCGCGCGCGCCGCCGATCTCGGCTTCAGCATGAAGATGGGTCTCGAGGCGGAGTTCTTTCTCGTGCGCAAGGACGAGGGCGGCAGGCTGATCCTCGACGATCCGCTCGATACGAGCGACCAGCCCTGCTACGACGCGAAGGCGCTCTATCGCAACTACGAGTTCCTGACGACGCTCTCGCGCTACGCGAACTCGCTCGGCTATGGCAACTACGCGAACGATCACGAGGATGCGAACGGCCAGTTCGAGTCGAACTTCTCCTATGACGACGCGCTCATCACCTGTGACCGGGCGATCTTCTTCCGCTACATGGTTCACGTCATGGCGCAGCAGCGCGGCAAGCTCGCGACGTTCATGCCGAAGCCGTTCGGCCACCTGACCGGCAACGGCTGCCACTTCCACATCTCGCTCTGGGACAGGGACGGCAAGACGAACCTCTTCGAGGGCGCCAACGACGCGAACGGCTACGGGCTCTCGGACGACGCGTATCACTTCGTTGCGGGCCTGATCCATCATGCGGAGGCCGTCTCGGCCATCGTCGCGCCCACCGTCAACTCGTACAAGCGGATCGGCGTCGGGGCGCCCGACTCCGGCGCCACCTGGTCGCCGGCGTACGCCGCCTGGGGCGGCAACAACCGCACTCAGATGATCCGCGTGCCCGGCGGGCCGCGAGTCGAGCATCGCGGCATCGACGGCTCGGCGAACCCCTACCTCGCGGCGACCGCGATGCTCGCCGCAGGCCTCGACGGCATCGAGCGGAAGCTCGACCCCGGCCCGCAGAACACGGCGAACCTGTACACCCTCGGCCTGGACGAGGTGCGGCGCAAGCAGATCAAGAGCCTGCCCGCGACGCTGGTCGAGGCCACGGAGGCGCTCCGCAAGGACGAGGTGCTGCGCGACTGGTTCGGGCACACCGGAACCGAGCACTACAGCGACTACTTCGCCGACACCAAGCTCGCGGAATTCCAGTCGTGGCACTCGCACGTCTCGGACTGGGAGGTCGAGCGGTATCTCACGCTCTTCTGAGCATCACCGCTGCGAGCTCAGGAGCGCGTATCGCTGCCGGCAGCGTTCTCGTCGGAGGTGGAAGCCTCGTGCGCCGAACCATCGGTCGTGGTAGAGCTGCGGACGCAGTTGCGACCCGCCGCCTTCGCGCGGTAGAGCGCGCGGTCCGCCTCGCAGGTCAACCTCAGCGGATCCGTCTCGCCGACGGAGG
>JBBQQI010000110.1:0-7231 GCA_038216085.1 Gaiellales bacterium | reverse complement strand
GTGCGTCATTCTACTTCATCGCGCTCGACAACCACCTCGAGCCGCCGCGTGACCCGGACGACGTAAAGCGCGGCATCGGCGGCGAGGCGTGGGAGATCCACGGCGGCGGCTTCTACAGGGTCGAGAAGTTCCGCATCGCGCCCGAGCGGCTGCCCGAGCCGCTGCACTGGTTCAAGTGGGAGGCCTATACGACGTGGCTCTCGGGATTCGCGCTCTTCGTCGTCGTCTACTACTCGCACGCGTCGTCGTACCTGATCGACCGCTCCGTCGCCGACCTGACCGCGTGGGAGGCGATCGCGATCTCGGTCGCTGGGCTGGCGCTCGCGTGGCTCGTCTACGACGGGCTCTGCCGGGCGTTTGCGGACGACGAAGCGCTGCTCGCGATCCTCGTATTTGCGTTCATCTGCGTCTCGGCGTGGGGCTCGTCGCACCTTTTCGCGCCGCGCGCGGCGTACCTGCAGGTGGGCGCGATGATCGGGACGATCATGGTCGGCAACGTCTTCTTCGTGATCATCCCGGCGCACTGGCAGCTGATCCGCGCGAAGGAGGCGGGCGTCGCCCCCGACCCGAAGTGGAACCGCGCCGGCAAGACGCGGTCGGTGCACAACAACTACTTCACGTTGCCGGTTGTGTTCGCGATGCTCTCGAACCACTTCACGTTCACGTACGGACACAAGCACTCGTGGCTGATCCTCGTTGCGATGCTCGCGCTCGGTGGGGTCGTGCGGCATTACTTCAACCTGCGCCATCGCGGCCTGAACGTGTGGCCGATCCTGGGGCTCGCTGCAGGCGGCATCGTCACCCTCGCACTCCTGATCCGATGATCGCCTTCCTGCTCGTCGCGGTGCTCGTGATCGTCTCCCCGGGCCGGACTTTGCGCTGACGCTTCGCAACAGCGTCGTGCGGCGGCGAGGGACGGCGACGGCGCTCGGCGTCGTCACGGGCCAGCTCGTCTGGGTCTTCGCCGCGGCTGCGGGGATCGCGGCGCTCCTCGTTGCATCGCGGCCCGCCTTCGAGACGCTTCGTCTTCTGGGTGCGGCCTACCTGATCTGGCTCGGCTGCTCGACGTTGCTGCGCCGCAGTCATGCGGCTCGCACCGCGCGGCCAGGATCGCCGTTTCGCCAGGGCCTGATCAGCAACCTTTCGAACCCGAAGATGCCGATCTTCTTCACGGGGCTCCTGCCGCAGTTCGGAGCATCGTTTGCATCGCTCGCGCTACACGGCCTCGCCTTCGCTGCGCTGACGCTCGTCTGGCTCGCAGGCGTCGCGCGGGCAAGCGCCGTCCTCCGCGTGCCGGTGGTGCGCCGCGTGCTCGACCTCGTGACCGCCGCGGTGCTGATCGCATTCGGCGCTCGCCTCGCGACGGAGCGCAGGTAGGGTCCCGCGCGTGCTCGAGATCACTGCAGCAGGCATGCGCTTCGTCGCGGAGTGGGAAGACGAGCTCGCGCCGCAGACCGTCGCTGCGTTCAAGGCGTCTCTGCCTCTGGAGGACCGCATCATCCACTGCCGCTGGAGCGGCGAGTCGAACTGGATTCCGTGGGGCGTCCGCGACTTCGGCATCGGGCCGGAGAACGCGACGTCGTACCCGCATCCCGGCGAGCTCGCGCTCTACCCGGGCGGCCAGAGCGAGACCGAGCTGCTCTTCCCGTACGGCTACTGCTCGTTCGCGTCGAAGGCGGGGCACCTGTGGGCGAACCACTTCGCCACGCTGGTCGAGGGCGAAGAGCAGTTGCAGGAGCTCGGCCGCCTGACCCTCTGGGAGGGCGCACAGCAGATCTCCTTCCGCGAGATCTGAGCGGTCATGTCTGAGCTCGCTCAGACATGGGGCCCGTCGGTCGCCCGGTCTGCGAAGCTCGTTCAATGCGGGTGCTCTTCACATGTGGTGCGACCGATGGTCACTTCCTTCCCCTCGTGCCGCTTGCGCGAGCGTTTCGCGATCGCGGCGACGTCGTTGCGGTCGCGACGGCTGCAGCCTACGCGCCGCGAATCGAGGCAGCGGGGTTGAGCCCACTCGCCGCCGGCATCGATCAGAACGAACTCGCCGAGCGGTATGCCCCGTACGTCGCAGAGCTCCGCACGATGCCGATTCCTGACCGCCGCGCCTACGCGTACGCCCATCGCTTCGCGCTGCTCGACTCCCCGGCCCGCCTGGACGAGCTGCACGCAGTCGCGACCAGCTGGCAGCCCGATGTGCTGATTCACGAGTCCGCGGAGCTTGCGGCGCCGGCCGTCGCGGCATCACTCGGTCTGGCGTCGGTGAACCACAGCTTCGGCCGAGCTGTGCCGGTGGCGATCGTCAAAGGCGCGGCTCCCGTTGCTGCGGAGATGTGGGAGCGCCTGAAGCTCGCGCCGGAGCCCTACGCCGGCATGTTCCGGGGCTCCTACATCGACATCTCCCCGCCAAGCCTGAACTCGGATCGGCCACCGGCCGAGACCGCGGTGCTTCGGCTTCGGGCTGCCGAGGGCATGGTGAGCACGGAGCAGCCGAAGCGTCCCCTGGTGTACGTGACGCTCGGGACGATGGTCAGGGGCGCCGAAGGCATCGCCGTCTTCCGAATGGTGCTGTCCGCGCTCGCAGACGTGAACGCCGATGTGCTGGTCACGACCGGGAGCCAGAACGATCCCGCTGAGCTGAGCCCGCTGCCCGAGAACGCACGGGTCGAGCGCTACGTCCCACAAGCCGAGGTCCTCCCTGGTTGTTCGGTCGTCGTCACCCACGGCGGCTCCGGGTCGATGCTAGGGGCACTCGCGCACGGACTGCCGATGCTCGTGGTCCCTCGGATGGCTGACCAGTTCGGCAACGCCGATGCGGCCGCAGACGCCGGCGCGGCTCGCGTGCTGATGCCCGACCAGCTCACGGAGGCAGCGATCCGCGAGGCGGTCGTGGCGCTCCTCGAGGATCCCGGCTACCGACAACGTGCGCGGTCGGTGGCCGAAGAGATCGCCGCGATGCCCTCCGCCGCTGATACCGCCGAAACGATCGCGGCGTCCCTTCACTAGCTCCGACTGCCGACGTCCGCTCGCTACCCCAGGTCGCGCCCGAGGGCTGCGGGCGAGGGTCGCAGACCAGTGTCGCGTGGGCTTCGATTCGATGTCTCCGCTGCCGGTCGCGTCAAAAGCATCGGCTTCGGCGAGAGCCCCGACGTGACTGCACAAGAGGGATGCGCATGAGCATTGGCGCCGAGCGCAGACCAGCCGCGTGCGCGGGTGTTCAGTAGTGTCCCTCGACCGCTGAGATCGATCGCGGCTCACCGGCTCCGTTACGACGAACGGCGTTCAGACGTCAGTCGCCGCCGAGCAGCACGAGGCCGACGTCACCCTCGAGCTCGATCGCGACCTCCCCCGGCTCGGCATCGATCTGCCATTGCTCGAAGAACGCATGCGCGCCCTCCCGGGTGCGCCAATGCGCGAGCGCGTAGAACGCGGAGCCGTCGGCCGCGTGCCACGCGCGGTGGAAGGTTCAGCCGAGCTCACGCGCACTGGCCCGCATCGGGTCGCTGATCAATCGATGCGCCTGCCGTAGAGGTCGCGAGCGGACCGACCATCGGGCGTCGGGCACGGAACGCGGAAGAGCACCCACGTGATCAGCGCTCTTCGCGCACATACGGCGTGCCGAGCGCGGCCGGGGCTCCGAGCCTGCGGCGCGCGCCCGCCGTCGAAACCAGCACGAGCACGACGACCGTCATCACGTAGGGCAGCGCCTGGAAGAGCTCGGGCGGGATGCCCTTGAGGATCCCGCGCGCCTGGAACGTGAACGGGATCCCGGAGAACGCGCCGAAGAAGTAGGCGCCGACGAGGCAGAACGTCGGCCGCCAGAACGCGAAGATCACGAGCGCGATCGCGATCCAACCGGCACCCGCGGTGAGGCCGTCGACCCACTGCGGCGTGATCGAGAGCGAGAAGCACGCACCGCCGACGCCGGCGAACGCGCCGCCGACCATCGTGTGCACGTAGCGGTAGGCCTGAACGTTGATGCCCATCGCGTCTGCCGCGGCCGGTGACTCCCCAACCGCGCGCACGTTGAGCCCCGGCCGCGTGCGGTTCAAATACAGCGCAACGAGCGCGACGCACAGCCACGAGACGTAGACGAGCAGCGACTGCTTGAAGAAGATCGGGCCGACGATGTGCGCCGTCTGCCACGAGTGCGGCAGAAACGGGTCGAAGGCGTGGCGCGCGGGCTGGTCCGCGAGGTTGAGATCGTTGCCGAGATAGGACGACAGCCCGGCGGCGCCTGCGAAGATGGTCAGCGCGAGGCCCGACACGATCTGGTTCGCGCGCAGCGTGATCACGAGGAACGCATGGACCAGGGCCATCGACCCGCCTGCGACCGCCGCGACGAGGATCGCCAGCGCGAGCGACCCGGTTCGCTGCACCGCCCAGAAGCCCATCACCGCGCCGACGAGCATCATCCCCTCGACGCCGAGATTGAGCACGCCGGAGCGCTCTGCCAGGAGCTCGCCGAGCGCGGCGTAGAGGAGCGGCGTGCCGTAGATCACCGCCGAGGCGAGCACGACCACGAGCACCGAGTTGTTGATCCCTCCGGCCGCGAGCATCATGCGGCGGCTCCCGCCGTAGACGCGCGGTGCCCAAACCGGATGCGGTAGCGCACGAGCAGCTCGCCGCCGAGCGCGGAGAAGAGAATCAGCCCCTGCATGACCCCGACGAGGCCCGACGGGAAGTCGGCGCTCTGCAACGTGTACCCGGCGTTCTGAAGGCCGCCGAGGAGGAACGCGATCAGGCAGACCGCGAACGGGTTGTAGCGCGCCAGCGCCGCGATCACGATCCCGGCGTAGCCGTACCCGGCCGACGTCAGTCCGCGCGGGTCGAGCAGGTGTCGGAAGTCGCCGTCCTGCGAAGCGCCGCCGATCCCGGCGACCGCGCCGGAGAGCGCCATCACCGCGAGGATCTTCCGCCGCGTGCGCATGCCGGCATAGGTCGCGGCGCGCGGCGAGTCGCCGATCACCTGCACCTCGAAGCCGAAGCGAGTGCGCGTGTAGAGCACCCAGATGAACGTGGCGATCACGATCCCGAGCAGCAAGCCGAACGGCATCACGAGATTCCCGACGTGCGAGACGGGCCAGCTCGCGGAATCGGGCAGGTTCTTGCCCTGCGGGAAGACTCTCGCCGTCGGGCTCGACGTGTCGCGCCAGTACGACTGCGAGTCGAAGATCAGGTAGTTGATGACGAGCGCGCCGACGTAGTTGAGCATCAGCGAGGTGATGATCTCGTTCGTCGAGAAGAACGCTCGCAGGATCGCGGGGACGAGAGCGAGCGCGGCGCCGCCGATCGCGCCGGCCGCGATCATCGCCGGGATCGACAGCCAGCCGGAGTGATTCCCGACGGCGATCCCAGCCGCCGCGCCGAGGATCGCGCCCGCATAGAGCTGCCCTTCGCCGCCGATGTTGAAGAGCTGCATCCGGAACGCGATTGCCGCGCAGAGCCCGGTGAAGAGCAGCGGCGTCGCGGAGATGAAGGTCGCGTTCAGCGACTGCTGGCCGACGAAGCCCGAGTCGAAGAGCCGCCTGAACGTATGTCCCGGCGGATGGTGCGTCGCCAGCAGCACGAGCGTCATCAGGCCGAAGGCGACCACGACCGAGCCGACGGGCACAGCCACGAGCAACCACTTCGGCTGGCGGAGGCGGCGTTCGATGCGGATCATTCGGGACGCCCTCCCGCCATCAGCAGGCCGAGCTCTTCGATCGTCGAGGACTCCGCGTCGACCTCGCCGGCGATCGCGCCCTCGTACATGACGACGATGCGGTCCGCGAGCGCCCGGATCTCGTCCAGGTCTTCCGAGATCAGCAGCACGCCGACCCCGCCGGCCGCCGCAGTCCTCAGGTAGCCGTGCACGGTCTCGATCGCCGCGACGTCGAGCCCACGAGTCGGCGAGGCGACGACGAGCACCCGGGGGTCACCTTCGAACTCCCGCGCCAGCACAACCTTCTGCAGGTTGCCGCCGGAGAGCTGGCGCGCCGGCAGCTCCGGCCCGCCGCCGCGCACGTCGTAGCGCTTGATCAGACCCGCGGCGTGCTCACGGATCGCGCGCAGCCGCAGCAGCGGGCCTGTCGTGACAGTACGGCCGCGGTAAGACTTGAGCACGACGTTCGACCCGATCGAGAGCGACGGAGCAACACCCGTGTGCAAACGGTCTTCCGGCACGTGCGCGACGCCGGCGCGAATCGCCTCGCGCGCATCGCCGCCACGCAGCTTGCGACCGTCGACCAGAATCGCGCCTTTGGTGCACGAGCGCATCCCGGTCAGCGTCTCGGCGAGCTCACGCTGACCGTTGCCGGCAACACCGGCGACCGCCAGGATCTCGCCGCCACGAACCGCGAGCGACACGCCGCGCAGCGAGTCGCCGCCGCGGTCGCCCGCCGCCCACAGGTTCTTCGCCTCGAGCACCGGCTCTCCGAGCGCGCCGGTGTGCTCGACACGCTCGGCAGCTGCGACCTCGCGGCCGACCATCAGCGCCGCGAGCGAACGCGTCGTCGCCTCGGCCGTGTCGACGGTCGCAACGTTCTTGCCGGCGCGCAGCACGGTGACGCGATCCGAGACGGCCTTCACCTCGTGCAGCTTGTGCGAGATGAAGATGATCGTGCGCCCCTCGGCGGCCATCACCCGCAGCGTCTCGAAGAGCGAGTCGGCTTCCTGCGGCGTCAGGACCGCGGTGGGCTCGTCGAGGATCAGCACGCGCGCCTCGCGGTAGAGCGCCTTCAGGAGCTCGACACGCTGCTGCTCGCCGAGCGAGAGCTGCCAGACCCGCGCGCGCGGATCGACGGCGATGCGGTAGCGCTCGCCGAGCTCGGCGACGCGCCGCTCGATGCGGCGCGGGTTGACGGTGAACTTCTTCCCTTCGCCGCGATGGTCGCCGAGGATCACGTTCTCGGCAACCGTGAACGGCGTCACCAGCCGGAAGTGCTGGTGCACCATGCAGACTCCCGCATCGAGCGCGTCGCGCGGTGAGCTGAACGAGACCTGCTTGCCGTGCAGGTGCACCTCGCCCTCGTCGGGGCGGTAGAGCCCGGTGAGGATGTTCGAGAGCGTGGACTTGCCGGCGCCGTTCTCGCCGAGCAGCGCGTGCACCTCACCCTCGGCCGCTTCGAAGTCGACGCCGTCGTTGGCGAGGACGCCGGGGAAGCGCTTCGTGATCCCTCGGAGCGAGACGGCCGCTGGCATGGAGAAAGGGCGGGCGAGACCGATGTCTCGCCCGCCCATGAGGCGTTAGCCCTTC
>JBBQQI010000109.1:0-7270 GCA_038216085.1 Gaiellales bacterium | reverse complement strand
GCGCGCTCGCAGATGCGCGACTTCGGCGGCATGATCTCGTTCCTGACCGAGACCGACGACGAGGCGGTGGAGCTCGTCGCGCGCACGAAGCTCTTCCAGCTCGCCGAGTCGCTCGGCGGCGTCGAGAGCCTGATCGAGCACCCGGCCCGCATGACGCACGCATCGACCGCGGGCGCACCGTTTGCCCCGCCGCACAACCTCGTGCGCTTGTCGGTGGGGATCGAGTCCGCCGACGACCTGATCGCCGATCTCGAAGCCGCGCTCGTCAAGCGGCCCGCTCCCGCACGCGCCTAGACCACGTGCCTGAGAGGATCGCCGCGTGCAGCACCTGCCGCTGATCGACCTCCACTTCGCCGAGCGCGAGCGCGCAATCGGCGTGTACCTCGTCGACACCGACGACGGGCCGGCGCTCTTCGATTGCGGACCGACCTCGACGCTGCCCGCGCTCGAGGCTGGCCTCGCGGCGAACGGGCTCGAGCTGACCGACCTCCGCCACCTCCTCCTCTCCCACATCCACCTCGACCACGCAGGCGCCGCCGGGCCGATCGTGAGCCGCCACCCCGGGCTCCAGGTGTGGGTCTCCGAGATCGGCGCGCCCCACCTCGTCGACCCGTCACGCCTCGAGCGCTCCGCGCGACGCCTCTACGGCGACCTGTTCGACCCTCTGTGGGGAGAGCTGGCGCCGGTCCCCGCGGCGAACGTGCACGTCGCCTCGGGCGACGTGCACGGCTGGGAGGCGTTCCCGACGCAGGGCCACGCGTCACACCACATCAGCTACTTCCGCGACGGCACGTTGCTCGCCGGGGACGCTGCCGGCGTCCGCATGCCGGGCGCGAGCTACGTGCTCCCCGTGTCGCCTCCGCCCGACGTCGATGTCGAGGCTTGGCATGCGACCGCCGCCGCGATCCGCGACCGCGATCCTGACCGGCTGGCGCTGATCCACTTCGGCGTCCATGAGGACGTCGCCCCGCACCTCGAACGCCTCGAGATTGAGCTCGACCGCTGGGCCGAGCGGGTTCGCGGCGGGATGGGCCAGGAGGAGTTCGTCGCGGCCGCGCTCGCCGACGCCGGAGCCGACGCCGAGGCATATGACCGCGTCGCCCCGTTCCGGCAGTCCTGGCAGGGCATGCAGCGCTACTGGGAGAAACGGGGCACGTGAGCCGACTCGGTCCGTTGCGGGAGCGGGAGTTTCGCCTCCTCTTCGCCGGCCGGACGATCTCGATGGCAGGCAGCGCGATGGCGCCCGTGGCGCTCGCGTTCGCCGTCCTCGACCTGACCGGATCGACGACCGACCTCGGTCTCGTGCTCGCAGCGCGCTCGATCCCGACGGTGCTCTTCATCCTCTTCGGCGGGGTCTGGGCCGACCGGCTGCCGCGCCATCACGTGATGGTCGTGTCGAACCTCGTGAGCGGAGCGAGCCAGGCGGCCGCGGCCGCTCTCCTGCTCGGCGGTCACGCCCAGCTCTGGCAGCTCGCGGCTCTCGCCGCGGTCAACGGCTCCTCGTCCGCGTTCTTCTTCCCTGCCAGCACCGGCATCGTCCCGCAGACCGTTCCCGCGTCGATGCTGCAGCAGGCCAACGCGACGCTGCGACTCTCCCTGAACGCGACGAACATCACCGGCGCCGCGCTTGGGGGCCTCCTCGTCGGTGCAGCCGGCCCGGGTTGGGCGATCGCGATCGATGCAGGGAGTTACGGGCTCGCGGCGCTCTCGATCGGGGCGATGAACCTGCCGGCAGGGCTGCGGATCGAGGGAAGCACGGTCCTCCATGAGCTGCGCGAGGGCTGGCGCGACTTCTGGGCACGCACCTGGCTGTGGGCGATCGTGCTGCAATTCGCCATCGTCAACGCGGTCGAGACGGGCGCGGTCGACGTGCTCGGTCCGTCGGTCGCGAAGAAGCATTTCGGCGGCGCCGGTGGGTTCGGGCTGATCCTCGGCGCTACCTCACTCGGGCTCGTGCTCACCGGCACGGTGATGCTCCGCTGGCGCCCGCAGCGCATCCTGCGTGCCGCCACGTTCGGCGTCTTCCCGCTCGCGCTCCCGTTGATCGCATTCGCCTGGCCGGCGCCGCTGCCGGTCGTGATCTTCGCCGGGTTCCTGGCAGGCGTCGGTCTCGAGGTCTTCGGCGTGCTCTGGGACACGGCGATGCAGCAGGAGATTCCCGGCGAGAAGCTCTCACGTCTCTCGTCCTACGACGCGCTCGGCTCGTTCGTGCTGATCCCGGTGGGCCTCGCAGCCGCGGGCCCGATCGCGGCGGCGGCCGGCCAGCGCACGACCTTCATCGGCTCCGCCGTGCTCGTGGTCGTGATGACCGGGCTCGTCCTGTTCTCGCGGGACGTGCGCGACCTGCCGAGCCGATCAGCCCTCACGCAGGATGTTGCCGCCTGACACCTGGGCGAGCGCGAGCACGACGATCTCGTCGATGTTCACGTTCGGCGGTCTCGTCAGCGCGAACATGATGCAGTCGGTGACGTCCTCCGCGCGCAACGGCCCGCCCAACGCCACATCCTTGTAGACACTGCCGGCCTTCGCTTCGTCACCCTTGAACCGAACGTTCGAGAAGTTGGTCTCGACCATGCCCGGCGCGACGTTCGTGACGCGCACCGGCTTGCCCTGCAAGTCGTCGCGCAGCGCGCGCGTGTAGCCGTGCACCGCGAACTTCGAGGCGACGTAGGACGATGCGCTCGCATACGACCAGATGCCCGCGACCGAGCCGAGGTTGACGATGTGGCCTCCATCGCCCACCAGCAGATGCGGCAGGCAGAGGCGCGTCATCCGCATCAGGCCGAGCACGTTTGTCTCGACCACCTGGCGCTCGTCCTCCTCCTGCGCGTCCCAGACGCGGTCGCGCCCGAGGGCGAGGCCCGCGTTGTTGACGAGGATGTCGAGGCCACCGAGCTCCTCGACGGCCGTCCGCACGAACTGCGCGCTGCTCGCAGCGTCGGTGACATCGAGGGTGCCGCTCGAGCGCGAGCCTGTCGCAACGGCCGCTCCTGCCTCCTCGAGCGCGCGCACGGTCGCCGCTCCGATCCCGCTCGAGCCGCCGGTGACGATCGCCCGCTTCCCGCCCAGTGTCGCCATCCCCCGCAGGTTAACCCCCGCCTAAAATCCGCGTGCGAAGGAGACGTCTAAGTTCTAGAGCCGCATGGAGGAACTGGAGCCCGGAACCGGCCGCAACCTGCGGCTCACACTCGTCGCCTTCGGGCTGCTCGGCTTGCTCGCCGTGGTCGCGTTTGCGAGCCGCGCCGGCCTCGGCGGCCGGAGCAAGGCGTCGCCGACTCCCGGCTACGTGAACTACGCGTTCACCGCGTTCCTGATCGTCTTTGTGCTCGCGATCCCGGTCGCGGCCTACGCATTCATGATGCAGGCGCGGGAGGCGGAGGTCGAGCGCAAGAGCTTCCGCTCGCGGATGCTGCAGAACTTCCTCACCTTCGTCTTCTTCTGCCTGATTGCCTTTGCCGTCATCTACATCAAGCTCCATCACGGCCACCTGCTCGGCATCAACACCTCGCTGAACAAGAAGCACGGGCTCGCGGGCCCCCACCGCCAGGTCGCCGGGAAGTACGAGCCGAAGTTCGAGTGGGCCGTCTTTTGGGTCGCGGCAGTGGCGGTCACGATCGGGGTCACCGCGATGTACATCGCGTGGCGTCGCAGAAAGTTCCGGACGGCCATGCCGCTGAACCGTGACGGGATCGTCGTGGAGGATCTCGCAGCGTCGATGAGCGACGCGATCGACGACCTCGAGGCCGAGCCGGACGCACGCCGGGCCGTGATCGCGGCCTATGCGCGCATGGAGGCCGCGCTCGCCCGGCACGGCCTGAGACGTCGTCCGAGCGAGACGCCGCTCGAGTATCTGCGTCGCGTCCTGCTCGGACTGACGGCGCGCGCGGACGCCGTCAGCGTGCTCACGAGCCTCTTCGAGCAGGCGAAGTTCAGCCGGCACGAGATCGACGGGACGATGAAGCAGGACGCGATCGGCGCGCTGCGCGAGATCCGCGACGACCTGCGCGGCGCGGCCGCGTGAGAAAGCACCTGCTGGACCTGATTTTGCTCTTCGTCTTTGCATCGCTCGCCGTGGGCTACGTGGCGCTCGCGCAGCCGAGCGTGCGCAGCATCACGTTGCACGTCTACGTGATCCTGCTCGGCGCGCTGCTGATGCTGGGAATCGTCGCGGCGGCCGGCGACGCGGTGCCCAAGCGCTTGAGCTCGGACTTCGACGCGGCGCTCGCCGCTACGGCACGGCGCGACCGGCCCGTGCCAGAGCTCGAGAAGCTGGAGCGCGGGGTGACGCTCGCCACCGCCTCCGCGTATGACCTGCACGTTCGCCTCCTGCCGGACCTGCGCGAGATCGCCTGGGCACGCGTCGAGCGCTCGGGCCACACTCCCGGGCCGGAGACGCTCGGACGCTGGTGGGATCTGCTCCGGCCCGACCGCGAACCGCCCGTGGATCGCTTCGGCAAGGGCATCACCCCGGCAGAGCTGCGCGCTCTCGTCGCCGACCTTGCGAAGATGTAGCGATGGATCTCTCTGAAGTCGGCCGTCTCTCCAATCGCCTGCTCGACGAAGTCGAGAAGGCGGTGCTCGGAAAGCGCGAGGCGCTCGAGCTGTTGCTGCTCGGGCTGCTCGCCGACGGGCACGTCCTGATCGAGGACTACCCCGGGCTCGCGAAGACGCTGATGGCGCGGTCATTCGCGCAGACCGCTTCGATGGACTTCTCCCGAATCCAGTTCACGCCCGACCTGATGCCCTCCGACGTGACGGGCTCGTCGGTCTTCAACCAGCGCGAAGCCGACTTCGAGTTCCGGCCAGGCCCGATCTTCGCCAACCTCCTGCTCGCCGACGAGATCAACCGCGCCCCGCCGAAGACCCAGGCAGCGCTGCTCGAGGCCATGCAGGAGCGGCAGGTGACGACCGAGGGCGAGACGCGCCGGCTCGGCCCGCCGTTCCTCGTGCTCGCCACGCAGAACCCGATCGAGTACGAAGGGACATATCCCTTGCCCGAGGCGCAGCTCGATCGTTTCCTGCTGCGCATGTCCGTCGGCTATCCCGCGCGTGAGGACGAATGGGAGATGCTGACGACGCGGGCCAACCGCGGCCGCGACGAGATCGATCTGGAGACGCAGATCGATCGCGAGACGCTGCTCGAGATGCAGGCTGCCTGCGAGACCGTGCACGTCTCCGAGCCGGTCGGCCTCTACATGGTCGACATCGTGGCCGCGACGCGCAACGCGCAGTCGGTGCAGGTGGGCGCCTCCCCGCGCGGCTCGCTCGCGCTCCTCAAGCTCTCGCGCTGCCGGGCTGCGCTCGAGGGCCGCGACTACGTGACGCCCGACGACGTGAAGTCGGTCGCCGTGCCCGCGCTCGCCCACCGGCTGACACTGCGCCCCGAGCTCTGGGTGCAGCGCGTCTCGGCGGAGGACGTCGTACGGGAGCGGCTCGACACAGTGCCGACACCGGCAGCCGAAGACCTCGCGCGCGCGTGACGAGGTACGCGACGCCGAAGCTCGCGGCCTACGCGAGCCTGGCGGCTGTCGGCCTCCTGACGGCACTCGTGGCCGCGCGGCCCGAGCTCGTCGCGCTGACAGCGCCGTTTCTGCTCGCACTCGGCGCCGGGCTCGCCCTCGCCACGCCGCCGCGAATCGGCGTCGACGTCGAGCTCGCGAGCTCGCGCGTGCTCGAAGGTGACGCCGTCGGTGCACTCGTCACGCTGACGGCCGCGAGCCCCGCCGACCGGCTGGAGCTCTACGTCCGCGTGCCCGACGGCGTCCACGTCGCCGAGGGCCGGAACCCCATCGCGCTCAAGCTCGCGCGCGGCGAGCGACGCGAGCTCGACTTTCGGCTGCACGTCGACCGCTGGGGTGGGCACGTGATCGGACCGACGTACATCCGTGCGCGCGATCCCCTCGGCTTCCTCACCTGGGAGACGACCGCCGACACGCGCCCGGAGCTGCGGGCCTACCCACGGGAAGACGTTCTGCGGCGCGTCATCCGCCCCGTCGAGACGCAGGTCTTCTCGGGCAACGAGGTCGCGCGCAACAAGGGCGACGGGATCGAGTTCGCAGACATCCGGCAGTGGACGGCGGGTGATGCGCTGAAGCGCGTCAACTGGCGCGCAAGCGCGCGGCGCGGCGAGCTCTGGGTGAACGAGAGCCATCCCGAGCGCAACACCGACGTGATCCTGTTCGTCGATTCGTTCGCCGAGGCGCGACTCGGGAACGAGGGCACGCTCGATCTCGCCGTGCGCGCCACTGCCGCGCTCGCCGACGCCTACGTCGGCCGTCGCGACCGGGTCGGCCTGATCGGCTTCGGAGGGATCCTGCGCTGGCTGGTGCCCGGCAGCGGCACGGTGCAGCTCTACCGCATCATCGACGCGCTGCTCGATACGCAGATCATCCTCTCGTACTACTGGAAGGAGATCGACGTGATCCCGCGGCGCACGCTGCCGCCGAACGCGCTCGTGCTCGGCCTGTCGCCGCTGCTCGACCCGCGGTCGGTGGGCGCGCTGCTCGACCTGCGGGCGCGCGGCTTCGACCTGGCCGTCATCGACGTCTCACCGGTGCCGTTCACCCGGCGCCCGGCGCGTGGCCTCGACTCCGTCGCCTACGACATCTGGACGATGCGGCGAGACGCGCTGAGGCTGCGCTTGCAGCAGGCGGGCGTCGCCGTGTCGGAATGGGAGAGCGGCAAGCCGCTGCAGGCTGTCCTGGAGGAGGTGCGGGAATTCAGGCGTTACGCCCGGCACGCGCGCGTCTGATCACGGCGGTCGGCGCCCTGGTCTCGCTCGGGGCGGCGGATGCGTACGCGGCTTCGACCGCCGGGCGCATCGTCGACCTGACGATCGGGATCGGCATCGCATCGCTCGCGCTGCTCGCGGCAGGCCTCGTGCTCCGCTCGCCGAGCACGATCCCTTGGTCGGTGCTGTTCGCCGCGGGGGGCTACGTGAGCACGCGCGAAGGGAAGTCGGGGGTCGACGGCTGGGCGGCGGTGATCGGCGTCCTGCTGCTGCTCGCGGCAGAGCTCGCATCGTGGTCGATCGATCATGACGCGCGGATCCGAACCGAGACGACGCTACTCGTGCGTCGCGTCGCGACGCTCGTGGGCCTGATCGCGGTGGCGTTGTTCGTGAACCTCCTGCTGCTCGCAGCGGCGACGGTGTCCGCCGGCGCGGGAGTGCTGCTCGCGGCCGTCGGCGTCGCAGCGTCGGTGGCCGCGGTCGCCGTCGTGCTGCGGTTGCTGCGCGCGTAGCTGACACTGCTCCGGCGGTGACCACACG
>JBBQQI010000108.1:0-7751 GCA_038216085.1 Gaiellales bacterium | reverse complement strand
GGGACGGTGCGCCACCGCGGCGACCGCGCCCTCGGCGAGCAGCTCGCCTGGACGGCCGTCGACCGGTTCGAAAACGGCGACCCGCGCCGGCTGCGGAAACTCGACCGGACAAGGCCGATCGACGCGGTCATCGCGATGTCGCTCGCCGTGCAGGGCGCCACCGTCGGCGCCGGCGGCCGCTCCGTCTACGAGGAGCGCGGCGTGCTGATGGTGTGATCGGATTACCGATCCGCTCTTCAGGCGGACGCCCGCTCCCGCTCCTGCATCCGGCAGTGAGAAAACATGGCAGAGCCTACGAAGCTCTGTCCTCTGAGCTGTCTGATCCCTCGAAGGAGGGATGAAAAAGGCTGTTTTACAGCCTGTTTACGCACAAGCCCGTAGCGCGTTGCATCTCTCGTCTGTTCTACGGAGTACTGTTTTCAACAGAGGAGAGATCGAATGTTTCGTAAAAGCCTGATCACCGCATTGGCGGTGATGTCACTTGTTGTTGTTGCTGCTGCTACAGCGAAAACGGTGACAGTCTCAATCACCAAGAATGGCTACGTCCCGGCCACCGTCACGGTCGTTACCGGCGATACGGTGCAGTTCACAAACAGCGACACGGTCGTGCACCAGGTCGTGTTCAAGGCGACGACCGGTGTGACCTGTGCCCCGAACCCGCTCGTGCTGCAGCCCGCTCAGAGCGGGACCTGCACGTTCGCATCCGCGGGGTCGTTTAGCTACTCAGACCCGAACGTCAAAGGCAACACCTACCGCGGCTCCGTCACGGTCACCGGGGCGAGCCCTGCCGACTCGCTGACGATCGCTGCCAAGCCGCAGATCATCATCTTCGGCGGCAAGGCGACTCTCACCGGAACGCTCTCCAGCCAGAAGACGGGAGAGAACGTCGAGGTGCTCGCGACCGCCTGCGGGCAGAACGCCGCTTCAAAGGTGACCACTGTTCAGACGACGACCGGCGGGGCCTACACCGCAGTCGTCCAGCCGCTCCAGAACACCGTCTACACGGTGAAGGTGAAGAACACGTCCAGTCCTGCGGTTAGCGTCAAGGTGAAGCCGCGTCTGCGGCTCGGGAAGGTCGCGGCACACCGCTACTCGCTCCGCGTCTACGCCGCGCAGTCCTTCGCCGGAAAGTACGCCACGTTCCAGCGTTTCAACGGAACACTGCACCGCTGGGTCGCTATCCAGCGCGTCCTGCTCAGGACGAACGCGACCGGGGTTGCCCCGACAGTCATCTCGTCGGCTGCGTTCCGCTCGACGATCAAGTCCGGAATCCGGGTGCGGGTGATCTTGCCGCAGCTTCAGGTCGGGAGCTGCTACCTCCCCGGTCTCAGCAACACGATCTACAGCTAGAACGACCATCGCTCCGGGGTGGGTGCCGCACCAAAGGCACCCACCCGGACGCTCTTGGCCGCGCCCATAACGGAAGGCGGTCTGGCGCAACAAAGGTCCCGCAGAGAGGAATGGCGAGGCGGCCTCGATGCGTCCGCAGAGGCCCGAGACAGGCTGCGGCCACCGTCTGACCTCCGCACGAGACTGCCTCGCCGCCCTGAGTCTCTCGAAGCCCATCCCTCTGGTGACTACCCAGTTGGTACAGACAGACCTCAACGTACGGGTAGCGATCCGAATCGCAGCCTGGCACGAAGTGCGACTGGGGCTAGAGGTGTGTCGGCTGCGGCGTTCACCTCTGGCCCTGCTTCACGCGGATAGCCGCATTTGTACGGAACACATAAAAGCGGGAGGGGCGGCGCACGTCTGCGCGCTGTTTTCCACGGGAACGGCACCGCTGCCGATTCCTTACACAACCGACCGGTTCTGTGGATCGGCTCGGCGAATCGAATCTCATCGGTACCGCGCAGGCGCCCTGGGTCGCCGGGCGTCCCCGCGCGATCAGGACGCGCTCCTGGTGACGGCCCGCTGCTACCTTGAGTACAGCGATCGCCTCTGCTGGCGATTGCGTTAGGCCTACGTTGGCCCTCGGCGCCCCGCCGTGGGCCTTTTTGTTTTTTAAGGACAAAGGAGGTACTGAACATGTCGCCCACTACGACAGCCAGGATTCTGACCGTCGAGGACGATCCGATCGTCAGAGCCGACCTGCGCGTGATCCTCGAGGATCACGGGTTCGAAGTCGTCGCCGACGCCCGCGACGGCGTCGAGGCGGTCGAGCTCGCGCGCGAGCACCGTCCCGATCTGATCCTGATCGACCTGAACCTGCCCGAGCTCGACGGTGTCGAGGCGACCCGGCTCATCCTGGACGAGCGCGAGGTGCCGATCGTTGCGCTGACGGGCTACGTCGCGGGCGACTTGGTCGAGCGTGCGGTCGAGGCCGGCGCCGTCGAACACGTCACGAAGCCGTTCAGCGCCGCCGCACTGGTCGAGACGTTGCGGAATGTCCTCGTGGCGTGGAGGCTCGACGAGGCGAAGCGCGACGCCCATCGCGACGGCATCCGCGTCACGATCGAGGCGATGGTGCGCGAAAACCGCAGCGAAGCGGAGATCGTCGCCGTCGTCCACAGCCTGACCGGCGAGCCGACGCCCGCCCGCGAGCTCTCGAACCTTCGCCGCATCTTCGCCCGGTTGACTGGCCGGCCCTCGGCGGAGTAGGCCGGCCGCTCAGTCGCGGCCGAAGAGCGAGTTCTCGAGCACGTAGAACAGCGCGAGCCCCGCGAAGAACCCGAGCGCGATCCAGGAGGAGATGAGCGCGCTCAGCGTCGCGATCGTGTACAGCGGTATGCCGGGGAGAAACGCGCGAGAGATACCGCTGATCGTCCGCTGGTCGGCGTTGTCTGCGATCAGCCGTCGCCCGGTCGCCGCGTAGAACCAGACGGCCGAGAAGAGCACGGCCATCCCGATGTTCGTGAGCCCGTAGAAGAACGCGGCGGCCTTCGCGTCGTGATGGAGATGGCCCGCCAGCACCTCGGTCGGGAACGGGATGAACGCGATCACCATCAGGAAGACGACGTTCAGCGCGAGGAACGTCCGGTCGACGCGGCCAACCTGCTTGAACAGCGTGTGGTGGTTGATCCACATGATCCCGATCGTCAGGAACGAGATCGCGTAGGCCGCATACGACGGCCAGAGATGCAGCAGCTGATGCGTCACGCTGCCCGTCTCGCCGAGCTTGATCTCGAGGATCAGCAGCGTCGCCGCGATCGCGAACACGCCGTCGCTGAAGGTCTCGAGCCGTGCGGTGTCGTTCTCCACGGCGCAGACCTTAACCCTGCCTGACCCTACGCCATAGGATCGGCTCGTGAGCTTCTCGGGGTCGATGATCCAGAACGCGATCTACATCGCCCAGCAGCCGCCCGAGTGGCCGGTGACGGCTGCCGACTGGGAACGTGCCGCCGAGGAGAAGCTCGACGCGGGTGCGTTCGGCTACATCGCCGGCGGCGCGGGCGCCGAGGACACGATGCGCGCGAACCTCGGCGCGTTCCAGCGCTGGCGCATCCGTCCGCGCATGCTCGCGGGCAACGCCGTGCGCGACATCTCCGTCGAGGTGCTCGGCACGCGGTCGCCCGCGCCGTTCTTCCTCGCGCCGCTCGGCGTGCTCTCGATCGCGCACGAGGAGGCCGAGGTCGGCGTCGCCAAGGCGGCGGCATCCTCCGGGGTGCCGATGCTGCTCTCGAGTGCGGCGACGCACTCGATCGAAGAGGTCGCCGCGACCAACGCGCCCCGCTGGTTCCAGCTCTACTGGGTCAACGACCGCGAGATCTGCGAGAGCTTCGTGCACCGGGCCGAGGCCGCCGGCTACGGCGCGATCGTCGTCACGCTCGACACACTGACTCTCGGCTGGCGGCCACGCGACCTGCGCCGGGCCTACCTCCCGTTCATCAAGGGAGAGGGGTGCGGCCAGTACTTCAGCGACCCCGTCTTCCTCTCACGGCTCGACAAATCGCCGCAGGAGGACCTGTTGACCGCCGCGGCGACGATGCTCGCGACGTTCCCGAACCTCGGCCTGACGTGGACCGACCTCGACTGGCTGCGCGGCCAGACGAAGCTGCCGATCCTCGTCAAGGGCGTCCTCACCGCGGAGGACGCGCAACGCGCGCTCGAGCACGGCGTCGACGGCATCGCCGTCTCGAACCATGGTGGTCGCCAGGTCGACGGCGCCGTCGCGGCGCTCGACGCGCTCGTCGAGGTTCGCCACGCCCTGCCGGACGCGGTCGTGCTGATGGACGGCGGCATTCGCTCTGCGGCTGACGTCTTGAAGGCGATGGCGCTCGGCGCAGACGCGGTGCTGCTCGGTCGCCCGTACGCCTACGCGCTCGCCGTCGGCGGGCAGCGTGGAGTGGAGGAGCTGATCCAGAACCTGATGGCCGAGATCGACCTCAACCTCGCGCTCGCCGGCGCGACCTCGATCACGCAACTCGACCGGTCCTGGCTGGCTCACGGGTGAGTGAGCGCGGCGTCGTCCTCGGCGGGCGCGGCAGCGTTGCGATCGAGGAGATTCAGGTCGGCGAGCCGGGCCCGGGCGAGGTGCTCGTCGCCGTCGAGGCGACCGGCGTCTGCCACAGCGACCTGCACGTGATCGAGGAGGACGGCTGGGGCCACGCCTACCCCGTCCTTCTCGGCCACGAAGGCGCGGGGACGGTCGAGTCCGTCGGCGAGAGCGTCGAGTCGCTCGCGCCGGGCGACCGCGTCGTCCTCGGCTGGAAGACCGCCTGCGGCACGTGTGAGACGTGTCTGCGCGGGGCGCCGCGCCAGTGCAAGCGCCCGCCCGCGGCAACGGGGCGACTGCTGCGGGCTGACGGTGCCGTTCTGACGCCCGTCCTGCGCACCGGGACGTTTGCGACGCACACGGTCGTGCCGGCGGTCGCGGCGGTCAAGGTTCCGCGCGAGCTGCCCGTCGAGCAGGCGTGCCTCCTCGGTTGTGCGGTCGCGACCGGGGTGATGTCGGTGCTCGAGACGGCCAAGGTGTGGGCGGGCGCGCGCGTTGCCGTGATCGGCTGCGGCGCCGTCGGGCTGTCCGCGATCCAAGGCGCGCGCATCGCAGGCGCCTCGGAGATCCGGGCGATCGACCTGGACGAGCGGAAGCTCGCTCAGGCCGTGCGCTTCGGCGCGACCCACACCGAGCCCGGTCCGGTCGACTTCGTCTTCGACATCGTCGGCCGCCGCTCGACGTTCGAGCAGGGCCTCTCGCTGCTCAGCTCGGGAGGAACCTTCGTGCTGATCGGGCTCTCGCCCGCCGGGGAGAAGGTCGAGCTCGACCTGCCGGTGCTCTTCTCGAAGCGCACACGGATCCTCGTCTCACACGGCGGCGATCATCTGCCGCAGGAGGACTTCCCGCAGCTCGCGGAATGGGCGCTCGCGGGGAAGCTCGATCTCGCGGGCCTGGTGACGAAGACCGCGCCGCTCGAGAGCTGGAGCGAGGCGTTCGACGCGATGAGGGACGGCGAGGTGATCCGTACAGTGCTGACGCCGTGAAGTCGATCGACGTGTTCCGCGCCATGGTGGCCGGCGAGCGCGAGCCGCCGCCGGTGGCACAGCTCGTCGGCTTCCAGATGACCGAGGTCGACGAGGGCCGTGTGGTGTTCGAGCTCGATGCCGGACCGCAGCACGCGAGCCCGCTCGGCACGCTCCACGGCGGGATTCTCTGCGATCTCGCAGACGCCGCCCTCGGCTGCGCCCACGCCTCGCTGCTCGCAGACGGCGAGACGTTCACGACCATCGAGCTGAAGATCAACTTCATGAAGCCGGTGTGGGAAGGGCGTCTCGTCGCCGAGGGCAAGGTGATCAGGGCGGGTCGCACGATCGGCCTCACCGAGTGCCGGGTGACCGACGAATCGGGCTCGCTGGTCGCCTACGCGACGGCGACCTGCATGACGCTGCGTGGAGAATCAGCCCAGGGGCGTTAGGATCGCCGCATGGATCTCCGCGACACACCGGACGAGGCCGCCTTCCGCCGGGAGGTGCGTGATTTCATCGCGCAGAACCTCCCCGACGACTCGAAGCAGCGAGGCGCACGGCGCTTCGAGGACGCCGACCGGGAATGGAGCCACAGGCTCGGGGCCGCGGGCTACGCGGGCCTGACGTGGCCGAAGGAGTTCGGCGGCTCGGGCGCGCCGTACAGCCACCAGGCGATCTTCCTCGAAGAGCTCGCGCGTGCCGAGGCGCCGTCGCACCTGGGCGTGATCGGGCTCGGCATGGCCGGGCCGACGATCATCGCGTGGGGCACCGAGGAGCAGAAGCAGCGCTACCTCTCGAAGATCCTCAGCGCCGAGGAGATCTGGTGCCAGGGCTTCTCGGAGCCGGACGCCGGCAGCGATCTCGCCGCGGCGCGCACGCGCATCGAGGACCAGGGTGACCATTTCCTCGTCAACGGCCAGAAGGTCTGGTCGTCGTTCGCGCACATCGCCGACTTCTGCATCCTCGTCGGCCAGGGCGAGCCCGACAAGCCGAAGTACAAGAACCTGACCTACGTGATCGTCGACATGCATGCGCCCGGCGTCGAGGTGCGTCCGCTCGTGCAGATCACCGGGCACCCCGAGTTCAACGAGATCTTTTTCACCGACGTGCAGGTGCCCAAGGAGAACATCCTCGGCGAGATCGGCGACGGTTGGCAGGTTGCGATGACGACGCTGCTCCACGAGCGCGGCACGCTCGGCTTCGCTCTCTCCGCGACGCTCGCGGTTGCGGTCGGCAAGCTGGTTGCGCTCGCCAAGGAGCGTAACGTCAACGATCCGATTCTGCGCGACCGCATCGCGCGCGAGTGGATCGAGTTGCAGGCCCTCAAGTACACGAACTACCGCTCGCTGACGACCCTGCAGAAGACGGGCATCCCCGGCCCCGAAGGCTCCGCGTCGAAGCTCGTCTGGTCGGAGAACAATCAGCGGCTGACGAAGCTCGCGCTCGAGATTCTCGGGTCGCACGCCCAGCTGACCGACGGCGGTGGGTACGCCGACGGCTACTGGCAGTACCAGCAGCTCCGCTCGCGCGGCAACACGATCGAGGCCGGCACGAGCGAGATCCTCCGCAACATCGTCGCCGAGCGCGTTCTCGGCATGCCGCGTAGTCGATGACAACCGGGAGCAGGTAGCGATGGACTTCAGCTTCAGCAGCGAACAGGAAGACCTTCGGCGCGAGGCGCGCGCGTTCCTCGATGCGAATCCGTCGCCGTCGATGGAGCAGCTCACCGAGCTCGGCTGGGTCGGGATCCTGCAAGCGGAGGACTTGACGTTCCTCGACGCGGCGGTGCTCTTCGAGGAGCTCGGCTATTCGCTCTACGACGGGCCGTACGTCCTGAACGAGATCGCCGCGCAGCCGGGCGACGACGTCTGGTCGATCGAGATCGACGGCTTCGTTCCCCATCTGAACCAGGTCGCGCGCGTGCTGACGCCGGACATGCAGGGCGAGCCGGCTCAGGGTGAGACGCTCGCGACCGTCGACGAGTCGCTCGGGCTCGGGAAGCTGACCCGGAACGGCGCCGAGCCGGCGCAGGGCGAATGGCCGGAGGTTCGCCGCCGCCTACTCGCTGCCCTCGCGCTCGAGGCAGTCGGCATCGGCACGAAGGCCAACGAGCTCGCGATCGCCTATGTCTCCGAGCGCGAGCAGTTCGGGAAGAAGATCGGCACCTACCAGGCGATCTCGCACTCGCTCGTCGACGGCTACGTCGGGGTCGAGCTTGCGCGTTCACTCGCCTACTGGGCGGCGTGGAGCGTCGCCGAGGGCGACGAGCAGGCCGAGCTCGCGGTCGCCGCGGCGAAGTCGCAGGCGGCCGAGGCCGCAGTGCTCGCCTGCGAGAAGTCGATCCAGGC
>JBBQQI010000107.1:0-7977 GCA_038216085.1 Gaiellales bacterium | reverse complement strand
GCGTCGATGTGCGGTGGGCTCGCGCCGACCGCATCAGCCAGTTGGAGCGAGAGCACGGTAACGCGTGCGGCGTGACCGGCTTCGTCTGGATCGCGAGAAACAAGTGTCAGCATGTTCAGTAGGGCCTCTCCCATCGGCTTTGACAGCTTCCCTACGAGCCGCCGGTTCCCTGCGAACGACTGCCGCCGTGCAGAGCGTCGAGGCGAACTGCGGCCTGAGGGAAGCGCCCTACGCGCCCTCGACCATCCGCTTCCGCCAGACCCTGAGCACGACAAAGCCGATCGCCCCGATGACCAGTAGACCAAGCACACCATAGAGGCCGTAGCGGTTGACGGCCTCGGCGACCGCCCTTCCCGCCTGGTAGGCGAGGACGGAGACCGCAACAGCCCAGACGATGCCGCCGAGGGCGTTCCAGAGGAAAAAGCGCCACCAGGGCATGTGGCTGAGACCGGCGAGCCAGGCGGCAGTGACGCGCAGGATCGCGATGAACCGGCCAAAGAAGACCGCTTTCGCGCCGTGCCTCGCGAAGAAGCGCTCGGCCGGAGGCAGCGCCTTGTCGGCATACCGGGCGGCGAAGCCCCAGCGGTCGATCAGCGCCCGGCCGCCGACCCGTCCGAGCCAGTAGCCGACGTTGTCGCCGATGATCGCCCCGGAGGCGGCGACGATGATCACCGAGAGAAGCGACCAGTGGTGGTGCTCGGGACGTGAGAAGTACGCGGCCGTGATCAGCGCCGTCTCGCCGGGGATCGGGACGCCGGCGGATTCGATCGCGACGGCGGCGAAGAGCAGGACGAGGCCGTACTGCAGGAGCAGGTGCGTCACGCGGGGGCAGTTTAGAGGCCCGGCCGACGACCTCCGCCGAGTGATCCGGTAGCGTCGCGCGTCAATGCGCGTCGGTATCCCGAACGAGACAACCCCAGGCGAGCGCCGAGTCGCACTCGTCCCTGAGACGATCGGGCGGCTCGGCGAGGGCATCGACGTGGTGATCGAGCCGGGCGCGGGCACGGCGGCCGCGTTCCTCGACGACACCTACGCAGAGGCCGGCGCCACGCTCGGCGACCCATGGGGCGCCGACGTCGTCGCGAAGGTCGCGGCGCCGACTGCCGAGGAGGTCGCGCGGCTGCACAGCGGCCAGGTGCTGATCGGATTCCTGCAGCCGCTGACGGACACGGAGGGCGTCGAGCGGCTCACGGCAGCCGGCGTGCACGGGCTTGCGCTCGAGTCGGTTCCGCGCATCACGCGCGCGCAGTCGATGGACGCGCTCTCGTCACAGGCGACCGTTTCGGGGTACAAGTCTGCGTTGATCGCTGCCGACCGGCTGCCCCGCTTCTTCCCGATGCTGATGACGGCGGCCGGGACGATCCCACCCGCGAAGGTGCTCGTGCTCGGCGCCGGGGTCGCGGGGTTGCAGGCGATTGCGACGGCGCGCAGGCTCGGCGCGGTTGTCTCGGGGTTCGACGTGCGCGCGGCCGTCCGCGAGCAGGTGGAGTCGCTCGGCGCGACGTTCCTCGATCTCGGTGTGCAGGGCGAGGAGACCGATGGCGGCTACGCGCGGGAGCTGACGGCAGACCAGCAGGTAGCGCAGCAGGCTGAGCTGCAGGCACGGATCCCGTCCTTCGACGCGGTGATCACGACGGCCGCGATTCCCGGACGGCCTGCGCCGACGCTCGTGACAGCCGAGGCCGTGCGCGGGATGCGGGCGGGCTCGGTGATCGTCGACCTGGCCGCGGAAACCGGTGGCAACTGTGAGTTGACGCGGCCCGGCGAGGAGGTCGAGGAGTCGGGTGTGACGATCGTCGGCCTGACGAACCTGCCGTCGCTGATGCCGACGCATGCGAGCCAACTGCTCTCGCGGAATGTCGCCGCACTGCTCGGGCTGATCGTCACCGACGGTGCGGTGTCGCTCGACTGGGACGACGAGATCGTCTCGGGCTCGTGCGTGACCCGGAAGGAAGTGGCTGTATGAGCCATACGGCAACGCTCGTCGCCGAGCTGACGGTGCTGGTGCTCGCGATCTTCCTCGGCTTCGAGGTGATCTCGAAAGTGCCGACGATGCTGCACACACCCTTGATGTCGGGCACGAACGCGATCCACGGGATCGTGCTCGTCGGCGCGATGATCGTCGCCGGTTCCGTACACCAGGACGGCTTGATCCGGGTGATCGGCTTCGTTGCCGTCGTCCTCGCCGCGGCGAACGTCGTCGGCGGCTTCGTGGTCACCGACCGGATGCTCGAGATGTTCAAGAAGCGCGAACCGCCGAAGGCCGAGTAGTGGGAACGCGGGGTTAATGGGAACCCAGGGTGTCAACCTGCTCTACCTGGTGACGATCGCCTGCTTCGTGCTGGCGCTCAAGTTCCTCTCGTCGCCGGCAACGGCGCGCCGCGGCAATCAAATCGGTGCGGTCGGCATGGTGATCGCGATCGTCGCGACGCTCTTGAAGTCCGGCGTGCACATCACGTGGTTGATGGTGATCGGCGCTGCGATCGGCGGCGCGTTCGGTGCGGTCGGCGCGCGCCGCGTGAAGATGACGGCGATGCCGCAGATGGTGGCGCTCTTCAACGGCGTCGGCGGCGGCGCGGCGGCGCTCGTCGCACTCGCGGAGTTCCACGATCTCGCGCCCGGACACGGCCGGATCCGCGGCGACGTGTCGGTCGCGATCTTGCTCTCGGCGCTGATCGGCTCGATCTCGTTCTCGGGCTCGCTCGTTGCGTTCGCGAAGCTGCAGGAGCTGATCAAGGGCCGGCCGATCACCTATCCGGGCCAAAAGCTCGTCAACGCGGCGCTGTTCGGCTCGTGTCTTGCTGCAGGAGCCGTCGTGCTGAGCGGCTCCGAGCACAGTTGGCTGCTGTGGGCGTTGGTCGGCGGCGCGTCGGTGTTCGGCGTGCTCTTCGTGCTGCCGATCGGCGGTTCCGACATGCCCGTCGTGATCTCACTGCTAAACGCATTCACCGGTCTCGCCGCGGCGGCTACAGGCTTCGAGCTCGAGAACAACGTGCTGATCGTCAGCGGCATGCTCGTCGGCGCCTCGGGGACGATGCTGACGCTGCTGATGGGCCGCGCGATGAACCGCTCGATCACGAACGTCCTCTTCGGCGCGTTCGGGCAGGTCAGTGCGAGCGCTGCCGAGGCGTCGGCAAACGGCGCAAGCGGCACGGTGCGCTCGGCGACCGCCGACGACGTCGCCGTGATGCTCGCCTACGCGAGCAAGGTCGTGGTCGTGCCCGGCTACGGGATGGCGGTCGCGCAAGCGCAGCACGACGTGCGCGCGCTCGCCGACATCCTGGAGGCGAAGGGCGTCGAGGTGACCTACGCGATCCACCCGGTCGCCGGGCGAATGCCGGGCCACATGAACGTGCTGCTCGCGGAGGCGAACGTGCCGTATCCACAGCTGAAGGAGATGGACGAGGCGAACGCCGAGTTCGGGCGCACCGACGTCGCGCTCGTGATCGGCGCGAACGACGTCGTCAATCCCGACGCGCGCAACAATGCAGGCAGTCCGATCTACGGGATGCCGATTCTGAACGTCGACCAGTCGCAGGCGATCGTCGTGTTGAAGCGCTCGATGAGCCCGGGGTTCGCCGGGATCGAGAACCCGCTCTTTCTCAACCCGAAGACGGTGATGCTGTTCGGAGATGCGAAGGACTCGGTCGCGAAGCTTGCCTCCGGAGTGAAGAGCCTCTGAGCGGCGTGCTCGTCTTCACCGCGCGTCACGTCGAGCAGGCCGTCTCGCCCGACCGTGCACTCGAGGCCGTGCGCAGCGCGTTCGTCGCACATGCCCGCGGCGAGTGGACGATGCCGCCGAAGGTCTACGTGACGAACTATCCCGCAGGCGACTTCCGCGCGATGCCGGCACTCGGCGGCGGCTACGCGCTGCTGAAGTGGATCACCTCGTTCCCCGGCAACCCGGCGCACGGCCTGCCGACGGTGACCGGCGTTGTGCTCGTCTCGAGTGCGGAGACGGGGCAGCTGCGCGCGGTGCTGGACGCCGGCTCGGTGACAGCCCTCCGCACAGGCGCCGCCGCCGTGCTCGCAGCCGAGACGCTCGCTCGGCCAGGTGCGCGCACCGCGGCCGTCGTCGGCGTCGGCGTGAACGGACAGGCCGCTGTGCGCTCGCTCGTCACGCGTGGGCACGTCGTGTCGGTGTGGGACGTTGACGAGGGGCGGGCCCATCAGGCCGGCCAGGACCTGGGCGCGAGCGTCGCGCCGTCGCTGCAGGACGCGCTCGCAGCCGACATCGTGGTCACCGTCACGCCCGGGCACGAGGTTCTCCTCACCGACGGCACGCTGCAGCCGGGCCAGCACGTCTCGCTGATGGGCGCCGACGGCCCCGGCAAGGCGGAGGCCTCGGACAGCGAGCTCGCGCGCGCGAGGCTGTTCTGCGACGACTGGGAGCAGGCGAGCCACGGAGGTGAGCTGGCACACGCCGTCGAAGCCGGGACGATCGAGCGCGCCGCGGTGACGCAGCTTGGTGAGGTGCTCACCGGCAGCGCGCCAGGCCGCGGCGGCGACGACGAGATCACGGCGTTCGACTCCACGGGTCTCGCGATTCAGGACCTGGCGATCGCGATCGCCGCGCTCGAGGCGGCGGACGAGATTCCCGATCTCGCGCAGCTCGAGCTCTAGCGATGCCCCAGGATTACTTCGGCGAGGGGGTTGCAGACCGGTACGACGAATCGGGCGCGGACATGTTCGAGCCCGCAGTCGTCGATCCCGTTGTCGACTTCCTGGCCGCCCTGGCCGGCGACGGCGCCGCACTCGAGCTCGGGATCGGCACCGGCCGGATCGCGCTCCCGCTCGCCAAGCGCGGCGTCCGCGTTCACGGCATCGACCTGTCGGCGGCGATGGTCGCGCAACTGCGGGCGAAGCCGGGCGCCGAGGAGATCGACGTCGCGATCGGCGATTTCGCTACGACGAGGGTCGAGGGGAGATTCTCGGTCGCCTACCTCGTCTTCAACACGATCAACAACCTGACGACCCAGGACGAGCAGGTCGCGTGCTTCCAGAACGTCGCCGCACACCTCGAGCCGGGCGGGTGCTTCGTGATCGAGGTCGGCGTCCCGGGGCTGCAGCGGTTGCCACCCGGCGAGACCGTGCAGCCGTTCACCGTGAGCGCCACAAGGCTCGGCTTCGACGAGTACGACGTCGCCTCGCAGGGCCTGATCTCCCACCACTTCTGGGCGGTCGAGGACGGCAAGTTCGAGCGGCTGTCGGTGCCGTTTCGCTACGTATGGCCGGCGGAGCTCGACCTGATGGCGCGGCTCGCCGGGCTGACGCTGCGCGAGCGCTGGGGCGGCTGGCAGCGTGAGCCGTTCACGAGCGACAGCGTCAAGCACGTCTCCGTCTGGCAGCGATAGACGCTTAGAACCGCGCCGGGTCGAAGAGCTCGAGCTCCGGTGGGCGCTCGCCGAGCACTGCGCGGGCCACGAGGTCGCCGCAGGCGAGCCCGAGGGCGTTTCCGTGGCCGGAGTAGCCGCCGGCAACCCAGACGCCGTCCCGGCCCGGCACACGCCCGACGAGAGGCATCAGGTCGGGCGTCGTCCCCCAGATCCCCGCCCAGCGGTGACTGACCTGCGGGCGGTAGCCGACGAGGCGCTCGACCAGCTCGTCGAGGCGCCGCTGCACGAGCTCGGTCGTCTCCTCGACGCCGGTGTTCTCGGTCTCGAGCGACGCGTCGCGGTTCCCGCCGATCACCAGGCGCCCGTCGGGCAGCTGGTGCCAGTAGTCGTAACCCGCGCGCGCATAATGCGGCCGTTCGTAGAGCCGCTCGGCGAGCGGCTCCGTCGCCAGCACCTGACCGCGGGTCGGCTGTACCGCCGCGGCAAGCTCGGGCAGCACCGTCGAGGTGAACCCGTCGCCTGCGACGACGATCACGTCCGCGTCGAGCTCCTCGACGGACACCGTGTCGTGCTCGCGGAGGTCAGCGCCCGCCGCAGCTGCCTGCGCCGCGAGCCGCCGGACCCAGCGCGCGGGCACGAGAGCGCCGTCGGGCGGGTGCAGGATCGCCCCGCGGTAGAGGCGGTCGAGCGGAGCCGCCAGCTCGTCGACCCACTCGACGGCGAACCCGTCCTCGAGCAGAGCGTCGTGCTCGCGGCGCAGGTCGCGGCGCTCGGCATCGTCAACCGCGAGCCGCAGGCTGCCGACCCGGCGGAACGCGTCGCCCGCGAGCGCCTCCATGCGGTCGAGCGACCGTTCGGTGAGCTCCATCACCTGCCGCGCCCGCTCGCGACCAAGGTCGACCCGCGCCGCGTCGTACGGCGCGGTCGCACCGCGCAACGCGAAGCCCCCGTTTCGGCCGCTTGCGCCGCCGGCGATCTCGCGCCCCTCGTGCAGGCGTACGCGCACTCCGCGTTCTGCGAGCGTCAGCGCACACGAGCAGCCGGTGACCCCGCCGCCGATCACCGCCACCTCGGCGCGTCCGACGAAACGCCGCTGCGGCAAGTGCTCTCGCGACTCGTCGAGCCAATATGAAGTTGTGTTCACGATCCGCGATCCTACGTCTGGCGCATCACCTCCCGGTACAGCCCATCCGCCTGCACGACGACCCCGAGCAACTCGAGCTCTGCGAGTGCAGCAGCGACCGCGCCGGCCTCGAGGCTCGTTCGGCGAACGATCTCGTCAACGGCGGCCGGCCCGTCGCCGACGACGCGGCGAATCGGCTCGAGGCGATCGTCGAGCACCGTAGGCGGTCGCGACACCGGATCGACTCCGAGCACGGCAAGCACGTCGCCGACGCACGTCACCGGGATCGCGCCGAGGCGCAGCAGGTGGTTCGAGCCGCGAGACAACGCCGAGGTGATCTCACCCGGCACGGCCAACACGTCGCGGCCCTCGTCGAGTGCAAGGTCGGCTGTGATCAACGCGCCGCTTCGCTCGCGCGCCTCGACCACGATCGTCGCCTGAGCGAGACCGGCCACAATCCGGTTGCGGGCGGGAAAGCGCCACGGGGCCGGCTCGACCCCGGGCGCGTACTCGGAGACGATCGAGCCGGCGCGGACGATCTCGGCGGCGAGTGCGCCGTGTGCGCGCGGATAGTCGCGGTCGATGCCGCAACCGAGCACTGCGAGCGTGACGCCCGTCGACAGCGCACCACGGTGTGCGGCCCCGTCGACCCCGCGGGCGAGCCCCGAAATCACCACGACGCCCGCAGCCGCGAGGTCGCGTCCCAGGTCGTGCGCAACCGAGCCGCCGTAGGGCGAGCAGGCACGCGCGCCGACGATCGCAACGGTCGGGACGTCGTCGAGGCGCAGCGCGGTACCGCGCACGAAGAGACCCGGCGGCGGATCGTGGATCGCGCGGAGCAAGCGCGGAAACCGCCGGTCGCTGCGCGCGATCCAGCGGATGCCACGCGCCTCGAGCCCACGCAGGTAGGCCGCCGCGTCGAACGACCGCCGAAACGCCGCGAACCGTTGCGAACGAGGCGCCTCCAGCAGGTGGGAGCCCGTTTCCGACGCGAAGACCGCAGTGAGGAGCTCGCTCAATCGGTCAGCTCCTTGGGAGGCCGGTAGGAGAGCGCCTCGGCGAGATGCTCGGGCTCGATCGCATCGGCGCCGGCGAGCGCCGCAACCGTCGCAGCCACCCGCGCGACCCGTGCACGGCCGCGGCCGGAGAGCGGCAGGCGCTCGACCGCTTTCGTGAGCAGATCCTGCGAGGCGTCGGTGAGCGGCGGCCGCCGTTCGGAGAGCCGCTCACGCGCCCGTGCGACCCGCTCGCGCACGGGCGCAGAGGCTTCACTCGGCGGGCCGGCGAGCTCCTGCCCGCGCGTGCGGGGAACGGTCAGCGCGAGGTCGAACCGGTCGAGCAGCGCACGCGAGAGCCGCTCGCGGTAGCGGTGGATGCGCTGCGACGAGCATGCGCACTGCGCCGCCGAGTCGCCGCGCGCACCGCACGGACAGAGGTTCATCGTGACAGAGGCGTCTCATCGGCCGTGCTGCTGAAATCCCCATTTGCAGGCGCTTTTCTCCGTGGCGGGTCAAGGGA
>JBBQQI010000106.1:0-7992 GCA_038216085.1 Gaiellales bacterium | reverse complement strand
GACCTGCGGTGATCCCACCAGCTTGAATCCCGGATAGAGCGTCTTTGCAGCCGACCCACAACGACGAGCACCCACACGTTCCGGGCCCGAGCCTCTGGCCTGTCGGCTTTGCCGTCGGCATCGTCGTCCTCCTCGTCGGCCTGATCGTCTCCCCGTACGTCGCAGTGCTCGGAGCGATCGTGGCGCTCGCCTTCGGCTTCCTCTGGGTGCGCGACCTGACGACCGGGACCGCGCTCGCGCACGCCCCGGAGGTCTCCCCTGAGGGCGGTGCGCAGGCGCAGAGCCCGCTGGGCGGCGCGGCGATCCCCGTCGCGGCAGCAGTGCCGCCCGCCGACCGCTACCCGCGCTCCAAGTTCCTCGAGTTCTCGACGCTCGGCGTCGGCGGTGTGATCGGCGGCCTCGTGACGGCGCCCGCGATCGGGTTCATGGTCGCCCCCGCCTTTCTGAAGCAAGGGGTCAAGGATCACGACGTCGGGCCGCTGAAGAACTTCCCCGAGGGGAAGTATGTCGTCGTCACCTTCACATCCGACGCGAATGAGGGTGTGGTCTCGCGGAGGACAGCGTACATTCGCAACAACGGCCAATTGCACGGCCAGCCGAGCTTCACGATCATCTCGAACCATTGCGCGCACCTCGGCTGCCCGGTGCAGCCTAACGGCCCGCTCGACTCGCCGAAGACCACGCAGTACAAGGATGTCAGCCTGATCCCGGCCATCTCGATCGCCGGCTTCGGCTGTCCCTGCCATGGCGGGCAGTACGACACCGAGGGCAACCGGACCGGAGGCCCACCGGTCCGCGCGCTCGATCGCTACTCGTTCTCGATCCGCAACGGGAACCTCTTCCTCGGCAAGCCGTTCTCGGTCTCGCGCGTCGAAGGCGCCGGCGCCGGCGCGAAGATCCACAAGTGGACGTACTCCTTCCCCGGCGAGCCCGTCGGCGGGCTCGAGTCCTGGCTCTATCCCATCCAGCCTCCTCACTGAGTTTCAGCGAACACTGACCATGGCGACACGCACAAAACCGACGAAAGGCCAGCAGCTCCAGCAGGCGATCAACTACCCGCTCGACTGGGTGGAAGAGCGCTCAGGTCTCGTCGGCGGCATCAAGTACTTCCTCTTCCGAAAGGTGCCGGGGGACATCAACTGGTTCCAGACGCTCGGCTCGGCGACGCTCACTGCGTTTCTCGTGCAGGCCCTGACCGGTGTGATCCTCGCGATGTACTACAAGCCGGATCCGAACAGCGCGTACTCGTCGATCCAGCACATCACGAACGACATCTTCGCCGGCTGGCTCGTGCGCGGCATGCACCGCTGGGGCGCCTCGGTCTTCATCATCCTGATGTTCATGCACATGGGGCGCGTGTTCCTGTTCGGCGCGTACAAGTTCCCGCGCGAGCTGAACTGGATCATCGGCGTGCTGTTGCTCACGATGGGCCTTGGTGAGGGCTTCACGGGTTACCTGCTCCCGTGGGACCAGACCTCGTACTGGGCGACCGTCGTCGGCATCAACATCAACGGCACCGCGCCGTTCCTCGGGCCGTTTATTGCGCAGTTCTTGCAGGGAGGCACGTACATCAACGGCAGCACGCTCCCTCGCTTCTACGCGATCCACATGTTGATGATCCCGGGCGCCATAGCCGCGCTGATCGGGCTGCACCTGTATCTCGTGATTCGCCTCGGCGTGACATCGCCGCCGTGGTCGAAGGAGGCGGCCGGCACGGGGCCCCTCGAGAAGCCGTCGGCGAACGGCGAGGCCCGCAGCGGCCTGACGCGCCCGAGCTCGCGGAAGGACGGCAAGTAGTGGCGAGCGACCGGCTCACCGAGCGGCGCCGCGTCTACCAGCAGTACAAGGCGGACGTCAAGGAGCGCGGAAAGCCGTTCTACCCGTACGCGATGTGGCACGACACGGTCATGTCGTTCGTCGTCGTCGTCGTGATCATCGGTCTCTCGATCGTCTGGAAGTACTCGACGCCCGGCAACCACCACACGACCGCCGCCGGCTGGCTCGGCAAGCTGTACGACGCGCCGGCCGATCCGGGAACGATCAACTTCGTCCCGCGCCCGGACTGGTACTTCTATTTCCTTTTCTACCTGCTGCGCATCTTCAAATGGCCGGAGTCGGTGCTGCTCGGAACGATCGGCATTCCGACGATCGGGCTCGTGCTGCTGCTTGCGCTCCCGTTCATCGACCTTCGCAACGAGCGGCGGCTGATGCGCAGGCCGGTCGCGATCATCGCCGCGATCCTCGTCGTGATCTCGATGGGCGTCCTGACCTTCAAGGGTGCAACCGCGAAGGAAGCGCTCGGAGCGGAGCTCGTCGCCCGCGTCCCAGGTTGGGCGGCGAAGGAAGGCTTCAGCTCGAACCAGAACGCGATCGCTGGCGCGAAGCTGTTCGCCGTCTCGGGCTGCCTGAACTGCCACATCTATAACGGCGACGGTGGGCGCAACCTCGGGGCGCCGGAGCTGACGGCCGAGGGCGCTCGCAACAAAGGGATCGCATTCCAGATCGCGCACCTGAAGTGCCCCGCGTGCGTGAACTCCGGCTCGCCGATGCCGTCTTTCGCAGGGCTGGGTGACGATCGCCTCAAGCTGCTCGCGACGTTCCTCGAAGCCTCCAAGGGCGGCAAGTAGTTCCGCGCGCGCTACGGCGCGCGTACTCTGAGCAGGCGAATGCGTGTCTTCCTCGGCATCACAGGTGCGTCGGGCGCGCCGTACGCGCGTCGGCTCCTGCACGCGCTCTCCGCCGCCGACTGCGAGGTCGGGGTCTCGGTCTCGGGAGCCGCGGTCGAGGTGCTCGCCACCGAGCTCTATGGCGACGCGCGCCTCTCGCGCGACGAGACGCTCGCGCGCTTCACCGAGGGCACGAGCGACGAGGTGACGGTCTACGAGCCGAACGACTGGAAGGCGCCCTACGCCTCCGGGTCGGCGAAGGTCGACGCGTACGTGATCTGCCCCTGTTCGATGGGCACGCTCGGAACGATCGCCTCGGGCGCGATGCAGAACCTGATCCACCGCGCGGCGTCGGTCGCGCTGAAGGAGGAGCGCAAGCTCGTCCTCTGTCCGCGCGAGACCCCGCTGTCGGCGATCCACCTCGAGAACATGCTGACGCTGCGTCGCGCGGGCGCGACGATCCTTTTCCTTGCGCCGGGCTTCTACCACGGCGCCGAGACGGTCGACGACCTCGTTGATTTCGTCGTCGGACGGGTGCTCGACCAGATCGGCCTCGAGAACTCCCTCGTGCCGCGCTGGGGTCAGAAATGATGCGCCCGTGACACTCGCGCCGGACGGTGTGCGCGCGATGTTCGACCGCATTGCGCCCGTGTACGACGTGATGAACCGTGTGATGACCGCGGGGCTGGACGTCCGCTGGCGGCGGCTGGCCGCCGAGACTGCGGTGCGCCCGGGTGACCGCGTCCTCGACGGCGCGTGCGGGACCGGTGACCTCGCGATCGCCTGCCTGAAGGCGGGCGCGGAGCGCGTCACCGGCCTCGACTTCTCGGAGAAGATGCTCGAGCGTGCGCGTCGGAAGTCCGCAGGGAAGCCCGTCCTCGACTGGGTGCAGGGCGACCTGCTCGCGCTGCCGTTTGCCGACGCGACGTTCGACGCGGCGACGGTCGGCTTCGGCGTTCGCAATGTTGCCAACCTCGAGCTTGCCCTGCGCGAGTTGCGCCGCGTGCTGGTGCCGGGCGGTCGGCTCGCGATTCTCGAGATCACGCAGCCGCGCGGCCCGCTGAAACCGTTCTTCTCGCTCTGGTTCGACCGGGTCGTCCCGCTGCTCGGAAAGGTGCTCCCGGGCGGCTCCGCCTACACGTATCTGCCGGCCTCGGTCAAGCGGTTCCCCTCGGCCGAGGGTCTCGCGGCGCTGCTGCACGAGTGCGGCTTCGGACAGGTCCGCTTCACGCTGCTCGGGGGCTCAATCGTTGCCCTCCATACGGGACAAGCCTCGTGACCCAACCCCCGGTGGCAGCCACCGCAACAGACCTGCGCCCGGCGTGTGACGGATGTGCCATTTCCCCTGCTCCTGGCTCCGACATGTCCGGTGGCAGCCTCCGTGACGGGAGTGTGACGTGAGCGCGCTCGCGCAGGTGCACGCGACTCCGGGGCTCGCGGGGTACATGGCCGAGGTCGAGGCCGGGCTGGCGCGCGCCGTCACGGCGCAGCCCGGGCTCGCGCAGGAGGTTGCCTGCGAGGCGCTTGCTGCGGGCGGCAAGCGGCTGCGCCCGCTGCTCTGCTTCCTGACGGCCCACGGCGAGCCTTCGATCGCGGCCGGCGTGTCGGTCGAGATGGTGCACATGGCGACGCTTGTGCACGACGATCTCGTCGATGGGGCGCGGCTGCGGCGCGGGCTCCCGGCGGCGTGGTCGGTCTACGGAGCCGATGCGGCGAAGGCGGCAGGCGACTACCTCTACGCGTGTGCGTTTTCCGTCCTCGCCGAGACCGGCGACGAGGATGCAGTGGCGACGCTCGCGGACGCCGCGCTCTGTCTCGCCCGCGGCGAGGCGATGCAGAAGCTGCAGCTCCACGATCCCGACACACCCGTCGACGCCTACGTCGAGCGTTGCGCCTTGAAGACCGGCAAGCTGATCGAGGCTGCGTGCCTGCTCGGCTCGGGCGGGGATGACGGCCTCGGCGCCTACGGGCTCAACCTCGGTATCGCGTTCCAGATCGCCGACGACATCCTCGACTGTGCGGGCGAGACACAGCAGACGGGCAAGATCCCCGGCACCGACCTGCGCGAGGGGACGCCGACCATGCCGCTGCTGCTCGCCGCCGCGCAGAACGAGACTGTGCGCGCTGCGCTCGCCGGTGGCCCGCTCGACGGGGCGCTCGTGGCGGTCGCCTCGACGGACGCGCTCGTTCGTTCCCGCGAAGCGGCGCTCGACTACGCTGCGCGCGCGCGGTCGTACCTCGGCCCGCTCAGGCATCGGGAGGAACTGGAAGCGTTGACGTACGCCGTCGTGGATCGCGCGGGCTAGCTCGTGGCCACACCAATCAAGCTCGGCCGCATCGGCTACGTGAACATGGCGCCGATCT
The DNA here is from genome assembly GCA_038216085.1 of Gaiellales bacterium. GTDB lineage: Bacteria > Actinomycetota > Thermoleophilia > Gaiellales > Gaiellaceae > PALSA-600. The sequence continues at coordinate 2,962 of JBBQQI010000106.1, read as the reverse complement.
TCTACCGGCTCGACGCCGAGGTCGAAGAGATCGTCGGCGTTCCGACGGAGCTCAACCGGAAGCTCGTCGCCGGCGAGCTCGACGTCGCCCCGATCTCGTCGATCGAGTACGCGCGCAACGCGGACACCCTCCGCCTGCTGCCGCGCCTCTGTGTGTCGAGCGAAGGTGCGGTCGAGTCGATCCAGCTGATCTCGAAGACGCCGCTCGACAGGATTCGCACCGTCGCTGTCACCCCGGAGTCGGCGACGTCGGTCGTGCTGACGAAAGTGCTCTTCCCCGAGGCCGAGCATGTGCCGCTCGGTGAGGACGCCGAGGCGAAGCTGCTGATCGGAGACGCCGCGCTGAGGTCAGCGTTCGAGGACCCGACTCCGCATCACGATCTCGGCCGTCTCTGGCTCGAGCGCACCGGGCTGCCGATGGTCTTCGCGGTCTGGGCGGCTCCGGAGCCCACGCATCCCGGCCTGGTCGAGCTCGAGGATGCGCTCGTCGCGTCGGTGCGGGCCGCGCGCGCCGAGCCCGAGCAGCTCGCGTACGAATCGGCCGAGCGCTATGGCTATCCAGCGGGGTTCCTCGCGCGCTACTTCGAGAAGCTGCGCTATCGCTTCGGCCCGCGTGAGCGCACCGGGCTCTACACGTTCCTGGAGCTGGCGCGCGACGTCGGCGAGCTGGACGAGGTTCCCGAGCTGCGGTTCGTCACCGCTGCCGCCGCGACCGTCTGACCGTCGTGGCCGCCGCCGAGCCGATCGAGATTCGCCGCCTCGCCGGAGCCGAGCTGCAGGCGCAGGTCGACAGCCTCGCGACCGTCCTTGCCGATTGCGTCGCCGGCGGCGCTTCGGTGAGCTACCTGGAGCCCTTTTCGCACGAGCAGGCACGTGCAGAGCTCGCTGCGATGGCGGCCGAGGTCGAGCTCGGCCGGCGGCTGCTCCTTGCTGCGTTCGTCGGGGGCGAGGTTGTCGGCACGGTCCAGGTGATCCTCGCGCTGCCGCCGAACCAGCCGCATCGCGGCGAGATTGCAAAGCTGCTCGTTCGCCGCTCGGCCCGCAAGCGCGGCGTTGCGCGACTGTTGATGGAGCAGGCCGAGTCCGCAGCTCGCACAGAAGGCAAGACCCTGTTGGTGCTCGACACGGTGACCGGCGACGACGCGGAGCGCCTGTACGACCGGCTCGGGTGGACGAGGGTCGGCGTGATCCCCGGCTACGCCCTCTACCCGGACGGGCGACCCTGCGACACGACCGTCTTCTGGAAGGCGCTCTAGCCGGGCAGCCAGCCGTCCCGGTAGGCGACGGCGACGTCCTTTGCGAACGCTGCGTACGCCTGATCGGGCTCGGAGGTCGTCTGCTCGACGCCTGCGCCGTGGCGCTGCGCGAGCTCCGATTCGGGATAGACCACATCGCCCTCGGTGCGTGACCCCAGCGCGAGGATGGCGCAAGGGCCGTCGCCGGCACCGACGAACACGTGCTCCGTCCACGCGGGGCAGTGAACGAAGTCCCACGCCTTCAGCGGCCGTTCTTCCCCTTCGATCAGGAGGAGGCATTCGCCCGAGAGCACAAGGAAGTCTTCCTGTTCGTCCTCGCCGTGGTACATGCAGGCCGCCTGGCCGGGAGCGAGCACGCCGATGTTCACACCGACCGCGGGGAAGCGGCTCGTCGGGCCTTCGAAGCGCGTGTACGCGCCGAAGTCGCCTTCGAACCAGCGCGCCTCCCTGGCGTTGACGACGAACCAGCCTTTGCCCTCGGGGACGAGGCCTTCGGCGGTGCGCTCGAACGGCGCCTCGGGGATCACGACGCCGTCAGCGCGGTAGGCCGCTCTGCGCGGCGGTACTCGACCGTGTAGCCGAGCTTCCGCGGCACGCTGAGTAGCGCCTCGAGATCGAGCTCGATGCGCGCGCCCGCCTTCTGTGTCACTTCGTCCTCGATCGGCAGGTCGAAGTCGTCCGCGCCGTAGTCGAGTGCGCGGAACGCGTCTTCGTTCTGCGTCAGTACCGAGGTGCGCATGTGCTTGACGTTGTCGAGGAAGATGCGCGAGAGCGCGATGTGCCGCCAGTACTCCTCGGGCGCGATCTCGACGCCGGCGAACGCCGTGCCGTACGGCTTGTACGTCCAGCAGAGGAACGAGAAGAGCCCGTTCGTCTCGTCCTGGAAGTCGCGCGTGCGCTGCAGGTGCTCGAGCCGCTCCTCGAGCGTCTCGTCGAAGCCGATCACCATCGTCGCCGTCGTCTTCATCCCCGACTCGACGATCGCACGCTGCGCTTCGAAGTATTCGCGCACCGTGTACTTGAACTTCGCATGACGCTTGCGGAAGTCCTCGGTGAGGATCTCGCTGCCGCCGCCGGTGATCCAGTGGACGCCGGCGTCGCGCAGACGCGCAGCAGCGTCGGCGAACGAGAGCCTCGCGCGGTCGGCGAGGTACACGAACTCGGCGATCGTGAGGGCATAGAACTCGACGCGGTCGCCGTAGCGTTCGCGCACCGACGCGAACAGGTCGCAGTAGAAGTCGAGCGGGAGCTTCGGGTTGAAGCCGCCGTTGAACGCGACGAGGTCGCCGCCGATCTCGAGCAGGTCGTCGATCTTGGCGAACACGTCAGCGCGAGAGAGCACGTACCCGCCTTCCTGGTTCGGCAGGACATAGAACGCGCAGTAGTCGCACTGTGCGACGCACACATTTGTGTAGTTGATGATCCGCATCACCATGTAGGTGGCGTGGTTCGGCTCGTGCCAGCGGTCGCGCACGGCGCGCGCCATCGCCTTCAGCTCGTCGTCGGACGCCTCGTTCCAGAGCATCCGCGCCTCGTCGACCGTGATGCGGCCGTTCACGCCGGCACGGCCTCTTCGACGGTAACGGCCTCGGGATCGAGCGTGTCCATGAAGGAGCTCACCGAGAAGACAGCCTTGCCCGGGCCGGCGATCCCGTAGCCCGGAGGCGGCCTCAACCCGTGCTTCTCGAGCGTCTCGCGATAGGCCTC
>JBBQQI010000105.1:0-8168 GCA_038216085.1 Gaiellales bacterium | reverse complement strand
ACCACTTCTCGGCGAGCGCGATGAATTGCGGCGTCGTGACGCTGCCGTAGCGGTTCTGCGTCGCCCAGTCCTTGATCAGCTGGAAGAAGGCGAGGTCGCCGATCTTCTCGCGGAGCGCCTCGAGCGTCATTCCGCCGCGGTCGTAGACCGTACCGTTGAAGAGCAGTGCCGGGTCGGTGAAGTTGTCGACGGCCGGCCCCCAGAACACCGTGTCGGAGGCGGAGTGGCCGTCGTACAGCTGCTTGAACCGCTGCGCCGCGGACCTGTTGCCCTCGTGCTCGCTCCAGATCCACTCCGACCACGTCGCGAAGCCTTCGTGCAGCCAGATGTCCGGCCACTGCGTCAGCGTGAGCGAGTCGCCAAACCACTGGTGGGACAACTCGTGCACGAGCGTCGCCTCGTCAGGCACGGACGGGAAGTTCGGCTTCGTCTGCGTCTCGAGCGAGTAGCCGACGTTCTTCGCGGAGTCGACGATCGCACCGACCGCGTTCATCGGATAGGGGCCGTAGATGGACGCATAGAAGTGGACGGCCTCAGGCAGCTTCGCCAGCACCTGCCCTTTCGCAAGCTGCGGATCGACGGCCACGTACGAGGGGATGCTCCCGACCTTTGAGATCGTCAGGTCGAACCTCCCGAGCGTCGCAGTCGAGAGATACGTCGCCATCGGGTCCGTCTCCTTCCAGACCCAGGTCGTCTTGCCGCCGCTCGACGTGTTCGAGACCAGGACGCCGTTCGCGACAGCGGTGAGCCCGTCCGGGACCGCGATGCTGAAATCGTAGGTCGCCTTGTCGCGTGGGTTGTCGTTGCACGGGAACCAGGCGGGCGAGCCTTGCGGCTCGTTGACGACGAATGCGCCGTCGTCCGTCGGCACCCAGCCCTCGATCGAGCCGTCCGGGTCGGTGACGACGCTCGGCGTTCCCGCGTAGTCGATCGAGACCGTGAACGTCGAGCCGGTCGCGAGCCCCGACTTCGGCAGCACCGTCAACTCCTGCCCCCCGTCACGCGTGTAGGTCGCTGGGCGACCGTTCACGAGCAAGCGCGTGATCGTGAGCCCGCGCAGGTCGAGGTTGAAGCTCGACAGGTTCTGCGTGGCCGCCGCGGTGATGACCGCGGTGGCCGTCAGCTGATTGGAGGCGGGCGTGTAGTCGAGCGCAAGATCGTAATGCTTGACGTCGTAGCCGCCGTTCCCCGCATTCGGGAACATCGGGTCGCCGAGTCCCGCCGAGCCCGGCGTGAATCCGGCTGCCGAGGCCGCCCCGGCGCCGAACACGAGCACGAGCAGCGCGGTACAGAGCAGGGTGGCGCGGATCAACGTGACGCGGTGCAGCGCACGCGCAAGGCGGTCGTCCATAGGTGTTCTCCCCCTGGTTCGGTTGTGAAGTGCCCTCCGCGAACGCTAGAGCGCCGCAGGGGCAGATTCAAGCGGGTCACGGGAGACAGCGCCCGAAGCGGCTAGTGGAGCGTGTCTTCGAGTATGGCCTCGCGTCCTGTTCGCTGCGGTTCCTTGACCATCTTCCCGAGCTTCGCGACGACGCCAAGCGTGTCGCCCTCCTCGACGAGGCGCTCGAGCTCGCCGAGCTCCTCCTCGAGCCAGACGGCGTCGATTTGCGGACGCGCGGCGCGCATGATCTTCGGGTGCGACGTGGGCCCGACGGCTTCGCCCTCGTTCCAGAGCACCTCGTGCACCTTCTCGCCCGCGCGCGAGCCGGTGAAGACGATCGAGATGTCCTCCTCCTTGCGCCCCGACAGGCGGATCATCTGCTTCGCCAGGTCGAGAATGCGCACCGGCTCGCCCATGTCGAGCACGTAGACCTGGCCGCGCCCGCCCATCGCACCGGCCTGCACGACGAGCGACGACGCCTCCGGGATCGTCATGAAGAACCGCGTCATCTCGGGGTTCGTCACGGTCACCGGCCCGCCGCGCTCGATCTGGCGGCGGAAGATCGGGATCACCGAACCGGACGAACCGAGCACGTTGCCGAAGCGCACCGCGACGAAGCGGGTCTCGACCTCTGGATGCAGGGCGAACGACTCGACGATCCATTCGCACACGGCTTTCGACTGACCCATCACGTTCTTCGGGTTCGCCGCCTTGTCGGTCGAGATGAGCACGAAGCGCTCGACGCCCGCCTCGACCGCGACCTCGGCGAGCCCGCGAGTCGCGAGCACATTGTTCGACACAGCCTGCAGCGGGTTCGCCTCGAGCATGCCGACGTGCTTGTACGCCGCCGCATGGAAGACGACCTTCGGCTGGTAGCGCTCGAAGACCTGCCGCATCTTGGCGCGGTCACCCGTGTCGGCCAGCACCGGGATCGCCGCGGGAAAGTCACGCTCGTCGACGAGCTCGCGCTCGATCTCGAACAGCGGCGACTCGCCCTTGTCGACGAGCACGAGCCGTGCGACGCCGAGCCGTGCGAGCTGGCGGCAGAGCTCCGAGCCGATCGAGCCGCCTGCGCCGGAGACGAGCACGGTCTTGTCCTTGACGTACGCCGCGACCTGCCGCAAGTCGACCTCGACCTGCTGGCGCCCGAGCACGTCCTCGACCTGCACGGGGCGGATCTGCCCCGCGAGATTGAGGTCGCCGGCGATCAGCTCGTGCAAGCCCGGCAGCGTCTTCACCGGCACCTTCTCGACACGGCAAGCCTCGACGATCTGGCGGCGCACGGTGCCGGGCGCGGACGGGATCGCGATCAGCACCTCGTCCGGCTTGTTGTCGCGCAGGAGATGCGGAAGCTCGTCGGTCGTGCCGAGGATGCGCACCCCGTGGATGCGGTCGCCGCGTTTGCGTAGATCGTCGTCGACGAAGCCGATCGGCGTGTAGTGCAACTGCCTGTTGCGCTGCATCTCGCGCACCATCAGTTGACCGGCGTCGCCGGCGCCGATGATCAGCACCTCCTTGCCGCGCGCGACGAGACCTGCCTGCGGACGCTCGATCAGCGTGCGTGCAAGAAGCCGCGTACCGGCGACGAACGCGAGCAGCAGCAGGAAGTCGAGAGCCGCGACGCCGCGGGGAAGACGCGAGGTGTTCAGGGGCGGGAACGCGAAGAGCGCGAGGTAGGTGAGCGCCGAGGCGACCGTGACGCCACGGAACGCACCCCACATGTCGCGCGTCGAGACGTACCGCCACCAACGGTTGTAGAAGCCGAAGAGCACGAACGTCGCGAGCTTCAACGCGACGACCAGCGCGACGGTCTGCCAGTCGAGCAGGTGTCGGTAGAAGACCGGCGTCGACTGGTCGAAGCGCAGGAAGAAGGTCAGCCGCCAGGCGCCGACGATCAGGACCGCGTCGAAGAGGAGCTGCCAGATCCGGTGCCGGTTCACCGGGAACGAGATCAACGGGCGACGAGGTCGGAGGCGCTCTTCAGAACCGAGACGACCTCGGTCTGCTGCTCCTCCGTGATCCCGGCCCACAACGGCAGGCAGAGATTCTCGCGCGACGCCTTCTCGGTCTCCGGGAAGTCGCCCTCGGAGTGGCCGAGGTAACGCAGCGCCGGCTGCAGGTGCAGCGGCGGCCGGTAGTAGACGGAGAAGCCGATCTCCGCGGCCTTCAGCGCCGCCGCGAGCCGATCGCGCTCGGGCGAGCGGACGCAGTACATGTGGTAGACGTGCCCATCTTCGTCGACCGGCGTCTCGACGAGACCGTCGAGGAGCTCGGCATACCGCGCAGCCGCTTCACGCCGCTGGGTGTTCCACGTGTCGATGTGACGCAGGAAGATGCGCAGGAACGCCGCCTGCATCGCATCGAGACGCGAGTTGTAACCGACGTACACGAATTCGGTCTTCGCCTTCGAACCGTGGAAGCGCAGCATCCGCAGCCGCTCGGCGAGCTCCGCGTCGTTAACAGAGATCAGCCCGCCGTCGCCGAGCGCGAAGAGGTTCTTGGTCGGGAAGAAGCTGAACGTCGATGCGACCGACGTTGCGATGCCGCCGGCGCCGAAGGCCTGCGCCGCGTCCTCGATCACCGGCAGGCCGAGGCCGCTGAGCTCGGGAGCCGGGCGACCGAACAAGTGCACCGGCATGATCGCCTTCGTCCGAGCAGTGATCCGGCGCTCGACATCGGCCGGGTCGAGGTTGAGCGAGGTCGGGTCGATCTCCGCGAAGACCGGGGTCGCGCCGCGCCGCGCGATCGCCTCGGCAGTCGCGTAGAAGGTGAATGCCGGACAGATGACCTCGTCGCCGGGGCCGATCTCCAGCGCGTCAAGCACGAGCACGATCGCGTCGGTGCCGTTCGCGCAGCTGACCGCGTCCTGCGTCCCGAGGAAGGTAGCCGCTTCACGTTCGAACGACTCGACCTCAGGCCCGAAGATGAACTGGCCCGACTCGAGGGTGCGTGCGAAGGCTTCCTGGAGCTCTGGGATGAGCGGCGCGTACTGCGCCTTGACGTCAACGTGTGGAATTCCCATCAGCCGGAATGCATCGTAAAGCATTGATTCCTACGTCGTAGGAGCGTGGCGGCGACGCAGGAACCAGTACGCGACAACAGCCACGATCCCTGCAACGACGGCGTACTCGATGTAGCGGAAGTCGTGGTGGAACCGCTCGTAGCTTCTGCCGAGCGCCCAGCCGGCCCCCGCAAGAGCCACGCACCAGAGTGCATTGCCGAGCAGCGTCAAGAGGTTGTAGCGGCGAAACGGCATCCCGAACACACCGGCCGGGATCGAAATGAATGAGCGCGCGACCGGCGTGATGCGCCCGATCAGCACCGCCCAGTCGTCCCACCGGTCGAACCAGCGGTCGGCCTGGTCGATGCGGGCGGGGGTCAAGTGCAGCCACTTGCCGCGCCGTTCGAGGAACAACCGGCCACCGCGGGCGCCGATCCACCAGCCGCCGACCGAACCGAGCTGGTAGCCGGCGACGCCTGCCACCACCACGGCGAGGTAGGCGCCGAGGCCGGTCACGTGCCAGCCGAACACGTCGACGCGGTGGGTGAGCGCTCCCGAGGCGAGCGCCCCGCCGTACACCATCACGAGCTCGCTCGCGGCCGGGAAGACCGCGTCGATCAGCATCAGGAAGAACACAGCGAGCACGCCGTAGTGGGCCAGCCATGAAGTCACGCGCGGACTCTACTCACGCGCGCCTGAAGCCGAACTGAACCGCGAGGTCGGATGTGCCGACCGAGCTCGTGACGAAAACGTGTGCGACGTACGTGCCGCTGTAGGCCTTCGTGCCGTGCGGTAGCCGGCCGTCCCAGATGAGCTGCTGCGAACCGGCCTCGAGGCTCACCTGCGGGAGCGCGCGCACGACGACGCCGTTCGTGGTCTCGATGCTCAGGCGCACCTTGGCCGCGCGCGAGAGCGTGAAGCGGATCGCGGCCCGCCCGCGAGCGAGCTTCGGACCGCTCAGCCCCTTCAGCGTCGTGTCGTAGCGGAAGGTGCGATCGATCGTCGAGACGCGGCCGAGATCGTCGGTCGCCTGCACGCTCCAGTGCCAGGTCCCCTCTGCGTCGTAGTTCGCGAAGGTGAAGGGGTACGAGCCCGGCGGGTGCGCGACGGCGGCCTCGAGCACTCGCGGCACATTGTCGGGCCCGATCAGCCGCGCGGTGACCGTCGAGGGGCGCACGATCTTGTAGCTCAGTGGCTCGACCGTTCGGTTCAGATCGCCGTTCAGCAGCGGCAGCGGGGGCTGGGCGGAGTAGACACCGAAGTACTGGATGAGGAGCGCCTCCTTGACCGCCCGCTCGCCGCTTCGGTCGCTTGGCCGGTTGAGCAGCTGGCCGTCGAAGGCGATCGACACCGAGTCGCCGGAATCGACGCCCGCCGCGGTCACCGCGCCGAGCCGTTGCATCGTCTGCGCGAGCTCGAAGCTCGTCAGCCCGACGCTGTAGCCGGGCTGACGACCGTCGACCGCGACGAGGATGATGCGGCCGTCCGCGAGCTGGCCGACCCCGGCCCGCGGATCGCGGGCGGTCACCTGATCGTTCGTGAAGTCCTCGAGCGAACGAAAAACGGGCTTGCCGTTCCTGACCAGGACAGGACCGCCTCCGAGCGCGGAGAGAACGCCCGTCCACGTCGGCTGCAAGATCAGCCGCGAGGTCAGCGCGGTGCTGAGTGGCGCCTCCGCCTGCAGCTTCGCGGCGACCGCACCTGTCGCCATCAGGACGGCGCCGTCGGCCGGTATCACCTCGCCGCCACCGCTTCCGACCGCGGTGACGCTCGCCGGAAGGTCGGTGTTCGGAACGGCGGCCGGGAACGGCTGCAGGGTCACCTCCGCCGAGCCGGCGACCCTGGGCAGGCGCGCGCCGTAGGCCGGGGTGAAGAGCACGACCTGACCCGGTGCAGGCGTCTGGTTGAGCCCGTTCAACGGGCGCCGCTGGCCCGTCCCTTTCCAGGTACCGAAGAACTTCACGCGGTCGACGTGGAGCAACCCACTCGAGTCGATCCCGATCGACGAGCGTCCGGCGGACGGCGGGTGCGCGAGCACACCACCGGAGACGAAGACGCCCACCGGATGCGAGTCGGTCGCGTTGAAGAGGTCGCCGTTGATCCCAGCGACCGTCGCCGTCGCAGAGACGTCTTTCTCGAGCTGCGTGACGCGCGCGAGCCCGCCGACCACGCCGCGCGCGAGCACGGGCGCTAGTTGGTAGAGGCCGTTCTGGTCGCCCGGCCTCGGCGCCGTCAGGACATGCACGACGACCGCGCCGTGCGGCGTGAACTGCACCGTCTTCATGTACGTCACGCCCGGCATCAGCGGTACAGGCCCTGCGGCGCGAGACGGCGCAGCGAACACTGCTGCGAGAAAACCGCAGCCGAGCAGGACAATTGTGGCGAAGCGGCGCATCATGACCCGCGTGAGGGTAGCCATCAACCCCTCGGGCCTGCTCCGGCCGATACGTTGCCGCTGTGAGCGCCGTTTCCCGCACCGAGCTCGTCGAAGGCCTGATGGCGCGGTTCGCCCAGATCCCGCCCGAGGCGGTGCTGAAAGAAGATTTGCTGCGCACGGGGATCGACTTCGACACGTCGGCGCTCAGCGACAACCTCGAAGGTGAGATCAAACCGAAGTCGTACTTCATCTTCTCCTTCGACCAAAAGCCGCTGACGCAGCTCGGCGAAGCTGCACTGCGCCGCCCGCCGGAGGAGATCGCGCTCACCGGAGGTCCCTACGCATTGCGCCGCACGATCGTCTCAGTCCGCGTCAACCCGGACTCGCCGTACCGGATCGCGCGGGACGAGAGCGGCGAGCTGCGCATGTCCCTCGACGGTCGAGCCGTGGCTGACGTCGGTCTGCCGCCGATGCCCGAGTACTACCGCCACACACTCGCGAACGGCAAGACGGTCATGGAGACCGCGCCGACGATCCAGTGGGGCTATCTCATCTACTTGACGGTGCTGCGTCTCTGCCAGTACTTCGGCGCCAAAGAGGAGTGCGGGTTCTGCGACATCAACCACAACTGGCGCCAGCACAAACGGGAAGGGCGTCCCTACACCGGCGTCAAGTCGGTCGAGGACGTGCTGGAGGCGCTCGCGATCATCGACCGCTTCGACACGGCGAAGGCCTCGAAGGCCTACACGCTGACGGGCGGCTCGGTGACGAGCACGGTCGACGGGCTCGCGGAGGCCGACTTCTACGGCCGCTACGCACAGGCGATCGAGGAGCGCTTCCCCGGACGGTGGATCGGGAAGGTCGTCGCGCAGGCGCTGCCGCGCGCCGATGTTCAGCGCTACAAGGACTACGGGATCACGATCTACCACCCGAACTACGAGGTGTGGGACAAGCGCCTGTTCGAGATCATCTCCCCGGGCAAGGAGCGCTACGTCGGTCGCGAGGAGTGGCACCGTCGGATCCTCGACGCGGCCGAGGTGTTCGGCCCGCGCCACGTGATCCCGAACTTCGTCGCCGGCGTCGAGATGGCCGAGCCGTTCGGCGTCGAGACGGTCGACGAGGCGCTCGCATCGACGACAGAGGGCCTCGACTACTTCATGAGCCACGGCGTCACGCCGCGCTTCACCACCTGGTGCCCCGAGCCGACGACGCCGCTCGGCCGAGACAACCCGAACGGCGCTCCGCTCGAGTACCACATCCGGTTGCTTGAGGCCTATCGCGAGACGCTCGAGAAGCACGGGTTGAGGCCGCCTCCGGGCTACGGGATCGCCGGCCCGGGCAAGGCTGTCTTCTCGGTGAGCTCCTTCATGGACACGCTCGATCCCGAGGCCGTTACCGTCGAAGAGGCC
>JBBQQI010000104.1:0-8191 GCA_038216085.1 Gaiellales bacterium | reverse complement strand
AGTGGTGGCGCCGCCGGCCGTGCCGCCCGCCGCGGCACCTCCTGCTACGGCGCCGGCTGCGCCGGCGGTCGCCGCGACCGCGACGCCGACAGCGGCAGGCGACCCTGCCGCAGCGCTGCCCGCGGCGGACCCGACCTCCGCGCCCAATGCGAAGCCCGATGGCGGCTCGAAGGCCGTGCCAGCCGCTCCTGCGGCCGTCCGAAAGTGGACCGCTGTTCCCGCGGCCGCCCCGGCCATGACCGTCGAGGCTGAAACACCGGCCCCGTCCCGGCGGCGGGCGCAGGAATCGGCGCCTGCGGCTCCCGTCCGACAGGCCGCTCCAGAGCGCGCGCGCCGGCCGAGGTCCGCGCCTGCGGCCTCGGCTCGGGCGCCCCTCGCACCGGTCCGTGCCGCGGCGCGGTCTGGCACCAGACCGGCGCCGCCGGCCGCGCGCGGGCTCGACCGCCGCTCTGCCGACACCGATCGACGCATCACCGTCGGCGCTGCGGCGCAGGCACCGCGAACGTCCACTGCCGCGGCGAGCTCTCCGGGCGGGCAGCCGCACGCGAAACTCGTCGTGCCCACGGTGCTTGCCGCGGCAGGCGTCGCCGGGCTGATCGGTCTGAGCGCGGCGTTCGGATTGCTGCTCCGGGCGCTGCTGCTCCGGGCCTTCCTGCTCCGGGCGCTGCGAAAGTCCGCCCCTATCATTGAGAGCGATGCGCTTTTACGTGACGACACCGATCTACTACGTGAACGACAAGCCCCACATCGGGCATGCCTACACGACGATCGCGGCGGACATCCTCGCCCGACACCACCGCCAACGCGGGGACGAGACCTTCTTCCTCACGGGCGTGGACGAACATGCGACGAAGGTCTGGCGCGTCGCAGAGGAGCAGGGCCTGCCGGCGCAGGAGTACGTGGATCGCATCGCCGTCGCCTGGCGCGAGCTGCCGGCCCGGCTGAATGCGCAGACGGACTTCTTCATCCGCACGAGCGACGACGGGCACAAGGCCTTCGTCCGTGAGTTCCTCCAGCGCATCTACGACAACGGCGATGTCTACGAGGACGTCTACGCTGGGCTGTACTGCGTCGGCTGCGAGGCGTTCAAGACCGAGGACGAGCTCGTCGACGGCAAGTGCCCGCTGCACGGGACCGAGCCGGAATGGATCGAGGAGAAGAACTACTTCTTTCGCCTCTCCAAGTACCAGGATCAGCTGCTCCAGCTCCTCGACTCGCGCGCCGACTTCGTGCAGCCGCCGTTCCGGTTCAACGAGGTGCGGAGCTTCGTCGCAGGCGGCCTGCGCGACTTCTCGATCAGTCGCGCGGGGCAGCCCTGGGGGATCCCGCTGCCCTGGGACGAGGGCCAGGTCGCCTACGTCTGGGCCGACGCGCTCGTCAATTACCTCAGCGCGCTGACCTACGCCCGTCCGGGCGAGGACCTGCGGGGCGCGTTCTGGCCCGAGGTTCGCCACCTGATGGCGCAGGACATCATCCGTTTCCACTGTGTCTACTGGCCGGCGATGCTGCTCTCGGCGGGCTACGAGGTGCCGAAGCAGATCTTCATCCACGGCTACCTGCTGCTCGACGAGCTGAAGATCTCGAAGTCGCTTGGAAACGCGATCGACCCGCTCGAGCTGATCGACCGCTACGGGGCTGATGCCGTCCGGTACTGGTGTGCGCGGGCCGTGCCGTTCGGGCAGGACGGCAGCGCCTCGCTCGCGGCGATCGCGGACCGGTACGAGCGTGAGCTCGGAAACGACCTCGGCAATCTGCTCTCCCGCACGACGGCGATGATCGCGCGCTTCAGCGACGGCAAGATCCGCGGCTCCGCCCACGGCTCACTCGAGCTCACCGCGTCGATCGCCGCCCTGCACGCGCAGATCCCGGTCGACCTCGACCGCTTCGACATCACGGGCGCGATCGATCGCGTCTGGGCGTTCATCCGCGACCTCAACCGTCACGTCACCGAGACGAAGCCGTGGGAGATCGCCAAGGACGAGGCGCGCACCGGCGAGCTCGACCAGGTGCTCTACGACCTCGCAGAAGGCCTGCGCGTCACCGCCGTTGCGCTGGCCGCCTACCTGCCGGAGACAGCGCCGAAGATCCTCGCTGCGCTCGGCCAGCCGGAAGAGCTCGGCTGGGACCAGGTCGCCTACGGGCGGCTCACGGCAGTCGAGGGGATCGAAGCCTCGCCGCCGCTCTTCCCACGGATCGAGCTGCCGGCCGACGCAGACGCGGCGTAAGCCCGGTGATCGACACCCATGCTCACCTGGGCGACGACGCTGACGAAGTGATCGCGCGCGCGCAAGCGGCGGGCGTCACCCGCATCGTCGACGTCGCGACCACGCTTGCGGGCGCACGCGCCACGCTCGCGCGCGCGGAACAGCATGACGGCGTCTTCGCGTGCCTCGGCATCCACCCGCACGAGGCGGGCTCGCCGGATGCAGACGCGATCGCAGAGCTGCGCGAGTTGCTCGCGCATCCACGCGCCGTTGCGGTCGGCGAGACCGGGCTCGACTACTTTCGCGACTACGCACCGCACGAGGCGCAGCAGCGTCTCTTCGACGCGCAGCTCGCGCTCGCGCGCGAGACCGGCAAGCCCGTCGTGATCCACACGCGCGCCGCCGACGACGACACCCGTGCGCGGCTGCTCGGCCACGACGGCCAGGTGATCCTCCACTGCTTCTCCTCGCAGCCGTTGCTCGAGCCGGCGCTCGAGTGCGGCTGGTACATCTCGTTCGCCGGCAACGTCACCTACAAGAACGCCTACGACCTACGCGCCGCGGCGCGCCGCATCCCCGCCGACCGGCTGCTCGCAGAGACCGACAGCCCGTATCTCGCCCCGCAGCCCGTGCGCGGCAAGCGCAACGAGCCCGCCTACGTCGTGCACACACTCGAGGCGCTCGCCGAGGCGCGCGCGACCGACGTCGACGAGCTCGCGCGCCAGATCGACGCCAACGCCGCCGAGGTGTTCGGCCTGTGAGCGTCAGCCCGCGCAAGAGCCTCGGCCAGCACTTCCTCGTCGACGACAACGTCCTCGGTGTGATCGGCCGGCTCGCGGAGCTCGACTCTGCAGACGTCGTGCTCGAGGTCGGCCCGGGCCTCGGCGTGTTGACGCGGTACCTGTCGCGCCACGTCTCCCACATCCACGCTGTCGAGGTCGACCGACGCCTCGAGGCGTACCTGACGGGGATTGCGCACACCGATCTGCACTGGGGGGACGCCCTCCGGCTCGACGTCTCGACGCTCGAGCCGCCGCCGAGCAAGCTCGTCGCGAACCTGCCGTACAACATCGCGACGCCCGTCGTCGCCGAGAGCCTCAAGCTGGCCCAGATCGAGCTCTGGTGCGTGATGGTGCAGCGGGAAGTCGCCGACCGGTTCTTCGCCGTGCCCTCGACGAAGGCCTACGGCGCCGTCTCGGTGCTGATCCAGCTCGCGACCGAGCGCACCGGCCTGCACCCTGTCTCGCGGCAGGTGTTTCGGCCGCGGCCGAACGTCGAGTCGGCACTCGTCGCGTTCCGACGCATCGGGCCGGCCGCCTCGCCGGAGGTGAAGCGCGTCGTCGAGGCTGCCTTCGCACACCGGCGCAAGACCCTCGCCAACTCGCTCTCGCTCGCGGGAGTCGCATCGCGCGTCGAAGCCGTCGCTGCGCTGCTCGCGATCGGCCGGCCGCCGAACGTCCGCGCCGAAGCGCTCGAGCCGGCTGCCTTCGTCTCGCTCACAGCAAGCCTTCAGTGCTGACCGGGCCGGCGCCGGCGAAGATCAATCTTGCTCTGGTCGTCGGCCCGCTGCGCGGCGACGGCAAACACGAGCTCGTGACGATCCTTCAGCGGGTCGATCTCGGCGACCGGCTCTGGGTCGAGCCGGCTCGCGAGACGATCGTCGAGGGCTTCCCCGACGACACGATCGTGCGTGCCGCACTCGACGCGCTCGCGGCGCCGCACGGTTGGCGCGCCCGCATCAAGAAACAGGTGCCGGTCGCCGCCGGCCTCGGCGGCGGCAGCTCGGATGCCGCGACCGCGCTCCGTCTCGCGAACGCGCAGCTCGAACGGCCGCTGCCCCAGGAACGGCTGCACACCCTCGCCGCCTCACTCGGCGCCGACGTGCCCTTCTTCCTCGCCGACGGCCCGCAGCTCGCGACCGGCGACGGCACGACGCTCGAGCCAATCGAGCTTCCACAGGATTTCGTCGTCGTGCTGCTGCTGCCAAACGGCGAGGAGAAACGCTCCACCGCCGCCGTCTACGCCGCATTCGATGCGCGAGGTGGGGCGCCGGGGTTCGACGAGCGTGCCGCCGCGCTGCGCGACGCGCTCGCCAGGGTGCGCCGCCCCCGCGACCTCGCCGAGCTGCCGGCGAACGATCTCGCGTCGTCGCCGCTCGCCGACGAGCTTCGTGCCCTCGGCGCGTTCCGCGCGGATGTCAGCGGCGCCGGTCCGGTGGTCTACGGGCTCTTCATCAATCGGGCCGACACAGCCCGTGTGCCGGACGTGTTTCGTCGCCGTGCGCGCGTTTGGATCACGGTTCCAGCGTGGTACGGTTGATTTCGGATGTTCGGGGCTCACGCGATCGAGCATGGTTCGACCCGCCCCGGGCGGTGGTTGCGCGAACGACGACTGCGCCTCACCTTCTGGATCGCTGCGCTCGAGGGTCTGCTGTACGTCGTGCACGTGCTCCACTGGTGGGAGGCGGTTGCCCTGGCGGCGGTCAGCGTGCTCATCTGGTGGTTCGGCGGCCGCTCGCATCGCTCCGACCTTCTGCGCCAGGCGAGCTGGATCTTCGCCGCGTCGCAGCTCCTCGTCCTCTGCGTGCCGATCGCCCTCGCAATCGTGAAGGCGATCGCGATCGGGGTGATCGCCGTGCTCGCGATCGTCGGCTTGATCCTCCTCTTCAACCGGCGCCCCTAGACTTCATCCAGATGGCTGATCGGTAATTCGAGTGCGTGCAGGGATGGCCTGGATCAAGCAGGTCAGTCAGGTCGGGCGCAGGGCATAGCGGTGCCTCCGTTCAAGCCCGAACTGGCTGAGATGAGCTGTATCCAGGTCACCATCTGCGCGTGCTCTCAATTGTCGATCAACTATCTCACCCGTGGGGCGTAGCCAAGCGGTAAGGCAGCGGGTTTTGGTCCCGCGATCCCAGGTTCGAATCCTGGCGCCCCAGCTGACGCTCTAGGTTTACGCTCCATCCTCCCAATGCCCATGTCCGCCCCGCCGCTTGCAGCTCTTGTCATGGCCGGAGGCCTCGGTACCCGGATGCGCTCCGCGGTGCCGAAGCACTTCCACCCGATCCTCGGACGTCGCATGGTCGACTGGGTGATCGAGACCGGCCGTGCCACGGGCGCCGATCCTCTCGTCGTGGTCGCCTCCCCGGCAGGGAGCGACGAGTTCGCCGACAGTCGCGTGACGGTCGCGATCCAAGAGCGCGCGCTCGGCACCGGCGACGCGGTGCGCTCCGCGCGCACGGCGCTGGCGGAGTACGCCGGCGACGTGCTCGTGCTCTCGGGCGACACACCGCTACTGACGGCCGAGCTGCTGGCGGAGCTCCTCGAGACACATCGCCGTGAGCACGTCGCCGCAACGATCCTCAGCGCGGAGCCTCCCGATCCGCGCGTCTACGGCCGCATCGTCCGCGCTGCCGACGGGTCGGTGCTGCGCATCGCCGAGGGAACCGACGCAACGCCCGAGGAGCGGCAGATCGGCGAGATCAACTCGTCGATCTACGTGTTTCGTTCCGACGCCCTCTGGTCTGCGCTCGACGAGCTGCAACCGAAGAACGTGCAGGGCGAGCTCTACTTCACCGACGCGATCGAGATCCTCGTTGCTCAGGGCGCCAGGGTCGCCGCGCACATCGCGGCCGACTACCACGAGGCGGACGGGGTGAACACCCGTGTCGAGCTCGCGCAGGCAGGCGCGGTCCTGCGCGCCAGGATCAACGAGCGGCACATGCTCGCCGGCGTGACGATCGTCGACCCGCAGTCGACCTGGATCGAGCCGACGGTTGAGCTCGCCGAGGACGTCGTCGTCCATCCGTTCACGATTCTCCGGGGCACGACGAGCGTGGCGACCGGGACGGAGATCCACGCGCACACTGTCGCGATCGACGCCCGCATCGGGTCGAACGCGAGTGTGGGACCGTTCTGTTACCTTCGCCCCGGAACGGTCCTTGGCGACTCCTCAAAGGCAGGCACCTACGTGGAGATCAAGAACTCGAGCATCGGGGACCGGACAAAAGTGCCTCATCTCTCCTACCTCGGGGACGCTGACGTCGGTGAGGACTCGAATCTGGGCGCCGGCGCCATTACCGCGAACTTCCCGCACCGCCCGGATCAGCCGAAGGGCCGCACGACGATCGGCCGCAACGTCAGGACCGGCATTCACAATGGCTTCGTCGCGCCGGTGGAGGTGGGTGACGGTGCATGGATCGCGGCCGGATCGGTGATAACGGAGGACGTCCCCTCGGATGCGCTCGGGATCGCCCGCTCGCGTCAGGAGAACAAGGAGGGTTATGCAGCCCGGCAGCGCGACGACTGAGCTCTCGATCCCCGGGCTGGAGACCCCCGAGTCCGTGACGAACCCGGCCCCAGGGCACTGGATCGAGCGCGGCCCGCAAAAACGGCTGATGGTCTTCTCCGGCCGCTCGCACAAGGCGCTCGCCGAGCGGATCGTCGACCAGCTCGGCGTCGAGCTCGGAGGGATCGAGCTGCACACCTTCGGGAACGGCGAGACCTACTGTCGCTTCGACGAGTCGATCCGCGGTGCCGACCTCTTCCTCGTGCAAACCGGCTGCAGCCCCGTCGACCAGAACCTGCTGGAGCTGCTGCTGATGATCCAGGCGGCGAAGCTCGCCTCGGCCAAGCGCATCACGGCCGTTATCCCGGCGTTCCCCTACGCGAGGCAGGACCGGAAAGCGAAGCCGCGCGAACCGATCTCGGCGCGCCTCGTCGCCGACATGCTCCAGCTCGCAGGCGCAGACCGTGTGCTGACGATGGACCTGCACGCCGGTCAGACGCAGGGCTTCTTCACGATTCCCGTCGACCACATGACGAGCCTGCCGCTCTTCGCGCGCCACTTCCGCGATCTAGGGCTCACCGGCGAGGGTGTCGTGTCGGTTGCGCCGGATGCGGGTCGCGCCAAGCACGCCGTCCGCTTCGCAGAGATGATCGACGCCGATTTCGCGATCATGCACAAGACGCGTCCTGCGCACGACGTCGTCGCGGTCACGGAGGTGACCGGTCGGGTGCGCGACAAGCTCGCGATCATCGGCGACGACATCACGACCACGGGCAGCACCCTGATCGCGGGCGCGAAGGCGCTGAAGGAGCAGGGTGCAAAGGACATCTGGGTCTTCGTCACGCACGCCCTGCTCTCCGAGGAGGGGATGCGGAACCTGACCGAGGCCGACATCGCCGGGATCGTCACGACCGACACGGTGCCGATCGACCCGCTGACGAAGCCCGACCACATGACCGTGCTGACCGTCGCGCCACTCCTGGCCGAGACGATCATGAACGTCTTCGCCGACGACTCCGTCTCGGCGATCTTCGGCGGCGAGAACCAGCTCTTCTAGGTTCCGTGAGGAACCGTGCGGGCTGGCGCCGCACTTGCTAACGGGCTGCTAACCGGCGATCAGTGCCGCCACCTGCTCGGCCGCCTGCGCGTCCGACTGCGGCAGCAGGTGCGCGTAGTTTGCGAGCACGGTTTCCGGCCGGTCGCCGAGCCGGGCGGCCATCACGTGCAGCGGCACACCGTTGCTGAGCGCGAGGGTTGCGTGGGTGTGGCGGAGCGTGTGCAGCGTCCCGACGGTCAGGCCGGCGGCCTTGCGCTGGCGCAGGAACAGTTCCCCCAGGCGGGTCGGGTAGATCGGCTGGCCGATCTCGTTCGCGAACACGAGGTCCTGGTCGACGTAGGCGTCGCCTGCGACCTGCCGCTCGAGCAGCTGCGTCTCCCGGTGCGCCCGGAGGACGTCGACCGTGTCGGCGTCGATCGCGATTCTGCGGCGTGACCGTCGCGACTTCGGCGGCCCGAAGGTGGCGCCGCCGCGGGTCGGTACGAGCTGCTGCTCGACGCGGAGCGTGCCGCCGTCGAGGTCGAGGTTCAGCCAGGTGAGGCCGAGCAGCTCGCCGCGGCGCATCCCCGTCGTCGCTGCGAGCCGCCAGAGCGGTGCGAGGCGATCGTCGGCGACGTGGTCGAGGAACCGGCCGAGCTCCGTTTCC
>JBBQQI010000103.1:0-8293 GCA_038216085.1 Gaiellales bacterium | reverse complement strand
TCCGCCGCCCCGGTCCTCGACACCGCCCGCAAGGTTGGGGAGACGCTCGGCAGGCATCGGAGTCTGCGAACCATTCTGAGGTCTCGTGTCGATCCGGCGGTCGCGACGGGCCTGGCGCTGACGGTCGCCCTCCTCTTCGCGATCGGTGGCGGCGTGCTCTTCGGCGTGCTCGCGTACCTCGTGCGGAGTAACTCGCATTCGATCGGGATCGACAACAGCGTGGCGAAGTGGGGAAACCGTCACGCATCGGCAACGTCGACGCACGTCCTCAACACCGTCACACAACTCGGAGCGATTTACACGGTGATCGTGCTCTGCGTCGTTCTGGCCGTCGCGGAGACGATCAGGGTACGAAGCGTCTGGGTGACGCCGTTCATCGTCGCCGTCCTGGGCGGTGAGGAGATTCTTACCCTGACCGTCAAGCAGCTCGCCGGCCGGCTGCGCCCCACCTTCAATCCCGCCGCGGCGACACTTGGGCCGTCGTTTCCAAGCGGCCACTCGGCGACAGCTGCCGCCTTCTACGCGACTGCGGCGCTGCTGCTCGGCCGAGGCCGTGCTCGGCCGTCGCGGGCCGCGCTCACCGGTCTCGCGGCCGGGATCGCGGTCGCCGTCGCCACGACCCGCGTGCTACTCGACGTGCACTGGGTGACGGACGTGGTCGCGGGCCTGGCGCTCGGCTGGGCCTGGTTCGCGGTCTGCGCAATCGCGTTCGGCGGGCGCATCCTCCGCTTCGGCGCTGCAGCCGAGACAGCCGCACGGGTCGCGGGCGCGACGGAGGCGGCCGAGGGGGGCACAGGGGCGCGCAGGCCCGCGGTTGCCGCGCGGTCGCCGGACGCCTCGAAGTAACGCGCCGGGAGAGCGCGGCAGTCGCCCGACCGTGCTGGTCTCACCTCGGTCTCATCTGCGGTTGCTCGAATGTCACTCGTGCGCGCCAAGGAGAGTCGTCGGAGGGGCAACCGGCAACTCGCGTCTGACGGCGCAGACTGCGCTCGTGCTGCTCGTGGTGCTCGCGATCGAAGGAGCGACTCTCCTCTCGCTGCAGACGTTCCTGTCCTGGCACATCGTCGTCGGCATGCTGCTCGTTCCCATCGTGGGACTGAAGGTGGCGAGCACCGGCTATTGGCCGCAATCGGGCCTGGTGAGTCGCTCGTGCTGGGCTTGCACAAGGCAAGTTTCGCGGTGTGGGTCGCGGCGATGTCCGTGCACGTGCTCGGTCACATTCCGAGGGTGCGAAGGCTCGCCGCCGGCGAGCTTCGTGGCAACGCGCGCGGAGCCCCCCTGCGGGCCGGCATCGTCGCGGCAGTCGTCGTCTCCGGTGCGATCCTGGCCGTCGCAACGCTTCCGCTCGTCCACCCCTGGGTTCACTGGCTGCATTTCGCTGGTGCCGACTAGCAGAATGGGTTGATGCGTCTCCTGGTCGTCGAGGACGAAGCGAAGCTCGCGCGATTGCTCGCGCGTGGGCTGCGCGAGGAAGGACACGCGACCGACATCGCATCGAACGGCGAGGAGGCGGTGTGGATGGCGAAGACCACCGCCTACGACGCCATCGTGCTGGACGTCATGCTGCCGGTGCTCGACGGGTTCGGAGTGTGCAGGCGCCTGCGTGGCGAGGGGGTCTGGAGCCCGGTGCTGATGCTGACCGCGCGTGACGCCGTCGAGTACCGCATCGAAGGGCTCGACGCCGGGGCCGACGACTACCTCCCGAAACCGTTCTCGTTCGAGGAGCTCCTTGCGCGTCTGCGAGCACTCGTGCGACGCGCTCCGCATCAGCGGCCGGTCGTGATCGAGGTCGACGACCTTCGCCTCGATCCTGCGTCGCATCAGGCGTGGCGCGGGACCACTGAGCTCGCGTTGTCGGCGAAGGAGTTCGCGCTCCTGGAGATGTTCATGCGACGGCCGAACGCGGTGCTGACGCGCGACCAGTTGCTGACCGGAGCGTGGGACATGGCCTTCGACGCACGCTCGAACATCGTCGACGTCTACGTCCGCTACCTGCGAGAGAAGATCGACCGCCCGTTCGGCCTCACTTCGCTCGAGACCGTTCGCGGCGTCGGCTACCGCCTGCGAGCCGCCGCGTGACGCAGCTCCCGATTCGCGTCAGGCTCACACTCGCCTTCGCGGTGGCTATGGCCGTCGTGCTCGCTGCGATGGCGTTCCTCGTGTACATCGGGGTCGGCGACGCCCTGCTCGCGTCGGTCGATCAATCGCTCCGCACCCAGTCGCACGAAGTCGTGTCTCGCACACACGACGAGCACGGGCTCGTCGATCCAGATGTCGCTGCCGGCACGACGTTGGCGCAGGTGGCCGACGATCGAGGGACGCCCAGCCGGTCGTCCCCGTCGAACCTCGCTCCGCTGCTCGGCGCCGGCGACGCGGCACGTGCTCTGGCGGGTGCGACGATCCGCAACACCGTCTCGATCCCGAAGCTTGCCGGCGAGTGGCGCCTGCTCGCTGTCCGCGGCGGGGATGGGCACAACGTGGTCGTCGTCGCCCGCTCGCTTGCGTCGCGCGACGAGAGCCTGCATCGGCTGTTGCGCGAGCTTTTGATCGCGAGCCCACTCGCGCTGCTGCTCGCGTCGCTCGCCGGCTACGGCCTGGCAGCCGCGGCGTTGCGACCGGTGGAGGCGATGCGGCGACGGGCGGCTGCCGTCACGGCAACGTCGCAGACGCTGCTCCCCGTCCCGGCCGGCGGCGACGAGATCTCGCGGCTCGCCGTGACGTTGAACGACATGCTCACGCGGCTGCGCGCGTCGTTCGAGCACGAGAGGCGGTTCGTCGCCGACGCGAGCCACGAACTACGCACCCCGCTCGCTCTGCTGCGCACCGAGCTCGAGCTCGCCCTGCGCCGCCCGCGCACCGCGCAGGAGCTCGAGGCGGCCGTGCGCTCGGCCGCGGACGAGACCGAGCGACTCTCACGGCTTGCCGACGACCTGCTGCTGATCGCGCGAGCCGAGCAGGGCCCCTTGCCGCTGCGGCGCGACCGCACCGATGCCGACGATCTGCTGGGAGAGGTCGCCACCCGGTTCAGCACCCGGGCGGCCGCTCTGAAACGCAGCGTGTGGGCGCGCGAAGCGGCTGCAGTCCTCGTCGGCGACCGCGACCGCCTCGAACAGGCGCTCTCGAACCTCGTCGACAACGCGCTTGCCTACGGGGCAGGCGATGTCGAGCTCTACCTGGCCGAACACGACGGGACCGTCGAGTTGCACGTCGCAGACCACGGGCCTGGATTCCAGCCCGAGTTTCTCGGCCGCGCCTTCGACCGGTTCAGCCGCGCGGACGAGGCTCGCAGCCAGGGAGGTGCGGGGCTCGGCCTCTCGATCGTCAGCCTGATCGCACAAGCACACGGAGGCAGTGCCCGGGCCTGCAACCGGCCGGGCGGGGGAGCAGACGTCTGGCTAGATCTGCCGACGCAAACTTAGGAGATTCAAAGCCTGCGCTCATCCCGGTCTCATCTGCGTTTGCGACCGTGTCGCCGTGGCAGACAAAGAACAACGGGCTGATCTGCGCCGTGCTCTGGCGGTGCGCGAGGAGGCAAACCATCGGCTGCGACGGTTCACGGGTGGTGCAGTTGCCGCTGCCGTGACGCTGAGCGGCATCTTCGCCGCTTTCGCCGCCGGCTCGACGCACACCAAAAAGGTCGTCGCCGTGTCGCCTGTCGTCGAACACGCGCGGACGCTGCGGGGACTGACCGTCGCACCGCGGGCGCCGCTCGTCACAGCGCAGTCCGCCCCTTCCTCGACGCCGGCACCGTCGACACCCGTCGCACCTCCGGTGTCGTCCTCTGCGCCGCCGGTCGTCTCGTCCGGTGGCTCATGAGCCGCCACCTGCGTTCGAGGTCGTTCCCCGCACTCGGCACGACGGCAGTCGTTGCGGTCACCGACGAGGACGCGCTCGCGCCCGCATGCGCAACGCTCGAAGAGCAGCTTCGGCAACTCGATGCCACGTGCAGCCGTTTTCGCACCGACTCGGAGCTGTCACTAGCAAATGCCCGCGCCGGCGAGGTCGTCTCGGTCTCGCCGCTCTTTGCCGAACTGCTGACCGTGGCGCTCACCGCCGCGGCGGCGTCAGACGGACGAGTGGATCCAACCCTGGGATCGGAGCTACGCGCCGCAGGCTACGACCAGACGTTCTCGCTGGTGCGCGAACGCGCGACGTGGGTGATCGGCGCCCGGCTTCCGCGCGAGCCACAATGGCGCCTGATCCGGCTCGATCCGGAGCAGCTGACACTGCAGACGCCGCCGGGGATCGAGCTCGACCTGGGCGCGACTGCGAAAGCCTGGGCCGCCGACCGCGCCGTCGCTGCGATCGCCGGTGACTGCCGCGGCGGCGTGCTCGTCTCGCTCGGAGGCGACATCGCCGTCGGCGGAGTCTCGCCGGAGAGCGGCTGGCCGATCCGCGTCGCCGCGGACCACGCCGCTCCACTGGACGGAGCAGGCCCGGTCGTGTCGATCGTGCACGGCGGGCTCGCGACGTCGACCACGACCGTCCGCCGCTGGTCGACCGACCGCGGTTCTGCTCACCATCTCCTCGACCCTGCGACAGGCCTGCCTGCACCGACGGTCTGGCACACGGTGAGCGTGGCGGCCGCGACGTGTTTCGACGCGAATGTCGCCGCGACCGCCTCCGTCGTCCTGGGCGACGCGGCACCCGGCTGGCTCGAGGATCGTCAGCTCCCGGCACGCCTCGTGCGCGCCGACGGCGATGTCGTCTACACCGGCGGTTGGCCGGTCGACCGGCTCGCGGCGTGATCTTCGCGGCCCTCGTCAGCGCCAAGGCCTTCTGGTACCTGACGCGCGGGACCGGCATCGTCTCGCTGCTCCTGCTCACTGCCTCCGTCGCGCTCGGCGTGGTCACCTCGGTTCGCTGGCGGAGCCCGCGCTGGCCGCGTTTCGCGCTCGCAGGCCTGCACCGGAACCTGACGCTGCTGTCGATCGCCTTCGTCGTCGCACATGTCTTGACGACGATCCTGGACGGCTATGCGCCCGTTCGTCTTCAGGACGCGGTGATCCCGTTCGTCTCTCACTACCGCCCCGTCTGGCTCGGCCTCGGCGCCGTTTCGCTCGACCTGCTGCTCGCACTCGTTGCGACGAGTCTCCTGCGTGCGCGGATCGGATTCAGGATCTGGCGCGGCATCCACTGGCTCGCCTATGCCTCATGGCCGGTCGCGTTGGTGCACGCGCTCGGCACCGGGAGCGATGCGCGCGTCGGGTTCATGTTGGTGATCGCGCTCGTCGCGATCGGGACGGTCGTGCTCGCCGTGCTAGCACGCGCCGCGTTCGGGCAGGGCGGACGGCTCTCCGTGCGGCTGACGAGCGCCGCGGCAGCACTCGTGACACCCGTCGCGATCTTCCTCTGGTATCAGAGCGGGCCTGCTCAACAGGGGTGGGCCAAGCGAGCCGGCACACCGACGACGCTGCTCGCGCGCCGACGGACCGTGCAGACGGCGGTCCGAATGACCACCCAGCGGGTCGCACTTCCACGCACGAGATTCACGGCCACGTTCCAGGGCCGCGTGCACGAGTCGAACACCGCGAACGGCCTCGTCGCCGTCGTAATCTCGGGCCGGCTGAAGGGCGGGTCCGCCGACGCGGTGCGCATCGACCTGCAAGGCGAGCCCCTCCAGGGCGGCGTGTCGATGACCGCAAGCGGCGTGTCGTACGTCCCCGCCGGTACGCGCACCGTCTTCACAGGGAGCGTCACGTCCCTCGCGGGAACGCGAGTGATCACGAACCTCGCGACACCGGCAGGAGTGCGACTGCAGCTTGCGTTCACCCTGCAGATCAACACGACTCACGGAACGGTGAGCGGCACCGTCAATGGCGCCCCTGCGAGCTCCGATTGACCGCTGCCGTCTCATCGCGACGGAGGCTCAGTCCCCCGGAAGGCGTGGGCAGGCTGCTCGTCTCCGTGCGTGCCGACAGCCTCGCCGTCTCCCAGGCCGAGCACGTGAACCGCCACGGTCCTCTCCCACTCGGGCCCGACCTCATCTCGACCGTCGAGGCGAGCGGTCTCCGCGGGCGCGGCGGCGCTGGCTTCCCGACGGCGCAGAAGCTGCAAGCGGTCTCGGAGCAGCGCGGCCGCCGCGCCGTGGTCGTCGTCAACGCGTCGGAAGGTGAGCCCGCAAGCGGCAAGGACCGCGCGCTCATGCGCAGCGTCCCGCACCTCGTGCTCGACGGCGCTGTGGCGGCAGCGGCTGCAGTCGGTGCGCTGGAGATCGTGATCGCGACTAGCCGCGGAGCACGAACCGAACGCGCCCGGCTCGCGACCGCGCTCGGAGAGCGGCGAGAGCGAGTGCGGTGGCGGCTCGAGACGGTGCCGAACGGCTTCGTCGTCGGCGAAGAGACGGCGCTCCTGAGCGCACTTGCCGGCAAGCCGGCCAAGCCGACGCTAAAGCCGCCGTATCCTTACGAGCGCGGGCTGAACGGCGCCCCCACCCTCGTTCAGAACGCGGAAACGCTCGCTCACCTGGCGCTGATCGCGCGCTTCGGCTCACGGTGGTTTCGCTCTCTCGGCAGCGAGCGCGAACCGGGTACCACGCTCGTCACGCTCAGCGGGGCGGTCCTCCGGCCCGGTGTTTACGAGATCGAGCTCGGAACACGCATCTCGGAGTTGATCGCCCAGGCGGGCGGGCCGTCGGAACCGCTCGAGGCATTCCTCGTCGGCGGGTATTTCGGCAGCTGGACCCGCGACGCGAGCCTGCGCTTGACAACGGCAGCGGGGCTTGGAGCCGGTGTGGTCGTCGCGTTGCCCGCCGCTGCCTGCGCGCTCGCTGAAGGCGCGCGTGTTGCGCGCTACCTCGCGGCTGAGAGCGCAGATCAGTGCGGCCCGTGCGTGCACGGGCTTCGGTCGCTGGCGGACGGGCTCGAGCAGATCGCCACGGGCAGGGGCGGCGATCGACGTCAGCTCGAGCGTTGGGCGGAGCAGGTCGTCGGACGCGGCGCGTGCCGCCACCCCGACGGCGCAGCGAACTTCGTCGCCAGCACTCTGTCGGTCTTCGAGCACGAGTGCGCCGATCACCTGCGTCATCGAGGCTGCGGCCGGCGAGACCGCGGTGTACTCCCGGTCGGAGCGCACGATGCCTAGCAAACTGCGTCTCGACCCGATCGCCTGCGACGGTCACGGCATCTGCGCCGAACTGCTGCCCGAGTGGATCCGCCTCGACGACTGGGGCTATCCGATCATCGATCCGCGTCGCGTGCCGGCGCACCTGCAGGCCCACGCGGCGCGGGCCGTCAAGGAATGTCCGAAGCTCGCGTTGCGGCTCGTCGAACAGCGAGCCGAGCACGACACCACCGGGTAACGCTCAGCACGCAGGTGCGAATATCCGAAAGGAGAAGCAGATGGCAGCAGAAGCTCCTGAGCCCGCACGGTCGAGGTCGCAGCGCAGGCTCGACGTGCTCGCCAGGCTGCGCGCGGACGTCGACCTGTGGGTCGCATCGGCGGATGAGACGGGCAGCGCCTATCTCGTCCCGCTCTCCTACTACTGGAACGAGTCGACGCTGACGATCGCAACTCCGGGCGCGAGCCGCACCGCGGTCAACCTCCTTCGCGCGGGCTGGGCACGGGTCGCGCTCGGCCCGACGCGCGACGTCGTGATCGTCGAAGGGACGGTCGAACTGATTCCGGTCGGCGCCGACACCGCACTCGAGGACGCTCACGCGCAGGCAACCGGCTTCGATCCGAGAACGGAGACCGAGGACTACATCTACCTCCGGATCAGGCCGCACGGAATCCAGGCCTGGCGCGAAGCAAACGAGCTCGCGGACCGGCAGCTGATGCGCCGGGGCGAGTGGCTCGAGTAGATGGTTGATCGGTAATTCGCGTGCCCGCGGGGATGGCTTGGATCAAGCAGGTCAGTCAGGTCGGGCGCAGGGCATAGCGGTGCCTACGTTCAAGCCCGAACTGGCTGAGCTGCGCCGCATCCAGGTCACCAGCCGCGGGTGCTCCCAATTGTCGATCAACCATCTAGGCTCTCTAGTGGGCCGCGAATTCAGCCTAGTGGCCGCGGATTCAGCGCGGCTGAGGCACGATCCGCAGCCACGGACGCGGCGCATCCCAGCCGTCGGGGTAGGTCTCCTTCGCTTCGTCCTCCGACACCGAGCCGGCGATGATGACGTCGTCGCCCTGCTGCCAGTTCGCAGGCGTCGCGACTTTGTGCTTCGCCGTCAGCTGCAGCGAGTCGATCACGCGCAGCACCTCGTCGAAGTTGCGGCCCGTCGTCATCGGATAGACGAGGATCAGCTTCACCTTCTTGTCGGGGCCGACGACGAAGACGTTGCGCACCGTCTGGTTG
>JBBQQI010000102.1:0-8313 GCA_038216085.1 Gaiellales bacterium | reverse complement strand
TGGCTGTGTTGCGTTGTCGATCCGATGCTGCGAACGAAGTCGAGATACTCGTCTTGCGTCACGAGCTTGCGGTGCTCCGTCGGCAGATGGCCCGGCCGATGCAAGCATCCCGACTCACCGGTTGAAGGTCGCGACGAGCTGAAAGCGACGGAAAACGCGCAAACCCGAAGGTCGCAGGATCAAATCCTGCCCCGCTATACGAAAGGCCCCTGAGACGGGGCCTTTCGCGCCGAGTTCCTGCAGTAGACGGAGTTTGATCGGTCAGGTCAAGAGCGGCTCGTCGCGTGTCTGTCGACGGTGCAGGGTGAGCGTCGTCAGCGCAGCGATCGCTCCGGTGACGCCGAGTGAGAACGCGGCAACCTTCGTCACCGCCTCGACGTGCTTCAGGGAAGGTGCGACCGCCGCCTCGAATGCGAACAGGACGAGCAGCCAGAGCGTCGCCCACGTGCTTTCCCGAAGCCAGAACCAGGTCGTCGCTGCGAGGAACATCGCGGCGAAGGCCGCTGCGACGGTGGGGGCGTCGATTTGGAAGATGTCGATCGCCTCCCAGAGGCCGAATGCGAGCCCGAGGGCGCTGAGGATGACTCGGTGCTTCATGTGGTGCTCCTTTCGGCGTGCAGGTTTTGAGAACGAGTGGCGCTCGTATGCGTGCGACCGCCGGCGCGAGCTGGGACGGCAAGTGCGATCCCGGCGACGACTGCCCATACCAGGAAGAGGAGGAAGGCGATGAAGCCGATCGAGGTCAGCTGCAGCGCCCCGATCACGAGTGCCGGATAGGCGAGCGAGCGCGGGAAGGCCCTGGCGCCGATGCCCGCTGCCGCGACGGCGAGGAGCAGCAGTTCGATGCCGCCCGCGACCGGGAACGAGAGCTCCGAGCCGAAGACGTGCAGCGTTTGCAAGGTCGCCGGCAGTGTCGTCTGCCTGTCGGCGAGGTCGCCGAGTGCGAAGTACGTCGTCGCGGCCGCAAGCTGCCCGACTGTGGCGACCGCGGTCCCGAGCAGGGCAACACCGGCGATGAGCGGGCTCCAGTTCGCCGCGCGGATGCGCGACCAGATGGCTGCACCGAAGCAGGCGAAGAGCACGGCGGCGTAGCCGAGCAGGATGCTCGCTGTGTGGACGTGTGCATGGTGGGGCGCCCAGTACCCGGTGATCTTCGAGATCGATGCGTCGGGTTCCGGGTTCTTGTCCATCAGCAGGAATGCGGCCGCGGTCAGCACCGCGAAGCCCGCACCAGTGAGCGGTGCGAACCGCATCAGCGCTGCCATCATCCGACCGTCCGTCACGTCACTCATCAGGCCCTCCTCCGTTCGATGTGTTCCGACGGTGGGGACGGTAGGAGGCTGCCCACCGGGAATCGTCGGCGGATCGGCTGATCTTTCGATCGGCCGATTGGCTGATCTTTGGAGCACCATGAATCGGCGAATCGGCTGATGACACGCGGGCCGCAGCGGTCTACGGTTGGCGCGTGGACGCGCACAGCTTCCGAGGGTCGCGCTTGGGGCTCGACCCGGTGGTGATCGACTGGCTCCTCGGGCTCGGGCTCGCGGTCGGTGGACAGCTCGCGATCTGGGTCGCCGGCGACGCAGCGGGCCATCGCGTCCCCGCGGCGTTGCTCAGCCTCGCGACCTCGCTGCCGATCGTCGTCCGTCGCCGCTACCCGAGCCTGGTCGGCACGTTGGTTCCGGGGCTCGAGACTGTTCAGCACGCGGTCTGGGGCGATGCCCAGTTCGTCGGTCTACCGATCGCATTCTTCTGTGCGCTGTACGCGCTCGCCGTCTGGACACCGCCGCGCCGGTTCGCGATCGGCTTCGTCGTCGTGGTCGGCGCGTCACTTGCGTCGAGTGCGTTCGCGAAAGGGCCGTTCAGTCAGGGCATACTGTTCACTGTCGTCACGGGGCTCGTCGTTCTGCTCGTCCGGCGCGTGATCGGCGATCGCGACCGGAAGGCGTTGATTGCAGGCCGCGAGCGCGACGTGGCCGCCCGCGAGGCGCTCGTCGAAGAGCGGGCGCGTATCGCGCGCGAGCTGCACGACGTGATCGCACACAACGTTTCGATGATGGTCGTGCAGGCCGGTGCGGAGCGGCGTGTGCTCCGACCCGAGGAGACAGGGACGCGCGAGGTGCTCGAGACGATCGAGTCGATCGGGCGCGGTGCGCTGACCGAGATGCGGCGTCTCGTCGGGATGTTGCGGAGCGACGCGGCCGACCCGCTCGCGCCGCAACCGGGCCTCGACGATCTGCCGCTCCTCGTCACGCAGGTGCGCGAGGCGGGACTGCCGGTTGAGCTGCACGTCGAGGGCGAGCGGCGCGCGCTGCCCGCCGGGATCGAGCTGTCGGCCTACCGAATCGTGCAGGAGGCGTTGACCAACTTGTGAAGCACGCCGACGGCGCGCGCGCGGCCGTGCGCGTGCACTTCGGCCAGGAAACGCTCGAGCTGGAGATCCTCGACGACGGCGCTGCGACAACTGGGCGCGACCTCGGAGGTGGTCACGGCCTCGTCGGCATGCGCGAGCGGGCTGCGTTGTACGGTGGTCGGCTTGATGCCGGCAAGCGACCGACCGGGGGGTTCGCCGTGCGCGTCCAGCTGCCGATCCGATGACGACGGTCCTGATCGCCGACGACTAGGCGCTCGCGCGAGTCGGTCTGAGGAAAATCCTCGAGAGCGAGCCCGAGCTGAGCGTCGTCGCGGAGGCCGCCGACGGCAAAGAAGCGATCGAGGCCGCACGCGTCTACCGGCCGGAGGTCGTGCTGATGGACATCCGGATGCCAGTGCTCGACGGGATCGAGGCGACCCGGGCGATCGTCGGCGCGCAGCCGTCGGCGCGTGTGCTGATCCTGACGACGTTCGGACTCGACAGCTACGTCTACGACGCGCTGCGCGCAGGTGCGAGCGGGTTCATGCTCAAAGACGCGCCGCCCGAGGAGATCGTCGCGGCCGTGCGCATCATCGCGAGCGGCGAGGCGCTGCTCGCACCCGCCGTGACCCGTTCGGTAATCGAGGAGTTCGCACGACGCGAGCCCGCCGCACCGGCGCGCTCACCAGCAGCGGTTGCCGACCTGACCCCGCGCGAGCGCGACGTTCTTGAACTACTCGTCGCCGGTCTCTCAAACCCGGAGATCTGCGCGCGACTCGTGATCAGCGAGGCGACCGCGAAGACCCACGTCGCACGGATCCTGCAAAAGCTCGATCTCCGCGACCGCGTGCAGGCAGTGATCTACGCCTACGAGAGCGGACTCGTTCTCCCCGGCGCGGGTGCCTGAGCATCCCGCCGAACGGCGCGCCCGGGCCGCTGCAGCAAACCTGCCCCCGGCTGGGGCACCAGGAGGTTGCAGCGAGTTCGTTCAGGCGTGAAAGAACCCGAGCGGCGACAGTCGATCGTGCACCGCTGAGGCGTGGCTCACAGGCCCTTGAGCGTGTTGCGCAGCGCGACCAATGTCAGTGGGCCGAGGATGCCGTCCGGGGTGAGCGTCGAGGAGCTCTGGAACCGGGCGAGCGCACGCTGGGTCGAGGACCCGTAGTTTCCGTCGACGGCTCCGGGGGAGTAGCCGAGGCTCGCAAGCGCCCGTTGCAGCACCGTGACCTCGGAGCCTTGGTCGCCAGGCTTCAGCGGACGGGAAGGCGCGGCGGTCGCGCTCGACTGCGGCTGCGTCGCTGTTGAAGTCGCGGTGGTCGTCGTGGCGTTTGTCGCGACCGTGGTGGTTGCGGTGCGCCGCGGGGTCGCGCTGCTGAACGCTCCGCTCAGCGCGAGGCCGAGCCCGAGAAGTACGAGGAGCGCAACGAGGGTCGCGACCGCAAGCCGCGGCTCGGACAATCCGCGGAGGGGACTAAAACGAGGGCTACCCGCGGGCTGTGCGTCGTCGCCGAGCCAGTCGTCGCCATTTGCAGGCGGCGTGGCGTCTCCCTGATCTCGCGGATGGTTCGCCTGCGCTCGAGGCGCGGACGGACTCGCGGGCTCGTCGAACCAGTCGTCGAGGTCCCGGCCACGCGGCTCGTCGCGACCCGCCATCGCCGAAACGGTACCGCGCGGCGACCGATGCCCGTGCGGTCCGGCGGGATCGAGGCACTGGAGCGCAAGCTGATTCGAACGGTCGCTGCAGGCGTAAGACCGCCGGGCCCCCTGCTCCTCGGCCGTTCGCAACGTATGTAGGCGGGACAGCTAGCGGTTGGGAATTGTCGCTTCCACGACGGCGTCGCGGCGCACACTGGTTCGGTCAGGGTGCTGCGAAAACGGTCTGCGGGTTTCAAGTCCGTGGGTAGTTCTGACGCCAGTGTGCTTCGGCTCGATCGAGTACCTCGTTGAGGGTGCGCCCTCGCAGGCCACGCCGGGTGTCGAGCGTGTAGCCGTTGCGCGCGATGTGGAGAGGGTCGGTCGGCTTCAGGCTGGCCTCGAAGAATCCGGGGGCTGTTTCGCGTACGCGGATCGTCACGTCGGGAAGCTCGCGGATCTCTTCAGGAACGTCCATTCCAGGATTGGTACTCGCCCGCAGCCCGGCCGTCAAGCGCGGAGTCAGGCGAGCTCTAGACCGTAGGGAGCGCCCGGCGTCTGGCGTACCAAAACTCGGTTCCGCCTGCAAATCTCGCGTCGATCCGCGTGTCCGGTCTGCTGACTTTGAACCGCATGCAAGGAGCGCCAGCGCAACAGTTCTTGCTCGGACTGAGAGGCGAGACTTCAATACACTGTCGTCGGTGTTGAGCGCCGAGGTGTTGAAGGAGGCAGTGGTGACAGTTCATGCTGGCGACAGAATCACGATTGAGTCCGAGCGGGCAAGCCAGTCGGGCCGGGCGGGCCTTGTCGAGGAGGTGCTGAGCGAGCAGCCGCAGCGGCTGCGGGTGCGCTGGGACGACGGGCGGACGAGCACGATTGCCCCAGCGGCGGGGGTCGCACTCGTCGAGCCAGCCGCCCGCCCGCGCAAGCGCAAACCGACCGCCTAGCTAGTTGTAGTTCCGCGCCACGTCGTCCCGTTCGACAGGTGGTGGCGGGAGGGCTTCTTTGTGAAGGCAGCGCGCTGACACGCGCTGCCAATCCGTGTGAATATGTGCGGTGCCGGCAGAAAATAACGCCCTGTACACACTGTTTTCGCTGTCGGGTATCGGCTTGATGCCCCTTTGCTCAAGGCAAAGACTGTGGCGGCGTCGGCTGGTCGCTCGAGCCATCGAACAGGCCACCTTCATCAGTTGGACACCGAGCACGGCCAGATGACGGTGAAACGATGGTCACCTCGGCGCGGCCTCACCGAAACCAGACGCAGCTACCCCTAGCCAACCACTCGGGGTCGGCTGTGATCGCCGCGTTCGATCCGCTTGGCGAGCTTGACCTCCTGCGCAGCGCTCAGCAGTTCGACCTTGCCGAGATCCTTCAGGAAGCGCTGGAGGGAATCGGTCGCCGCGTCGTTCTCGGTCGCCGTTCTCTTCACTCCTGCGGCGTTCGGAGATCTCTTTGTGCGAGCTCTCGCGCGGCAGTGATCGGCGCCCACGAGCCGCGGCCGCACAGCCCGATCAGGTAGGAGTGGCGGAACCCGGGCGACGTGCGGCGCTGCGGGACAGGTGTGCCGTCGAGTTTGCCCGTGACCTCGTTCCTGCGGGTCACCTCCACACCTTCGTACCGACGAACGGTGGCATGCATCTGACGCTCCTTCTGTGCCTATACAGGGAAGCGCGCTCGAGTGGACGCGCCCTGCGGCGTCAGCCCTGGGGGTCACAGTCGGAGAGGGACTCGCAGAGCCTCGGCGGCTTCAACAGCTAGAGCCAGCGCTGCTTGCACGATACCCGCAACTCTGCTCTGACGGCGCGCTCGTAACCTGCCGCCCGAAACATCGCGACGAAACGTCAGGCCGTCGAGCACGAGGTCTGTTCGCATGTGCGTCGCGAGCTGCCAGCCGACGACCATCGGCTGCAGGCGTCAATCAGAAACGCGAAGTAGACGAGCCCCTCCCAGCAGCCCAGATAGGAGAGGTCGGCGAACCAGAGCTCGTTCGGGCGGGCGGCGCTGAAGCCGCCGGACGAGATCGGGCCGCCGGCGAGCTTGCAGGTCGGCCCTGGTTGTCCGCCACGACGTGCCGCGCCGCTTCGCGCCGACGATGCCGTTGGTACGCATCAGCCGCCAGAAGCGACACGTCTCCCACACGGATCACGGATCGGCATGCCTCCCCGGCTCCTTGAGACTGCCATGATGCGGCGGTGCCGCGAGCCTCACTCGATGTTGCAGTCGTCGGCGCGGGCGTCGTCGGGCTCGCGATTGCGCGAGAGCTGGCCGGCCGCGGCGCGCGAGTGGCGGTGTTCGAGCGCACCGGGATCGGCTCTGGTGCGTCGGGAGTCCAGCCCGGCGGCGTGCGGCGTCAGTGGGGTACGCCCATCGCATGCCGCCTGGCCGGCGAGTCGGCCGACTTCTACGCCGCGGCCGACGAGCACCTGCAGCCGGGTGTCCCGCTCGGCTTCACGCGCTGCGGCTATCTCTTCCTCGCTCATGGCGAGGAGACGCTGGCGCGCCTCACCGCGAACGTCCGCGTCCAGAACGACGCGGGCGTCCCCTCTCGGATCGTGACGGCCTCCGAAGCCGCCGAGCTCGTTCCGGGGCTCGGCGTCGAGTGGATCGTTGGCGGAGCGTGGTGTGCGGAGGATGGCTACTTCGACCGCCCGCAAGGAGTGGTGGAGGCCTTCGCGACCGGGCTCGACATCCGCATCCAGGACGTTCGCTCCGTCGACGAGCTCGACGCGGGCGCCGTCGTCGTCGCGGCGGGCGCCGACACGCCGCGGCTCGTCCCCGGCCTGCCCATCATTCGCGAGGACCGCTACCTCTTCTACAGCGACCCGATCGCGGAGCGGCTGCTCGAGCCGCTCGTCATCTCAGCCGAGCGGCACTTCGCCGCGAAGCAGCTCGGCAACGGTCGCGTGCTCGCCTCCGATCTCGCGGCGCGCGGCGATGACACACAGCAGCCGCGATGGAGTGCGCACGTCAAAGCGATGGTCGAGGAGCTGCTGCCGGTACTCACCTACGTCTCGTTCCCGCTGCTCGTGCGCGGCGAGTACGACACGACGCCCGACCACCAACCGATCCTCGGGCAGGTCGACGAAGGCGTGTTCGTCGCCGCCGGCTTCAGTGGGCACGGGTTCATGATCGCGCCCGCCGTCGCTCGGATCATCGCGGACGTCGTCCTCGACGGCGAGTCCGATCCCGCGCGCGCGGCGCTCGATGCCGGCCGGTTCGCCGACAACCGCCTCGTGCCCGAGCCGCAACTCGTCTAGATGTTCGCGCAACTCGTAGCCAACGGCCTCGTGACGGGATCCGTGATCGCGATCGCCGCCGTCGGTGTCTCGATCGTCTACGCGATCCTCCGCCTCGTCAACTTCGCCTACGGCGACTTCATGGCGTTCGGTGCGCTCGCCGCGTATGCGTTCAACGGCCCACTGAAGTTCGGTCTCGTCGTCTCGGCCGTGCTCGCGATGATCGCCACCGCTGCGCTTTCCCTGGCGCTCGACGCCGTGCTCTGGCGGCCGCTTCGGCGACGCCGCGCCGGCTTCATGAGCCTCTTTCTCGCGTCGATCGGCCTCGCGCTCGTCCTTCGGCAGAGCCTCCTGTTCGCCTACGGCCCGCAACCGCAGACCTACCGCGTCGACCCGTACAAGGTGTACGTGCTCGGCAGCGTCCGTCTCTCGCAGGCGCAGGGGATCACGATCCTGGCCGCAGCGATCATCATCGTGGCGCTCGGTCTCTTCCTCGCGCGCACGACACTCGGGCGGACGATGCGAGCGGTCTCAGATGACCGGACGCTCGCGGCCGTCGCAGGCATCGACGTCGGCCGCACGATCGCCTTCACCTGGATCCTCTCCGGGTTGCTGGCCGGTGTCGCAGGCATCCTCGCCGGACTCGCCCAGACGACCTTCGACCCCAACTTCGGCTTCACCCTGCTCTTGCCGATCTTCGCCGCCGTCGTGCTCGGCGGCATCGGCAGCGCCTACGGCGCTCTCGCCGGCGGTCTGACCCTCGGAGTCGCGATGGAGCTCTCCACGTGGACGCCGCTCTTCGGCGGCGTCAACCCCGTCTACAAGCCGGTGGTCGCATTCGTCGTGCTCGCAGCGGGTCTGATGATCCGCCCGCAGGGCCTTGTTGGTCGGGCGCGAGTCCTGTGAGCGCGCTTGCAAGCGGCGAGTTCTGGGCATTCGTCGGTGTCGTCGCCGGCATCTACACCATCCTGGCGCTCGGCCTCCAGCTCCAGTTCGGGCTGACGGGGCTGCTCAACTTCGGGCAGGTCGCGTTCATGGCGATCGGCGCGTACACGATGGCGATCCTCGTCGTCAAAGAGGGGCTGAGCATGT
>JBBQQI010000101.1:0-8369 GCA_038216085.1 Gaiellales bacterium | reverse complement strand
CCGGTGTTCGCCTCGCCGACGACCTCGAAGTCGTCCGACTCGTTCAGGGCGCGCTTGACCCCTTCGGCAATCAGTTTGTGATCGTCTGCGATCAGTACGCGCACCGAGTCTCCATCGTCAGATGTCGTTTCCTGCTTGAACCATCAACATCCTGAATTGTGCCCGCAGCGGTGGTCGCCACACCTCCATGAACCACGAGAGCCAGATTTACTAGGAGGCTCGCTCGCTCGGACGCCATCGTTTCACCGCTGCCGTGATCGAGGTCGGCCCGCCCGGCCGCGTCTCGACGGTGAGCGTCCCGTCCAGGAGCTCGAGCCGCCGGCGCATGCCTTCGAGCCCCAGGTGGGCCCGCCCGTCGCTCCCGCGCAACTGCTTCATCAGGTCGAATCCGACGCCGTTGTCGACGACCTGGAGGTAGACCACGTTCTTCGACTCGACGACACCGATCCGTACGTCGGTCGCGCCCGCGTGGCGGGCGACGTTCGTCAGGGACTCCCTGAGCACGCGGTTGAGCGCAATTCGCTGTGACGCTGTCTCCGGCTCGACGTCGCCGACGATGTCGATCTCGATCGTCGCCTGGGACCGGCGTCTGAATCGGGACACCTCGCTGTCGATCAGGTCGATCAGCGTTACATTCTCGAAGCCGGTGTCACTGCGCTCGGCGAGCGCCCGGAGCGCGGCTTCGAGCGAAGCCAGCTGACGCTGGATCTCTGCGACGTCGTGAGCGGCGCGCGAGGTGTCGACAGGCAGTTCGTCGAGACCGATCGCGAGACGCTTGAGGCCGAAGCCGATCGCCCCCAGGTCCTGGAGAGGCCCGTCGTGGAGGTCGAGTGCGATCCGGACGAGGCTCCGGTGGGATCTCTCCAACTCGTCTCTGGAAAGTGGTGGCGCCGAGCTGGGGGCGACGACGCGAACGCCGTGGCTCCGGCGCGCGAGCGCCTGTGAACCGATTCTGGTCAAGCCGCAGTCCTTTCCAACATCCGGAGTGGCCGCGCCGCGCGGCCTTCTCTCAACGTACGGCAAGTCATCCGATCTGTCGAACCCTCGTGAGAGGGATCTCGCGCTCGATGCACGCAGTCCCCTGATCAGGTGATTGCGCCGGAGTCCCTTTGCGAGGAGGATCAGAAACAAGGCGGCGCTCCTCGAACGCGGAGCGCTCATGCGGCTTCATGAACCACGACTCGACTTCAACCGACAACCTGCGGTTTGACCTGCGCGCATACGAGCGGCTCGCGGTCCTGTTGCCGCGCCTCCTCGCTCAGGAGACCCTCGCGCAGTTGACCGACGCGATCGCCGACGCCGTCGAGGAGCTGATTCCGTGCAGCGCTGTCCTGCTGTTCGAGCTTCGCGAGCCCGACGGCGCGCTAGTCCCACTCGTGACCCGAGGCCTTCGCCGGCGCGACGAGCACAGTCCGGTCGTCCCGGCCGGAGAGAGTCTCGAAGCACTGGCGATCGCCTCTGCACGACCGATGCTCGCGCGCCGCGATGCCGGCCTGGACGCGATCGTCGCGATCCCGCTGGTCGTGCGCGGGCGCGCCGCAGGGTGCCTGACGATTCATCGTTCGGGCCCCGAACGGATCTTCGGCGACGGCGAGCTTCGCTTGCTCGCCCGGCTCGCCGATGTCGCGGCGATCACGCTCGACAACGCGCAGATACGCGCGAAGCTCGCCGACCTGGCACAGACCGACGAACTGACGGGGCTGTTCAACCGCCGCGGATTCTTCGACGCGCTCGAGCGGGTTCTCGCCCAGGGACTGCGCGACGGCGGCGAGACCTCTGTGCTGACTCTCGACGTCGACAACTTGAAGAACATCAACGATCGGTTCGGACACGCGGTCGGCGACGAGGTGCTGGTCAGCGTCGCCGACACGCTCGTCGGACGCGCGCGTCGTGGCGACATCGTCGGTCGTCTCGGCGGCGACGAGTTCGCCGTCATCCTGATCGGCGCGTCCGGCGCAGCGGCGACGGCGATCCGCTCCGAGCTCGAGGAGATCCTCGGCGAGATACGAGTCGAGACGCCCTCCGGGCGGCTCGAGTCCTCGGCGAGCATCGGGATCGCGGCCACTACCCGTCTACAGCCTCTGAGCGCGCGCCGCCTCGTCGCCAGGTCGGACGCCGACATGTACGTGAACAAGAACGCGCGGAAGCTCGGCCGGGAACTTGCGTCGGCAGAGCGTCCATCCGAAGGTGCCGGAGCCGGGGGCGTTCACCGCTAGAGGGGCACGAGGCAGCCTGCGGCTTACAGCCTTACCCCGGAACGCCGACCCGGCTCCTGCGCGAATACTCGCTGCAGGCGAGCCTCGAAAACAACTGGCGAACCGCCTAGCCTTGTCCTACCCGTCCGGGTGGTCGGTCACCGCAAATAGCGGACTGCCTATCGTTTCGATCATTCAGAGGGGAGCGTCGAAGAGCGCGAGCCAGCGCTTCAGGTCCTGCTCGATCGGCAGCTCCTGCTCGAGCTTTGCCTTCAGTTCGAGCTCGAGCGCGTTGTCGCGTGTGGTCTTGTCGAGTGGGACGAACGGCCAGAACGCGCCGCGCTTGAACCCGTAAATCCAGTAGACGGGGTGTGCGCCGCCCTGGAACTTGAAGTCCGCGGCGAGCAGCTGCGATCCGAACCCCTGCGCTGTGAGCTCGGCGGAGAGCGTGTGCGCCGTCGTCACGAGATCTTCGAGGTCGGGATCCTCGACGACGATCCAGTCGTAGCCGTACTCGTCGGATTTTCGCTCGACCTTCGAGCCGCACTGCTGCGCGACCGCATCGACCAGCTTGTCGACGTCGTCGAAGGCGCTGCGGAACTCACCGGAGGATTGCGGCTTGAACGCGATCGCGCCGATCCCTGCGGTCTTGAGGCCGAGCTCGACGTCGAGCGTCACCGCCGCCGTCGTCAAGGCGAAGAGGCGATCGTCCTTCGGCTCGGCGAGCTTCTTCTTCCCGAAGAGTGCGTCTCTCAGGCCCAAGGGGTCTAGGCGCCCAACAAGCTATGCGACCGGGCGACCCATGTCGCGCGCGATTTCGGCGAGCGCGGCGATCCGCTTCTCGAGCGGCGGGTGATCGGCGAACAGCTCCGCGGCGGCGGACTTGACCTTGGCCGGGACGATGAAGAAGGCGTTCATGCCTTCGACCTGGCGGAGGTCGCGGTTCGGGATCAGCGTCATCTGGGACGAGATCTTCTGCAGCGCGCTCATCAGGTACTCCGGCGCGCCGGTGATCAGCGCCGAGCCACGGTCGGCGGCGTACTCGCGGTAACGCGAAATCGTGCGGATCAGGACGAAGCTGACGGCATAGGTGATCGCGGAGACGGCAAGAATGATCAGCCAGATCGGCGGGCCGTTGTTGTTGTCGCGGCGATCACCGCCCCACATGCCCGCATAGAGCATGAACCGGGTCAGGAGCGCGGCGAGCATCGCGAAGAAGCTCGCCACGGTCATGATCAGCACGTCCCGGTTTGCGATGTGCGACAGCTCGTGGGCGAGGACGGCCTCGACTTCCTTCGGTTCCAGCCGCTCCCACAGACCGGTCGTCACGCACACGGCGGCATGCTTCGGCGAGCGGCCCGTCGCGAACGCATTCGGCACGGCTGTGTCCATCATCGCGACCTTCGGCTTGGGCAGGTCGGCCATCGCGCAGAGCCGCTCGACCATGTCGTGCAGCGCCGGCGCCTCCTCGCGGCTGACGATCTTCGCGCCTGCTGCCCGCAGTGCGAGCTTGTCGGAGGTGAAGTACTGGAAGAACGCGATCGCAACGATGATCACGAACATCGGCACGAGGCCGACGCCCGCGAACCGCAACAGCACGAGAGCGAAGACCACGTAGAGCAGCCCGAGCAGCCCGGTCGTCGCGAGCATCCGGATCGTGAGCCCAAAATCGCGGCCGTAGGACCTGCGCTTCATGACGGCAGTGTAGGTCGATTGCGTGACGTGCCGCCGGGCGCTTAATCGCGCCTCAACCTCGGATCGCGCTATAGACTCGGCATCTGTGCGCCGCTTCGCCCCGATCGCGATCCTGCTGCCTCTACTGATCCTCGCGAGCGGGTGCTCCCACTCCAAACCCTACGGCGGCAAGACTGTCTCGCCGACGCCGACGAAGGTCGTCGGGACGATCCCGAAGGCCGTGACTGCGGCCGTGCCGGCGGTCTACAACAACGGCGACGCGTCGGCCGGGAAGCAGGTCTTCCAGACCGCAGGCTGTGCCGGCTGCCACACGTTGAAGGACGCCGGCGCGAGCGGAAAGGTCGGCCCGAACCTCGACCAGGCAAAGCCGGCGCTCTCGCTCGTCGTTACCCGTGTCACGAAAGGCCTGGGCCAGATGCCGGCGTTCAGGGGCCAGCTCAAGGACAAGCAGATCGCTGACGTGGCCGCCTACGTGGTGAAGGCCACGGGCGGCGACGCGAACGGCTGATCGAGCTCCCGGCAGGATTCCCGCGCGGCCTGCGAGTGGTCGCGACCGACTTCGACCGCACGCTCGTGTGGGAGGACGGCGAGCTGCACGCGCGCACGCTCGCCACCCTGCGCCGGGCGGAGGACGCTGGCCTGCACGTGATCGTGGTCACCGGCCGCATGGTGCAGTCGGTGCGGCGCGCGCTCGAGCCCGCGCAGCTCGGCGAGCCCGTCATCTGTTACCAGGGCGCGGTCGTCGCGGACGGCCAGGGCGCCTGGTTGCGCCACGTGCCGATCCCGCTCGAGCTCGCGCGTGAAGGCATCGCGTTCGCGCAGGGCGAAGGCTACGTCCCGAACGTCTACGTCGGCGACGAGCTGTACGTGAGCGAGCTGACGGAGGGCTCGCGAACCTACGGCCGCTACAACAAGCTCGAGGTGCACGCCGTCGGAGACATGCTCGACTGGCTCTCGGAGCCGCCGACCAAGCTCGTGCTCGTTGGCGACCCTGGCGCCCTGGACGGCGTCGAGTTAGGTGCGAAGGAACGGTTCGGCGAGCGCATGTACATCTCGAAGTCGTTGCCGCACTTCCTCGAGTTCGCGGCATCCGGAGTGACGAAGGGCGCGGGGCTCGACTTCCTCGCCGCACACATGGGCTTCACCCCCGCCGAGACTGTGGCGTTCGGAGACGGAGAGAACGACGTCGAGCTCGTCGAGTGGGCTGGCTACGGCGTGGCGGTCGAGAACGCGCACGACCGGGTGAAGGCGGTCGCCGACTGGGTTGGGCCGTCAGCGGAGCGCGAAGGTGTCGCCCAGATCCTCGAGGCAGTCTTGGACTCACAGCCTTAGACTCGCCGCGATGATCGACCTCAAGGCTGCCCGCAACGATCCGGAGACATTTCGCGCTGCACTCGCGCGGCGTGGGGCGGGTGAGGCCTTTGACGAGCTGCTCGCGGCCGACGAGCGGTGGCGGTCGCTCGTGCCGCAGGTCGACGAGCTGCGCGCGCGGCAGAAGCTCGACGGGAAGCCGACGGCGGCACAGCTCGATCAGCTGAAGGAGCTGAAGGAGGAGCTGAAGGCCGCCGAGCTAGGGCTAACGGCTGCCGAGGCGAGCCGCGACGCCGCGCTCGGCAAGGTGCCGAACGTCCCGCACCCGTCGGCCGCCGACGGCGACCGCGACGAGGATGCGATCGTCGTCAAGGAGTGGGGGGAGCGCACGAGCCCTGAGCCCGCGCTCGAGCATCTCGAGCTCGGGGCCTACGACATGGAGCGCGGAGCCAAGGTCTCGGGCGCGCGCTTCGGTTTCATCATCGGCGACGCGGCGCGGCTCTCGCTCGCGCTCTACCGGCTGGCGCTCGACCGCTTGGTCGAGGCGGGCTTCACCCCGGTGCTGCCGCCCGTGCTCGTGCGCGAGGAGGCGATGTACGGAACGGGGTTCTTCCCGTCGGAGAAGAACGACTACTACTCGATCCCGGAGGACGGCCTGTACCTCGTCGGCACCTCGGAGGTGCCGTTGATCGCGATGCACATGGGCGAGATTCTCGTGCAGTTGCCGATCCGATACTGCGCGTTCTCGTCGTGCTTCCGGCGCGAATCCGGCTCGGCCGGCCGCGACACGCGCGGGATGTTCCGCGTGCATCAGTTCCAGAAGGTCGAGATGGTCGTCTACATCCGGCCGGACGAGTCGTGGGACGAGCACGAGCGGCTGCTTGCGCTCGAGGAGTCGATCGTGCAGGAGCTCGGCGTGCCCTACCGCGTCGTCAACAGCGCTGCGGGCGACCTGTCGAGCGCTGCGGCGAAGCGCTACGACATCGAAGCCTGGTTTCCGTCGCAGGACCGCTACCGCGAGATCACGTCGTGCTCGAACACGACCGACTATCAGGCGCGGCGCTCGGGCATCCGATTCCGCGTCGGCGAGAAGCAGCTCGAGCCACCGCACACGCTGAACGGGACGGCGGTCACCGATCGCTGCGCGCTCGCGATCCTCGAGAACTTCGGCGGCGACGTTCCGGACGTGCTGCAGGGATTCGGCGCACCGGCCCGCATCTCGAAGTAAGCCGGCGACACGGCGGCGGGTTCGCCGGTAGAAAGAAGGCCGCGGCGGGGTGCCGGAGCGGTCGAACGGGGCGGTCTTGAAAACCGCTAGGGGCTCACGTCCCTCGTGGGTTCGAATCCCACCCCCGCCGCCTTTGCTCAAGCCGATTTCGCATTGTTCGCCGGTCCGGCGTCCGGCACCTCGGAGCCGATGTTGTACCCCGCGTTTGTACCCCGCGTGCCGAACAGCGCCTGCTCCAACTGAGCCGCGTAGCCAGCCGCCGCGACCTCTTCGCGGTTGACGTAGCCCTGGGTCGTCGTGATCGAGGCGTGCCCCGCGTGCGCCTGGAGCGAGAACGCCGGGAGGCCCGCCTTCGCGAGCGCCGTGAGGTTCGTGTCGCGCAGCGAGTGGTGCGGGGGCATCGTCTTGGTGACCCCCGCACGCCTCCGTGCCGCCAAGCTCGGATTGGCTGGCCGTTTCGCGCTGGTGCGCGCGATCGAGGAGGGTCTCTCGTTGAAGGCTGCTGCGGCGGCTTTCAACGTCTCGCCGGCGACGGCTCATCGCTGGTGGCACCGCTGGCTCGATGCGGGTGAAGAGGCCAGGCGAAGCCTGTCCTGTTTGCTTGACCGCTCGAGCAGGCCGCGCCGCTCGCCACACCAGCTCGCGCCCGAGCTCGCCGAAGTGATCTGCGCCTGCCGCCGCAAGACCGGTTGGGGGCCAAGGCTGGTTGCCGCTGCGACCGGCTTCTGCCACTCGACCGTCTGGAAGGTGCTCAAGCGGGCCGGGATCTCGAGGCCGCCGCGACCGCTACGCGAACCGGCCAACCGCTACGAGTGGCCCTTGTCCCGGCGACCTGCTGCACATGGACACAAGCGAGTACGCGCGCTTCCAGCAGCCGGGCCAACGCCTCACCGGCGACCGCTCAAGCCAGGACCGCCAGCACCGCGACGGCGTCGACTACGTGCACGCGATCATCGACGACCACACACGGCTCGCCTACGCCGAGATCCA
Organism: Gaiellales bacterium; assembly: GCA_038216085.1. Lineage (GTDB taxonomy): Bacteria > Actinomycetota > Thermoleophilia > Gaiellales > Gaiellaceae > PALSA-600. The sequence continues at coordinate 950 of JBBQQI010000101.1, read as the reverse complement.
TCCCGACCAACGCGCCACGACCGCAGCCGGCTTCCTCGAGCGCGCACTCAGCTACTACGCCGAGCACGGGATCGTCGCGAAGCGGCTGATGACCGACAACGCCTGGAGCTACATCAAAAGCCGCGACCTCCGGCGGCTACTCGCCCGTCACCGGATCCGGCACCTGACCACGAAGCCCTACCGGCCCCGCACCAACGGCTAAGGTCGAGCGCCTCCACCAGACGATGGCGCGCGAATGGGCCTACGAACTCACCTACAGCTCACACCGCGACCGCGCCGCCGCCCTGCCACACTGGCTCGACCACTACAACACAACGCGGCCACACAGCTCACTCGGAGGCCAACCCCCAACCAGCCGCGTTCACAACGTCCGTAGGCAGTACACCTAGCCGCCTAGGAGAGACGGCCGAAGGCGTGACCGGCGAGCGGCCGAGGCCGGATCGGGTACAGAACCGGGGTACAGGGCGGCCGGCTCGCGGGCCTTTACGGCCCGGCTTGGTCTATCCGGATAGACCGCGAAGCGGTTCGTGGAACCGCCGACCCGAGGCGGCCGCTTCCGAAGTATCCGAAGAAAGACGGGGAGGAGGCGGCGTCAACTGACCCGCAGATGCGCGAATGTCAAGTCTTTGATCAGGTCCTCGTGCGACCGAACGATGTTGTCGAGATCGTGCTCGTGCGAGCCGTCGCCTCCCTGCTTGTAGGCGAGCGCGTACCGACCGACGAAGTGAAGCTGGTAGTCGTCGCGGGTCGCGACGAGGAGTTCGACAACTTTCCTGACCTGCGGGGTGTGTTGCTGCTCGTGGGTCATCTCCTTAACCACATCAGAGTCCTTGAGGCTCGCGCTCGATGCATACGTCCAGTCGAGGTCGTCGAAGACGATCCAGCGGTCGGGTCGAAGGAGTCGGTCGACAAGAGAGAAGGCGAGCGCGTCGACTTCCCATGCGTGTGCT
>JBBQQI010000100.1:0-8376 GCA_038216085.1 Gaiellales bacterium | reverse complement strand
GCGACGATTACCTCGCCGACAACCGCCTTCTTCACCGGGACCATCTTTTTGCCCGGTGGCCTCATTCAAGGCGCCGGGTACTTCCGCTTCACCGCGCGAGTCGAGAAGATCATCGTGCTGGGGGGAACCGGCCGGTACAGCAACGCCGGCGGGGAAGTGACGATCACAAAGCTCGGCGGCGAGAACTCGGAGAAGTCGTCGTTGGTTGTCCGCCTTGTCCCTTAGACGAAGGAGAGACATAAGACGTTCCAGGATCGCAACGACCTGCTTACCGCGTCCGTTGCGCTGATGCTTGCAGCAGGAGCATCGGCGGCGGGCCAGCCGACGATCGAGCAGTTTCACTTCGCGGGGGTTGACGAAACGTTCGGCGCCGAGCTGACCCAGTCGTGCGGCTTCCCGATCAGCGTCGACGCAGACTCGCGCGAAATGCACATCTTCCACACAGACGGAAGCGAACAAGACCTGATCCACTGCACCGCGAGCTACTCGGTCGGCGGGCACACGAAGCTGATCGACAGGACAACTTCCGACTCGTCGTCGACGCGGCCGGCACGGTTAGGGTCTCAGGAGTCGACTATCGCCAGCTCAGCCCGAGCTCGTCTGGCACGGCCCGCACCCAAGCATCACAAGCGGGTTCGACCTCTGCGGTTACCTCGCGCGCTAACAGCACTGCCGCCTCGCTCCGTGCTTAGCCTCCGCGTACTCGCAGTGCGCGGAGGCCGCACCATCCAGTGATACCCTTGTGGGGTATATCCGATCTGGAGTGGAGCGATGGCTGAAATCACCTACACAGTCCCCGGCATGAGCTGCGGCCACTGCGAGCGGGCCGTCAGCGCCGAGTTGGTGGCGGTCGGCGGCGTCGATTCGGTCGAGGTCGACCTCGACAGCAAGCTCGTGCGCGTCCGCGGGAGCGAGCTCGATGACGCCCGGCTGCGGACGGCGATCGACGAAGCCGGCTACGAGGCCGCATAGGAGCGAAATGGCAACCGCGACGACAGAGAAGCCAGAAGACAAGGCGAGGACGGTCCGGCTCGATCTCGAGGGGATGACCTGCGCCTCGTGCGCGGCACGGATCGAGAAGAAGCTGAACAAGGTCGACGGCGTCCACGCGACCGTCAACTTCGCCACCGAGCAAGCGACCGTCCACTGCGATCCGGACGTCCCGCTCGAGCAGCTGCTCGCTGCGGTCGAATCGACCGGCTACGGCGCCCGCCCCGCCAAGGCGGCGCACGAAGCGCAACGCGCCAATGGCGACCATCACCACGACGAGCCTCTCGCCGCGCTGACGCGCCGGCTCGCTGTGGCCGTCGTCCTGACGATCCCGGTCGCCCTGCTTGCGATGGTGCCGCCACTGCGGCCGCAGGACTGGGAGTGGCTGGCGCTCGCCCTGTCGACGCCGGTCGTCTTCTACTCCGGTATCAGTTTCCACCGCGCCGCCTTGAAGAACGCCCGCCGGTTCGCGGCGACGATGGACACGCTGATCTCGATCGGCACGACCGCCGCTTGGCTGTGGTCGACCGTCGTCCTCGCGGGCGGCATCGCGACCGACACGTACTTCGAGGTCGGCGCCGTCGTGACGACGCTGATCGTGCTCGGCCGCTACCTCGAGGCGCGCGCCAGGGGCCGCTCATCCGAGGCGATTCGCAAGCTGCTCGAGCTCGGTGCCAAGGAGGCGCGCGTCCTGCGCGACGGCGAGGAGGTGCTCGTCCCGGTCGACCTGCTCCAGGTCGGTGACCGCTTCGTGATCCGTCCCGGCGAGAAGATTGCCACCGACGGCGTCGTCGTCGAGGGCGAGTCTGCCGTCGACCAGTCGATGCTGACCGGCGAGTCGGTGCCGGTGGAGGTTGTCGTCGGCGCCGAGGTTGCTGGGGCGACGGTCAACACGTATGGCCGGCTGGTCATCGAAGCCAGCAAGGTCGGCGCCGACACGGCGCTGGCGCAGATCGCGCGGCTGGTCGACGCTGCCCAGGCTGGCAAAGCACCCGTGCAGCGGCTTGCCGATCGCGTCTCGGCGATCTTCGTCCCGATCGTGATCGTCCTCTCGCTGCTGACGCTGGCCGGCTGGCTGGTTTCCGGCGCCTCGGCGGCGACGGCCTTCACCGCGGCGGTCGCCGTGCTGATCATCGCCTGCCCCTGCGCTTTGGGGCTCGCGACGCCGACCGCGCTGATGGTCGGCACCGGCCGCGGCGCACAGATGGGCGTGCTGATCAAAGGCCCTCAGATTCTTGAGCAGACGCGTCGCATCGACACGATCGTGCTCGACAAGACCGGCACCATCACGGAGGGCAAGATGGAGCTCGCCGGTGTGGCGCTGATGAACGGCGCCACTCGCGGCGAGGTGCTGCGCCTCGCCGGTGCGCTCGAGGCCGGCTCCGAACATCCGATCGCTCAGGCGGTTGCGCGTGCGGCGCGGACCGAGCTTCGTGAGCTTCCTTCCGTGTCCGCATTCAGGAACCAGCCCGGTGTCGGCGTCACGGGCGTCGTCGACGGGCATGAGGTTTCGGTCGGACGGAAGGACGGCCGGATCCTCGTCAGCTGGGACGGCGTCGAGCGAGCAAGCCTCGAGGTGCGCGACACCGTGAAGCCGACGAGCGCGGAAGCGATCACCGAGTTGAAGGCACTCGGCTTGACGCCGGTGCTGTTGACGGGCGACTCGCGCGAGACGGCCGAGCAGGTGGCACGCGAGGTTGGGATCGAGCGCGTCCTGGCCGAGGTCTACCCCGGCGACAAGGTACGCGAGGTCACGCGCCTCCAACACGACGGCAAGGTGGTGGCCATGGTCGGCGACGGCGTCAACGACGCACCGGCGCTGGCCCAGGCCGACCTCGGTCTCGCGATCGGCACCGGCACCGACGTCGCGATCGAGGCCTCCGATCTGACGCTCGTGTCGGGCGATCTCCGCGCGGCCGCCGACGCCATTCGCCTGGCACGCAAGACGCTGCGGACGATCAAGGCCAACCTGTTCTGGGCCTTCGCCTACAACGTCGCTGCGATCCCGCTCGCAATCATGGGCGTTCTGAACCCGATCATCGCCGCCGCCGCGATGGCCGCATCCAGCCTCTTCGTCGTTACCAACAGCCTGCGCCTGCGGCGCTTCCGCAGCGCGCGCCGAGAAGAAACCCGAGCCCGTGACCGGACTGATTCGACGTGACAGCATCACCTCGGTGCAGAAGCTCGAGATCGACACGCCGTTCGGCACTGCGAACGCGCACCTGAACCGCGCTGATCAGCCGCGGGCGGCGCTCGTCCTCGGACACGGCGCAGGTGGCGGCGTGCAGGCGCGAGATCTCGTTGCGGTGGCGGGTGTCGCACACTCAGCGGGACTGCACGTCGTGCTCGTCGAGCAGCCCTACCGCGTTGCGGGGAGGCGTGCACCCGCACCTGCGCATCAGCTCGACGCGGCCTGGACCGCGGTGATCGACCACCTGCTCGCAGGTGAGTTGCGCGGTTTGTCGCTCGTCGGCGGCGGGCGATCCTCGGGTGCCCGGGTCGCCTGCCGCACTGCCGTGGCCACGGGCGCCGTCGGCGTGCTCTGTCTCGCGTTCCCGCTCCGGCCACCGCGCCGTGCCGGCGGCACGCCGGCACAGAGCCGTCTCTTCGAACTCGATGCGGTGCCGGTCCCGACGTTGGTGGTGCAGGGGAGAAGAGACCGGTTTGGCATTCCTCCGGGTGCCGAGCGTCGCGCGGTGGTGCAGGTTGAGGGCGATCACAGCCTGCGCACCGATCTCAGCGCAGTGGGCGACGCGGTAGGAGACTGGCTTCCTCGTGTTGTGGGCGAAGCTCCCGCTGCGCGGACCTCATAGGCACCGCATCGTGCGAATCGATCGACTCGACCTGGTTCGGCGCCGGCGTGCGGAGAAGAACGGCGCCGACCACTGCGCCACCGGCCGCGAACAGCGCGCCCACGAGGAACGCGACGTGGTATCCGCCGACGAGTGAGGCCAGTGGCCCGTCCCCGTCGAGTCGCAGGCTGCTCGTCCGCGAGGTGGCGAGACTGGCAAGGACAGCCAGTCCAAGGGCGCCGCCCATCATGAATGCGGTGTTGACGACGCCTGAGGCGAGCCCCGACTCCTCAGGAGCGACATCGCTCATCGCTGCGAGCAGCACCGGGTTGAACGCAATGCCGGCGCCGATGCCGAGGAGAATCATGCTCGGGAGGACGTCGCGCAGGAAGCTGCCGTCGACCGGCACGCGGGCGAGCAGCGCGAGGCCGACAGCGGCAAGCAGGAGCCCGCTCGACAACGGCCGCTTGATTCCGAAGCGCATGACGAGCCTCGCGGACAGCCCGACCGAGAGCACGCCCATGACCAGGTTCGCCGGCAGGAAGGCGAGGCCGACCTTGAGCGGGCTGTAGCCGAGCACCAGCTGCAGGTACAGCGCCGAGAGGAAGAACCAAGCGAACATCGCGGCAGCCCAGAGGACACCGACGACGTTGGCCGTGGCCAGGTTCCGCAGCCGCAGCAGGCGGATCGGCATCAGCGGCGACGAGACGCGAGACTCGATCGTCAGGAAGACCCCGAGGAGTGCTGCTGCGACGGCGAGCAGCCCCAGGGTTCGCGCCGACGTCCAGCCGTACTGGTTGCCGTTGACGATCGCGTAGACCGCCAGCATCAAAGATGCGGTGACGGTGACGGCGCCACCGATGTCGAGTCGAGTTCCTTCGAGGCGCGCATGCGCGGAGGGCAACAGCTTCAGGGACAGCGCGACGACGCCGATCCCGACCGGCAGGTTGACAAGGAAGATCCAGTGCCAGTCGAGCGAGTTCGTCAGCACGCCGCCGAGCAGCACGCCGATCGAGCCGCCGCCCGAGGCGACGAAACCGAAAACCCCCATAGCCTTCGCTCGGTCACGCGGCTCCGTGAACAGGTTCATCATCAGCGAGAGCGACACCGCAGAGGCGATCGCGCCGCCGACGCCCTGTACGCCGCGCGCCACGACGAGCAGCACCTCCGTGTTCGCCAGCCCGCAGCAGAGCGAGGCGAGCGTGAACAGCGAGATGCCGCTGAGGAAGAGCCGGCGGTGGCCGAACAAGTCACCCAGGCGGCCCCCGAGCAGCAGAAAGCCGCCGAAGGTCAACATATAGGCGTTGACGACCCAGGCCAGCGAGGTCTGCGAGAAGCCGAGGTCGGCCCTGATCGATGGCAGTGCCACATTTACGATCGTCGTGTCGAGGACGATCATCAGGGTCGCCAGGCAGAGGACGTAGAGCGCCAGCCAGCGCTGCCGCTCGTCCGTTCCAGGTTGCTCGATTGCGTGCTCGCTCATGCTGTCCTCCGAAGGATTCGCTGGTTGTGCTCCTAAGACCGTCGCCGGGGCGGAAAGTCATCGCTTGGGGGGACTCGCGCTCCGACGAGCTCCTCCGAAGGACTTCATTCGCGGCGGGCATGACATGTGGTCATGCATGACTACACCGTGGCTTCGCAGCCTCATTGCCGTCCTAGGTGTACACGCATTCGTGGTAACCGGTGCGAGATGACGTCCTTGTTCTTCCTACGCCGACCGACGCCGACGTGCGCCGCGTCTCTGGGACCGCAAGCAGTTCGAGCGCGCGTGGACCCCGCGTCGGGGGATCGTCTGCGTGATCTGTTCGGCGGCCTTCCGCCACGTCGTCGCTGACCGCGAACAACTCGTAGCGAGACGTGCAAGAGAAGGGCGCCCGCAGCGGGCGCCCTTCGCTCGGCTCAGGAGACCGGGACTGTCGTCAGCGCGAACGCCGCCTCCAGCGGGACCGCGAACCGCGCCACGCCCGCGGCACCGGTGATGATCGTCTCGGCGACCGAGTTCGTCCCATCACCCGTCGCGTTCCAGAGCACGAGGTGGAACGCGGTGTCCGGCGGCAGCCCGCCGATGCTGTAGGACGCCGGTGGATCGGCCGACGCGCCGTTCAGATCCTTGCCGTGCGTGTCGAGCCCCGCGACGGTGACCTCGCCGTTCGGGCCCGCGTAACCCACGAGCTCCTGCTCCGGCTGGTCGTTCGTCGTGTTCCCGCCGGGAACGCCGAATGCGGAAACGCTCGCGTCGTCGTCGGCCCACGGCTCGACACGCACGATCTGCCAGCCTGGCTCCGTTGTGTGGAACAGCAGCGACAGGGCGTGGTAGGTCGGCGTCAACGGCGAGCCCTCGGTGGGCGGGCCGATCGTCCAGTAGACCTGGTTTCCCGCGCTGCTCTTGTCATAGCGACCCCAGAACGCGTCCCACTTCGCAGTGCCCGCGAAGCCGAGCTGCGCCGACGCGATGTCGAACCACAGCTGCTGGTAGCCGGCGATGTTCGTCCGCCAGATCTCGGGACAGCTCGGGTCGGCCGCGTAGTACAGGTTCGCGAACGCCGGCTTCGTGCCGCACGTCCCGAGCCCGCGCACCCCGTACTCCATCATGTACGACGGTTTTCGCTGCTCGGGCGGCAGGTCGCTCATCAGCTTGGCCACGTCGCGGAGCCGGTACTCAAGTCGCCCGGTGTCGTTGTAGTTCCAGTAGATGTGCTCGGAGTACGCGTCGACGATGTCGCCCATGTTCGCGGCGATCCATTTCATCCAGACGTAGTGATGGCGAAGGCCTGCGCTCTCGACGAGCCCGCCGGCCATCAGGTGGATCTGGTCGCGCAGACTGAGTGCGACAAGCTGCGCATTCAACGCGCGGTAGAGCTCGTTGATCTGGTCGAGCGTCACGGCACCACCGGGTGAGTTCGGCTCGTTGCCGACCTCCGCCCAGCGCACGTTCGTGAGCCCGTAGTGCCGCACGAGGTCCTCCAGCACCTCCGCGTACTTCGCCATCGCCGGCGCGGGCGTCAGTCGTGCGGTGCCCAGGTTCTGGAAGCTGATCTCGATCGTCGCGCCCGCCGCCTGCGCAAGCTGCACGGTCTCAACGAAGGACGCGTAGTTCTGCGGCCATTCGGGGTGCGTTCCGTCAGCGTTCCCGTCCCAGTTGTCGTTGTAGAAGATGCGCACGACCTGTGGCTCGAGCGCCTTCACCTTGTTCTCGAAGTCAGCATAGGGCACGTTCGTCGGCCACGGCGTGATCGGTGCATAGACGTGGTTGTCGAACTGCGCGCCGTAGCCGACCAGCGACGGGAAGAGCACGACGCGTGCGAGCTGGCTCTTCGTGATCTCGATGCGTTGCAGCATCGTGTTGTTGTTGGGGTTGGTCTCCGCGGGTGCCGCCTCGCTGATCTCGACGGCCACGTCGACCGCGACCGCGTCGTCGAACACGATGCCCGGGAAGGTCACCGTGGTCTTGCCGTTCTTTGCGACGTCGACGGTCTGCGTCGCTCCCGGCACCGCCGACATCGAGACCCGCGCAGTCGCGCCGACATCGCCGTTCGTCTCGGCGATCACGGCCGTGACGGTGGACGGCTTGCCGACCAGCGCCTGCTTCGGCTCGATCGACGTGACCACCAGGTCCGGCGGGAGAAGCACCTCAATCGCCGTCGTCCGCGTGTTGTTGCCCGCATCGGTCTCCGCGGGCGCGGCGCCGCCGACCGTCGCAACGAGCTCGACGGGCCCCCTCGTTCCGAGCGTGGCGGCGGGGAAGGCGATCGTCGTGGTGCTGCCCGCCGCGAGCTCGACGCTCTTCGACGTGCCGGCGAGCTCGACGTCCGCCGTCGCTCCGACGTCACCGTTTCTCTCCGCGACGACCACCGTCGCCGTGAACGGCCGCCCGAGCAGCACCGTGTCGGGGGCGGTGATCGACTCGACGACGAGGTCGGGTCGCAGCATCGTGGTGGTCGCGTGGTCGAGCACGTACGTCCGCTCGGGCGTGTTCGTCTGCAGCAGCACGTTCGCCTCGACCTTCCGGTTCCGCGGCAGCTGTCCGAGGTCGATGGTCGCGACTCCCTGCGGTGCCGCGACGTCGAGGAGGTTGCGCGTGCGCTCGAGCGAGCCGTCCGCCGCGTACGTCTTCAGATGCACCTTCTTGAGCGCGTCCGGCACCGCGCAGCCGGCGCGACGGCGGCGACGGTGACCGTGAGGTGCGCGCCGGCAGGTCCGGTCAGCGCGCGCAGATGCATCCCGTACGCGTCCGCTGTCGAGCTTGGGCAGGGGGATGGCGTGTCTTCGGCGCGTGCCGCACGCGCGCCGACGGAGACCGCCGCACATGCCGCCGCGAGCACGAGCGCGGCCGTTCGGCAGAGGTGCCGGAAGTTGGGCTGGCGTTCCATCGGATCTCCTTCCCATCGCAAGTGGACGGAGGATCAATCTGACCACCGGGCCTTTCCGGCAGTGTCCATCGGACCGCCGCCAAGTTCAAGGGCACGGTTGGAGCCGGAGACGAACTCGGAGATGCTTGCCGCGATGGCGTTTCCGCGTGATCGGCAGCAGACAACGCTCCTCATGGTGGCGATGGGAGGAACCGTTGCGCGAAGGCTTGAGCTCGATGCAATCC
>JBBQQI010000099.1:0-8440 GCA_038216085.1 Gaiellales bacterium | reverse complement strand
GCGTGCACATCCAACCCGACCCACGTACCCTCAGACATAACCGGCGCCTCCCGTAATTGCGGCTCTACCGCCGCGCCACTCGCGACGGCAACCCGCGCCAACTTACGAGCGAGGCGCCGGGTCACGCTCCATACGGTCTAGTCAGTAAGAATTGGGATGTGAAGATCATTTGCGTCGGCCGGAACTACGCGGAGCACGCCGCCGAGCTCGGCGACGAGCCGCCGCAGGAGCCGCTCCTCTTCGGCAAGTTCGAGAGCACGCTGATCGGCCCAGGCGAGGCGATCCTCCTGCCGCCGGAAGCGACCCACGTCGACGCCGAGGCGGAGCTGTGCGTCGAGATCGGGCGGGGAGGCCGCAGGATCCCGGAGCCGGACGCGCTCGACCACGTTGGCGGCTACCGCGTCGCCAACGACGTCTCGGCTCGGAACCTCCAGTACACGGACGGCCAGTGGACGCGCGCGAAGGGCTTCGACACGTTCTGCCCGCTCGGCGACCGGCTGGTGCCGGTGTCCGAGCTCGGTGACGGCTCGGGCCTGCGGGTGCTGCAGCGGGTAAACGGGACGGTGCTGCAGGACGGGAACACGAACGATCTGATCTTCTCGATCCCCTTCCTCGTCTCCTACATTTCGAACGTGTTCACGCTCGATCCGGGCGATCTGATCCTCACCGGCACACCCGCCGGCGTCGGCTGGGCGCGCGACCCCAAGGTGTCGCTCCAGCCGGGCGACGTCGTCGAGGTCGAGGTCGAGGGCATCGACACGCTCCGCAACCCGGTCGTCGCCGAGGGGATGCGCTGACGACTCTGCTCTACGAGAAGCCACGATGGGACGACGTGGACGACCCCGGCAGAACGCGAGCCCTACGCCGACAAACTGAGAGCGGCACTGACCGCCCAGCGCCATGAACAAGAGCGCGATCCGGGCGCGAACCGCCTACCGCCTGGGTCTGACGTGTGTCAGAGATGAGTCTGACACACGAAATGGCAACGTCTTCGTGCCGACTTCGTAACGTCATGCTCGCAACCGCGCACCGGCACTGGGATTGCGGGGACTGTGACCAACGCTGCACACCCGTCCAGACGGTACAAGCAACCGCCGCGTCGCTCGAACGTCGCTTCCCACCCAAAGAGTCAGACTCGTCTCCGACACGAGTCAGACGAAGATCGCCGCGCTATGTGCCGAGCCAGGCGATCGTCTTCGACGCCAGGCGGTCGAGTGCTTCCACGCTCAGTTCGAGATGCTCTTCCTTCGTATCCTCGAGCTTCGTGTGCGAGAGACCGCGGAGGCTCTGCACGAACAGCATCACGGTCGGGATCCCCACGCGCGACACCTCCGCTGCGTCGTGCAACGGGCCCGAGGGGAGCTGGTGCGACGTCGCGGTGATCTCACGGAGCGCCTCGTCGGCGAAGCCGATCAGCGTCTCGTCGAAGAGAATCGGCTCGATGCTCCAGATCCGCTCCCACTCGACCTCGATGTTCTCCTCCGCCGCGAAGCGCACGGCTGCCTGCTTGGCAAGCTCGAGCATGTGCGCGAGCGAGCCCGCGTCGAGGTGACGCTGATCGAGTAGCTGCTCCGCCGTCTCGACGACCGACGTGACGATGCCGGGCTTCGTGACGACACCCCCCGACGTGCAGACGGCGCCGTTTCCAACCTCAGCCGCGATCTCGCGGATGTAGAGCGCAAGCTTCGCAGCGCCGGCGAGCGCGTCTCGACGCTTGTCCATCGGCGTCGATCCGGCATGCGCTGCCTGCCCTCGCCAGGTGAAGCGCGAGCGCTCGACGCCGAACGTTCCGAGCACCACGCCGAGTGGCAGGTCCATCGCCTCGAGCGCCGGGCCCTGCTCGATGTGCAGCTCGAGGTACGCCGCGGCATGCTCGAGCTGCGAGCGGGCGTCGAGCGCGCTGTCGAGCTCCACCCCATGCTCGCGCAGCGCGTCGGGCAGCGCAACGCCGTCACGATCTGTCAGCGACCGCAATTCATCCTGGTCTCGCATCGACCCCGCTGCTGCCGACGAGCCGAAGAGCGAGCGACCGAAGCGCGCCCCTTCCTCGTCGGCCCACGAGACGAGCCGGATCGTCACCGGCGGCGTGCCTTCGTCAGCGATCCGCCGTAGCACCTCGACCCCGGCGAGCACGTTCAGGCAGCCGTCGAGCCAACCCCCGTTCGGGACCGAGTCCATGTGCCCGCCGATGATCAGCACTCGCTTCGACGCGCCTGCCAGCGTGAACCACTGATTGCCCGCCTGGTCGATCTCCTCGACCGCCCCGGTCTCCCCGGCCTTGGCGCGCAGGAAGCGGCGCGCCTCCTCCCACGTGTCGGTCCACGCCACCCGTTGGGCGCCGTCTGAGTCGCCCGTGAGCTCTCTGAGCTCCTTCAGATCACGCACGGCGCGGGCGGGTTCGAGCGGCATCGCGGCGAGGATACAACCAGGCGAGGACTGTGATATTCACTAGTCATGGCACAGGCCGGCCACGCGGCGGCGCTCCGCAGTCGGACGCCTACCCGCGCGCTTCAGCCAGCCCGCGTGGCGGCCGCCGCCGTTCGTGCCGCAACCGTCCTCGCCGTTCTGCTCGCCCTCTGCGGGCTCTGGGAGCTCTTCCGGTGGATCTGGGTCCGCGAGGCATGGACGTGGCCGTTCCCGGTCAACGACACGACGCTCCCGCACATCCAGACCATCTTCAAGGCGCTCGGCGAGCCTGCCACCTCGCAAGGCCCGCTGCTGATCACCGTGCTCCTGCACGCGGCGTGGTTCACGGCGAAGGAGGCGCTCGTCGGCTTCGGGCTCGGCGCGACGGTCGGCTTCGCTCTCGCCGTCGTGCTCGTTCACTCACGCATTGCACAGCGAGCACTCCTTCCCTACATCGTCGCGTCGCAGACGATCCCGATTCTCGCCGTCGCACCGATGGTCGTCGTCTGGCTGAAGTCCGGCTGGCAGTCGGTCGCCGTGATCGCGGCCTACCTGACGTTCTTCCCCGTCACGATCAACACGCTGCGCGGTCTGCAGTCGGCCGAACCGAGAGCGCACGAGCTGCTTCGCTCCTACGCCGCCAACCGGTGGAAGGTGCTCTGGCATCTCCGCGTCCCGGCGTCGATGCCGTACCTCTTCAGCGCGCTCAAGGTGAGCGCAACCGCGAGCGTCGTCGGCGCGATCATCGGCGAGTTGCCGAGCTCGATTCAGGGCGGCCTCGGCGGTGCGATCCTCAACTTCAACCAGTACTACTCGATCACGCCCGCGAACCTCTGGGCGACGAACCTGATCGCGGCGGGGCTCGGCATCTCGTTCTTCGTCGCGGTCGTGCTCGTGGAGAAGCTCGTCGTCCGCCGCGCCCCGGAGCAGCGCGCATGATCGTCGTCTCGATCGCGGGCCTCACGAAGACGTTCCCGAAAGGGAACGTCACGGCGCTGCAGGAAATCGACCTGCAGATCGAGCCGGGCGAGTTCGTCTCCCTGATCGGCCCGTCGGGCTGTGGGAAGTCGACGATGCTCCGGCTGATCGGTGACCTGACGCCGCCTTCCAGCGGCACGGTCGAGGTGAACGGCAAGAGTGCGCACCAGGCGCGGCTCGACCACGACTACGGCATGGTCTTCCAGGACTCCGTCCTCTTCGACTGGCGCACGGTCGCGAAAAACATCGCCCTGCCGCTCGAGATGCTCGGCTGGGCCCGGGCGAAGCGCAAGCAGCGCGTCGACGAAATGCTGAACCTCGTCGAGCTGCTGGGCTTCGGCGACCACCATCCGTGGCAGCTCTCGGGCGGGATGCAGATGCGCGTTGCGATTGCGCGCGCCCTGTCGTTCGAGCCCGCGCTCCTCCTGATGGACGAGCCGTTCGGCGCGCTCGACGAGATGACGCGCGAGCGGCTGAACATCGAGCTGCTCGAGATCTGGCGTCGCATGTCCTCGACGATCGTCTTCGTGACCCACTCGATCTCCGAGGCGGTGTTCCTCTCGACGCGGGTCGTCGTGATGAGCCCGCGGCCGGGGCGCATCGCAGGGACCGTCGACATCGACCTGCCGCAGCCGCGTTCGGCCGACACGCGGGAAGACCCGCGCTTCTTCGAGAAGGTGACCGAGGTACGCGAGCTCCTGCGCGGCGTCGGCGCCGACGAGCATGGATCGGTGCTCGCCGAGGAGACGGCATGACGCTCACCGCGTTGCGGACGCGCCTCGTCGAGTGGGTCCCGGCGATCCTCGTCTTCTTCGCCGGCATCGCGATCTGGCAGCTGTCGATCGACATCTTCAACATCCAGAAGTTCCTGCTGCCGAAGCCCTGGGCGATCGTCAGCGCGTTCTGGACCCAACGCAGCACGCTCTGGAGTGCGGGTTGGTTGACACTGAAGGAGGCCGCAGGCGGTTTCGCGCTCGGCTCCGCTGCAGGCATTCTGATTGCGGCGGTGCTCGCGCGGTTCCGGCGGCTGGGCGAGGCGCTGATGCCGATCGCGATCGCAGCCAACGCCGTGCCGATCATCGCCTTCTCGCCGATCTTCAACGCCTGGTTCGACCCACTGTCGTCGAAGCCACGGATGGCGACCGCTGCGGTGCTCTGCTTCTTCCCGGTCATGGTGAACACGTTGCGCGGCCTGACGTCCGTCCGGCCCTCCCAGGTCGAGCTGATGCGCTCCTACGCGGCGGGCGAGCTCCAGATCTTTCGCAGAGTCCGGATCCCGACCGCGTTGCCATTTGTCTTCTCGGCGTTGAAAGTCGCGACGGTTCTGGCGATGATCGGCGCCATCGTGGCTGATTACTTCGGAACCTTCGGCTCGCTCGGAATCACGATCAAGAACTCCGTCTCACTCTTCGACTTCGAGACGGCCTGGGCCGCGATCCTCATGGCGAGCATCCTCGGCGTGCTGATGTACGTCGCCGTCTCGCTTGTCGAACGCATCGTCCTCCAGTGGGATCCAACCCGTCAGGAAAGGGGCACTGCATGAAGAGGAAGTACCTACTCGCGCTCGCGGCACTCGTCGTGATCGCAGCCGCGCTCGCGGCTGGATTCGGCATGTCACGCGCGCAGGCCGCGCCCAAGCAGCAGAAGCTCACAAAGGTGACGCTTCAGCTCAAGTGGGTCACGCAGGCACAGTTCGCCGGCTACTACGCAGCCGTCGCGAAGGGCTTCTACAAGAAGCTCGGTCTCGATGTCCATCTCAAGCTCGGCGGCCCGGACATCACGCCCGAGCAGACGGTGCTCTCGGGTCAGGCGGAGTTCGGGATCGATTGGCTCCCGAATCTTTTTGCCACGCGTGAGAAGGGCGGCAAGATCGTCTCGATTGCCCAGGTCTTCAGCCGCTCCGGGATGACCGAACTGACCTGGAAGGACTCCGGCCTGGACACGATCGCGAAGTTGAAGGGAAAGAAGGTCGGTGTCTGGTGCTGCGGGAACCAGCCGGAGCTGTTCGCAGCGCTGAACAAGAACAACATCGACCCGTCGAAGTCGAGCGACGTGACGATCGTCAACCAGCCGTTCGACATGAACCTCTTCCTGCAGCGGAAGATCGACGCCGCCGCAGCGATGACCTACAACGAGCTCGCGCAGGTCCTCGAGACGAAGAACGCGACGACCGGCAAGCTCAACCAGCTCTCCGACCTGAACGTCTTCAAGATGGCGAGCCCCGCGGTGGGCACCGGCATGCTCGAGGACAACATCTTCACGACGGAGAAGTACCTGCACAACGCGTCGCACGCGACGACGATCCGGAACTTCCTGCAGGCGTCCTTCCAGGGCTGGATCTACTGTCGTGACCACGTCGCCGACTGCACGACCATCGTGCTGAAGAACGGCACGGCGCTCGGTCACGGTCATCAACTCTGGCAGATGAACGAGATCAACAAGCTCGTGTGGCCGAACTCCTTCGGCATCGGGCACGCCTCACCGGCGCAGGTCAGCAACACGGCGACGATCGCCAAGACCTACGGCGTCACGACGAACCTGCCGACGGGCGCGGTCACCTACGCACTCGCCGACCAGGCCCTGAACAAGCTGAAGAAGGCTGGGGTCAATGTCTACGGCTCGAAGTACAAGCCGATCAAGGTGACGGTGACGGAGGGCGGCAAGTAAAGCCGACCGCCCGACCCGCTCGACGTGCGGAGGCCGCCCAGCAGGGCGGCCTCCGTCGTTCTAGAGTCCATTCTGAGGACGGTTTCGACACCGAGGAACGAGGAGGGCTCGCATGTCTGTGCTGATCAAGGGTGGCCGCGTGATCACCGCGGCCGACGACTACATCGCCGACATCTACATCGAGGACGAGCGCATCACCCTGATCGGCGAGTCGCTGGACCTGCAGGCCGACAAGGTGATCGACGCGACGGGAAAGTACGTCCTCCCCGGCTGCGTCGACCCACACACGCACCTCGAGATGCCGTGGCGCGGCGAAACGACGATCGACGACTTCGAATCGGGCCACACCGCTGCCGCGTTCGGCGGCACGACGACCCACGTCGACTTCTGCATCCAGGGCAAAGGCCAGACGTTCGGCGACGCACTCGCCGCCTGGCACGCCAAGCGCGAGGGCAAGGCGCTGATCGACAACGGCTTCCACATCGCCGTCACCGACCTGCACGAGGGGGGCACGCTCGAAGAGCTCGCCAGGCTGCCCGAGGAGCACGGCGTCACGTCGTACAAGCTCTTCATGGCCTACAAGGACTCGCTGATGGTCGACGACGAGACGCTCTTCCGGACGATGCAGGTCGCCGCAAAGACCGGCGCGCTCGTGATGGTGCACGCCGAGAACGGCGATGCGATCGAGGTGCTCGTCGGCGAGGCGCTCGCCGCCGGCAACACCGACCCGATCTACCACGCGCTGACGCGTCCACCGGAGACCGAGGGCGAGGCAACGAACCGCGCGATCCAGCTCGCGCGCGTCGCAGGCGCAGCGCTCTACGTCGTGCACGTCTCCTGCGCCGAGTCCGTCGAGCCGCTCGCCCTCGCGCGCGAAAAGGGCTGGAACGTCCACGGCGAGACCTGCACCCAGTACTTCTTCATCGACCAGACATTCCTCGAGCGGCCGAACTTCGAAGGCGCGAAGTACGTCTACACCCCGCCGCCGCGCGAGAAGGCCAACCAGGAGGTGCTCTGGAACGCCGTGCGCACCGACATCCTCTCTGCGATCTCGACCGACCACTGCGCGTACCTCTTCGACGGTCAGAAGGACGCCGGCAAGTCGGACTTCTCGCAGATCCCGAACGGCGGCCCGGGGCTCGAGAACCGGCTGCAGATGATCCACCAGTTTGGCGTCCGCTCCGGCAAGATCTCGCTGAACCGAATGGTCGAGTTGCTCGCAACGAACCCGGCGAAGCTCTTCGGCCTGTATCCGCGCAAAGGCACGCTCGCCGTCGGCTCTGACGCAGACGTCGTCGTGTTCGACCCGAACAAGCAGCTGACGATCTCCGCGGCGACCCACCACTCGCGCTCGGACTACAACCTCTATGAGGGAACCGAGGTGACCGGCTCGCCGGAGGTGGTGCTGCTGCGCGGCAACGTCCTCGTCGAGTCGGGCGAGCTCGTCGCGAAGCCGGGGCTCGGCCAGTTCATCAAGCGCGCCAAGTTCGGCGAGGAGCTCAAGCCCGCGGCACTCGCGGCGGCGGGCGCCTGACCCGCCGGCCGATCGAGGCGCTCGCGCTCGCGCTGCTCGACGGGGCGGTGGGCGCGGGCGCGCTCGCGCTCGCGCTGGCACACGGCGCGCACCGCGACGTGCTGGTGCACTTCTCCGCCTACCTGGCCGTCGTCCTCTTCTTCAAGGGCCGTGACGCCGTCCGTCGTGTTCCCGTGCTCGTCGCACAGGCCCGTGCCAGCGTCGATCCCGTCTCGGCGCTCGGGCCGTGGTGGCTGCGCGCCGCGCGGCTCGGGATCGGCTACGACTCATGGTCGCGCACCGAGCGGCTCGCGATCATCGCCATCTCGGTTCTCGTCTGCACCCTCTTCGGCTGGGACGACGGCGGTCCGTTCGCGGCCGCGCTGTTCGTTGCCGTCGCAACCGTCAACGGCGGCCTGGCGTTGGTCGCCTGGGTGGCACGGGCGACGCGTGCCTAGCTGATCAGCGAGTCTGCGGGAAGCCGAGGTCGACTTTCGAGCCGGCGGGGTCGGGCCAGCGGGAGGTGACGACCTTCGTGCGGGTGTAGAAGTCGATCCCCTCGGGGCCGTAGATGTGGCGGTCGCCGAAGAGCGAGGCCTTCCAGCCGCCAAAGCTGTAGTAGGCAACCGGCACCGGCACGGGCACGTTGATGCCGACCATGCCGGCCTGCACCTCGAACTGGAACTGCCGTGCGACCCCACCGTCGCGCGTGAAGATCGCGGTGCCGTTGCCGTAGGGGTTGTCGTTGACGAGCTTGACGGCCTCGTCGTAGGTCGCGACACGCGTCACACCGAGCACGGGGCCGAAGATCTCGTCCCGGTAGGACTTCATCGCCGGTGTGACGTTATCCATCAGCGACGGCGCGAGGAAGAAGCC
>JBBQQI010000098.1:0-8471 GCA_038216085.1 Gaiellales bacterium | reverse complement strand
AACGACAGCCAGATCATCAGGTTCAGCTGGCCGAGGATCGGACCGATGAAGTACCAGTTCTGCAGGAAGTGGATGTGCACGTCCGGGATGCCGTAGTCCGGGACGTTGCCGGGCGTGCCGGTGTCACCGTACTTGTCGATGAACAGGTAGCCCGTGATCCCGAGGGCGAGGAAGTTGATCGCCGTGCCCGAGATGATCTGGTCGACTTTCAGGTGGATCGCCCAGACTGCGTGGATCGCGGCGAGCGCCATGCCCGCGAGCGCAGCCGTCCCGAGCCCGACCAGCCACGCCCAGCTGCCGGCCCACGTGTGCGCCCAGATCGCGCCCCAGATCCCGAAGAAGGCGCCCGTCAGGAGCATCCCTTCGAGCGCGACGTTGATCACGCCGCTGCGCTCACAGAAAAGACCGCCGATCGCGGCGTAGGTGAGTGGGGTCGCATAGCGCAGCGTCGCAGCGCCGAGTGCGCTCCAGACGACGACCTTGCTGAGGTGCGTCTCCGACGACTGCGTCGCGAGCAGCCCGAGCCCGATCCCGAGCAGGCCCGCGGCAACGGCGCCGCCGCCGACGCGGCGCTCCTCGCGCGACCACGCCCAGATGCCTGCAGCGATCGCGAGGATCCCGACCACGACCGGCAACGCCGCCGTGCGAGCAGAGAGCGGCGGCAGCGCGAGCCAGAACGCAAGCGCGCCGAGCACGATCCCGAAGGTGCCGATCGTGCGCGGATGCGTCCAGCGGATCCCGCCGACGCGCGCAGCAATAACCGTCACGACGTGCGCCTCCGCCGTCTGATCCACGCCGCGACGCCACCGACGTTCAGGCCCACGAAGAGGATCACGAGGCCCTGGATGATCGTCGTCAGGTTGCCGGCGAGCTCGGGCCGGAAGATCGACGGATCGAGCTGCCGCCCGGAGGTGCCGTTGATCAGCGCACCGAACAGCAGCGACGCAAAGCCCACGCCGAGCGCCGTATTGCGCCCGAGCAGGGCGGCCGCAAGCCCGATGAACCCGATCGTGTTCGCATGGATGTCGTTCTCGCCGATCCGGTACTCCCAGCCCGTGATGTCGACGGCTCCGGCGAGGCCCGCGAACGACCCCGAGATGGCCATCGCGAGGAAGTAGTTGCGCGCGACCGAGATGCCGCCGTACCGTGACGCCTCCGGGTTGAACCCGACCGCGCGCACTTCATACCCGAGCGTCGTGCGGTTGATGATGATCCAGTAGACGAAGAGCATCGCGACCGCGATGAAGATCCCGATCGAGAGGCCCTGCAGGAGCTTCAGGCCCCAGATCACGGGCAGCTTCGCCCCGTCGACGATGTCGTTCGAGATCGGGACCGACACCTGACTGCCCTGCAGGGGACCGCCCTGGCCGAACAGGTACGAGCCGGTCCAGATCGAGATCCAGTTGAGCATGATCGTCGAGATCACCTCGTGCGCGCCGACGGTCGCCTTGAGGATGCCTGCGATGCCCGCGTAGAACGCGCCGGCGAGCGCGCCGACGAGGAGGCAGAGGATCACGTGCACCGCGGGGTTCATGCCGTTGAACGACGAGCCGAGCCACACGGCGAAGATCGTCCCGGCGAAGTACTGGCCCTGACCGCCGATGTTGAACATCCCGCAACGGAACGCGAATGCGACGGCGAGGCCGGTGAGGATGATCGGGGTCGTCAGCAGGAGGGTCTGCTGCAGGTTCTGGGCCGCGACCGACGCGGTGTCCCAGGGGAACCACATCTTGTGCGTCGAGAGCGGGATGCGCGCCGAGTGGTGGCCGACGTGGAAGAACCAGTTGATGCCGGTCCCGTTGAAGATCGCGTGGTAGACCTTGAACGGGTTCTTGCCGGTGAGGACGACGACGAGACCGCCCATCAGGAACGCGATCAGCGTGGTGATCAGCGGTCCGATCGCGCCCTTCAGGCCGCTGAAGCGCGACGCGAAGTGCATCTGAGGCGTCGGCACGCGACCCGGCTCCGGCGACTGCGGGACGTTGTCCTGCGACCCGGCGAGCTCGGTGGCGTCGTCCGCCTTGGACTCGTCGTCGTGGGAGCTCATGCCGCCTCACCCGAAGCTGCCTCGACACCCTGTCCGCCGCCGGTCATCGCGAGCCCGAGCTCCTCTTCGGTCGCGCTCGGCGGGAACTCGCCGACGATCTCGCCCTCGTAGATGACGAGGATGCGATCCGAGAGCGACAGGACTTCTTCGAGCTCAAGTGAGACCAGGAACACGGCGCGGCCGTTGTCTCTCTGCTCGATCAGCCGCCGGTGCACGAACTCGATCGCGCCGACGTCGAGGCCGCGCGTCGGCTGGGCGGCGATCAGCACCTTCGGGTTGCCGTCGATCTCGCGGGCGAGCACGACCTTCTGCTGGTTACCTCCCGAGAGCGCGAACGCAAACGTCGCCGGTGTGCCGCCGCGAACGTCGAACTCCTTCAACAGCCTGCGCGCTCGGTCGAGCATGCTGCGCAAGTTGAGGATGCCGCGGCGCGAGTTCGGGCGGCGGCGATAGTCGTGTAACGCGAAGTTCTCGGTCAGTGAGAACGGCAGCACGAGGCCGCGCCGGTGACGGTCCTCCGGGATATGGCCGATGCCCGCGTCAAGTGAATGCCTCGCATTTGCGTGCGTCACGTCGTACCCGTCGACGACGATCCGGCCCGCCTTCGGCGAGCGCAGGCCGGCGATCGCGTCGATCAGCTCGCTCTGCCCGTTCGCGTCGACGCCCGCGAGGCCGAGAATCTCCCCCGCCTTCACCTCGAAGCTCACGTCGCGCACCATCACGAGGCCGCGATCGTCGATCACCGTCAGGTTCTCGACGGTCAGAAGCGGCTCGCCGGGATTACCTGCGTGCTTGTCGACCCGGAGCAGCACCTCCCGGCCGACCATCATGCGCGCCAGGCTCTCTTCGGTGGCGCCCGCCGCCGGGATCGTGTCGACGACGACGCCGCGCCGCAGCGTTGTGATGCGGTCTGCGATCTCCAGCACCTCGTTCAGCTTGTGGGAGATGAAGATGATCGACTTGCCCTGCGACTTGAGCGACTCGAGGATCTCGAAGAGCTCCTTGGCCTCCTGCGGCGTCAGCACCGCGGTCGGCTCGTCGAGGATCAGGATCTCTGCGCCACGGTAGAGGGCCTTCAGGATCTCGACGCGCTGCTGCTGCCCGACCGAGATCCGGTCGACGCGCGCATCGGGGTCGACGGCGAGACCGTAGCGCTCGGACAGCTCGCGCACGCGCTTCCGCGCCGCGTCGTAGTCGAGGAAGACTGCCGCCTGGCGCGGCTCGGTGGCGAGCACGATGTTCTCGGCGACCGTCATCACCGGGATCAGCATGAAGTGCTGGTGCACCATCCCGATCCCGTGCTCGATCGCCGCCCTCGTCGACCCCAGGTCCGTGTGGGCGCCGTTCAGCAGGATCTCTCCCTCGTCGGGGGTGTAGAGCCCGTAGAGGATGTTCATCAGCGTCGACTTGCCCGCCCCGTTCTCGCCGAGCAGCGCATGCACCTCACCGTGGCGAAGGTCGAAGTTGACGTCGTCGTTTGCAAGCACACCCGGGAACCGCTTGGTGATCCCGCGCAGCTCGAGAAGAGGCGCCTCAGCCATGCCAGGCGATCCTAACCGGAAGGACGGAGACCACCCGCGAGCTGCTGTGCGGCGGCGCGTGCGCGCGACCCTGTCGCGGCCGAGATCCGCGGGTCGAGGAAGCGCACGGCGATTGCGCCGCTCGCGGCGCCGAAGACGAGGTCCTCGCCGCCGTGGTAGACGCCACCGACAGCGTCGCGCACGACCCGGGCGGCGGCGACCTGCGCCAGCTGGAAGTCCGAGAGCTGCAGCCCCGGATGGTTCTGCTGGTGGGCGCCCTCGATCGCGGCCGCGGCGCAGGTCCCGCCCTCCGCCATCACGATCACGACTCCTCGCGCAACCGCACCGAGCGCCGCCTCCTTGCACGCCGCGGGGCTGTCGCGCGACGAGGCCCGCAGCACAACCGTGCCCGGCGCGACGTCGTGGACGCCGCGGACGAACGCGGCGACGAGCGCCAGGTCCTGCGGCCCGACCCAGGCCACTCGTGCCTTCCTCGTTCCTTCCTCGGCGGCCACGAGACCGGCGACGACCCCCGCGAGGAGCGCCGCCTGGTCGTGGCGAAGCACGAGCCCCGCCAGGTTCGGCAGGTGCTGCTTGCGCGCCGAGGCTCCCGCGAGTGCGAAATGTGTGACCGGGTGGGCAGCCGCAGCCGCCGGCACTGCGGCTGCGGCGGGGTCCGACGCCGAGACGACCACGAGCACGTTGCCGGCCACCTGAGCGAGCCGCCCGTGCTCGATCACCGCGCCCGGCACCCGAACGCTCAGGTTGCCGACCACGCCGACGCGCAAGCCGGCTGCGCTCGTATTCGCGTGCGGCGGCGTCGTCGTCACGGCGGCCGGCCGCGCCGCGCCGCCGCAACCGGCGACGAGGGACACAACGCCGACCAGCACAATGCTGACCAACACAACGACGAACAGAGCCGCAAGTCTCCGCATGCCTCCAGGAATACAGAAACGGGGCGGGCCTTGCGGCCCGCCCCGTTCGTAGAGCATCGTTCTTCGAGAGCGGTTCCTGCGGCCTTACTTGACCGTCGCGGGAATGCCCTTGACCTTGCCGGCCTTCAGCAGCGTGAACTGCGCGGCAACAGCGCTGCGGATCGCCGCCGAAACACGGGGGCTCCACTTGCCGTAGCCGACCCCGTTGACGCTTGCGCCGAAGACCTTGTTCTTCCCGCCGAGGAGCGCGCCCGCCTTGGCGGCCTTGATGGCGGAATAGACCGCAACGTCGACCTTCTTCAAGGCGCTCGTCATCACGTGTGCGCCGAGGAAGCCCTGGTCGGCGTCGACGCCGATGCCGAAGATCTTCTTCGACCGAGCAGCGTCAAGGACACCAAGACCACACTGGCCGGCGACCTGGAACTCAACCGTCGAGCCGTTGGCGATCTGGTTGAGGGCCTTCTCCTTGCACTTCGCCTGAGCGACGAAGTCCTGAGAGTAGTCGTTGAGCACCGTGATGCCCGGATCCGCCTTCTTGGCGCCGAACTGGTAGCCGGCGATGTAGCGATCGACCGGCGGGATCTTCAATCCGCCGACCGAACCGACCGCGGTGCCGCCAGAGGCCTTGACGTACAGGCCCGCTGCGTAGCCGACGAGGTAACCCGCCTCCTGCTCCTTGAAGAGCAGGCCCTGGACGTTCTTGGGCTTGTGCTTCATGCCCGTGACGTCGACGTCGACGATCGCGAACTTGTTGCTCTTGAACGATGTCGCGATCGCGTCCATCGCATCGGTCATCAGGAACCCGACGCCGATCGTGACCCCGGCGCCGGACTTGACGCATGCCTGCAGGTTCGGAATGTAGTCGGCGGGCGACTTCGACTGGATGACACGGCCCTTGATGCCTGCCTTCTCAGCGGTCTGGAGACCGACGAACGCCAGATGGTTGAACGACTTGTCGTTCAGACCACCGATGTCGGTGACGAGACACGCTGAGAACGCGGCCTTGTGCGCCGCAGACGCCGAGCTACCGCGCATGGCGGCGAACAGGGACGCCAAAAGCACCGTCGCGATCGCTAGGACCGCGAGCGTAAGTGCACGCTTCCTCACTTGGATGAATCCTCCTCTTGAGTTTTCTGACCGGGGGACGACCGGGGGAGCCTAACCGCCTTTACAGACGGAGAACAGACCGATCGGTTAGGCGCCCCTCAGTCCGTGGGAACCGGCGCGACGCGTTCGAGGTCGTGCTCGGAGATCAACACCCGGCGCGGCTTCGAGCCCTCGTAGGGCGAGATGATCCCGCGGCGCTCGAGCATGTCGATCAGCCGCCCCGCCCGGGTGTAGCCAACGCGGAGCCGCCGCTGGAGCAGTGAGACGCTGGCTGTCTGGGCGGTGACGACGACCTCGATCGCCTTGTCCAGGAGCGGATCCTCGTCGGGATCGAACTCGCCGTCCTCACCAGTGCCGTCGTCGGCGAAGACGATCGGCGCCTCGAGGAAGCTCTCGTCCACGACCTGCTCGCGCTGGGCGCGGGCCTGCTCGACGATCAGCGCGACCTCGTCCTCGGTCACGTAGGCGCCCTGGACGCGCTGGAGGCGTGAGGTCCCGAGCGGCTTGAAGAGCATGTCGCCCTGGCCGAGGAGGCTCTCGGCGCCGTTCGCGTCGAGGATCACGCGCGAGTCCGTCTGCGACGAGACCGCGAAGGCGATCCGCGACGGCACGTTCGCCTTGATCATCCCGGTGATCACGTCCACCGACGGGCGCTGCGTCGCGAGCACGAGGTGGATGCCGACGGCGCGTGACTTCTGCGCGAGCCGGATGATCGAGTCCTCCACCTCCTGCGGGCTGACCATCATCAGGTCGGCGAGCTCGTCGATCACGACAAGGAGGTAGGGCAGCTCCTCCTCGCCGCGCTTGCGGAATGCGCGGTTGGCTTCGGGCAAGTTGCGTGCGCGCACCTGGCTGAGGCGCTCGTAGCGGCGCTCCATCTCGGTGACGCAGTTCAGGAGGACGGCGCTCGCCTCCTTCGGGCTCGAGACGACGGGCGTCAGGAGGTGTGGGATCGACTCGTAGTAGTTGAGCTCGATCCGCTTCGGGTCGATCAGGATCAGCCGCGCCTCGTCCGGTGTCGCGCGCAGGAGGATCGACGTCAGGATCGTGTTGATGCAGCCCGACTTGCCGGAGCCGGTCGTGCCGGCGATCAGGATGTGCGGCATGCGCGCGAGGTCGGCCCAGACCGCGGCGCCCGAGATGTCCTTGCCGAGCCAGACGCTGAGCGGGCTCGCGGTCGCCGGGAGGTCGTCGTAGATGTCGCCGAGCGTGACGATGCTCGGGCTCAGGTTCGGCACCTCGACGCCGACCGCGGACTTGCCGGGGATCGGAGCGAGAATGCGGATCTCCGTCGTCGCGAGCGCATAGCTCAGGTCGTCTTTCAGGTTCGCGACCTTGCCGACCTTTGTGCCGGGCGCGAGCTGGAGCTCGTACCGGGTGACGCGCGGCCCTGAAATCATCCCGACCACGGTTGCCTCGACTCCGAAGTGCGCGAGGCAGGTAACGAGAGCCTCGGCGATCCGCCGGGTCGCCTCGCCGTTCGGTCCGGCGCCGGGCTTGGAGTGGTTGAGGAGCGAGCGATCCGGGAGCTTGTAGTCGGCCGAGACATGAGTCGGTGGGTCGAACAGCGTCTCCTGCGAGGGATTCGCCTCCGAGGTGATCGCGTCGAACTCGCCCGGTTCGGCCTGGTAGAGCGCCGGTGCGGGCCCGGAGATCGTGTCCGAGACGAGGTCGGGGTAGTCCTGTTTCACGTCGACGGGCGGCTCCGGCAGCGGGGGGTTCAGAGGCAGCGGCGCCTCTGCGCTGACGCGTTCGCGACGGACATGGGTGTGGGCGCGGCGCACCGCACGCCCCGAGCGGCGGAGGATCGCGCCGAGGCTGGCGCCGGTGAGGAAGAGCGTGCCGGCGACCGTCAACAGCACGCCGAGGATCGTCGCGCCCGTCGTGCCGAGCCCGAGTGCGACCAGCGAACCGAGCCCGTCACCGAGCAGCCCGCCGTGTCCGGAGCCGAGCGTCAGCATCAAGCCGGTGAGCGCGACGCCAAGACCGACCCTGAACGGGCGGACGTCGATCAGCTCGCTCTTTGTGACCATCAGCGCGCCGAGCGGGACGAACACGACCGGCGCCAGGTAGGCGGCGTCGCCGACGGCGGCGAGCACGAGGTTACCCACCGGGCCGCCGCTGAACCCGAGCCACAGCACGGCTGCGAGGAACACACCGACCGCGGCGAGACAGAGCCCGATCAGCTCAGGATGGTGATGGCTGCGGGCGGCCCGCTTCCCACGCCGCTTCCTGACGCGACTGGGCGTCTTCGGCGACACCTTTTTCGGGGAGGTCTTGTAAACCCGCTTCTTGCGCGCCATCCCGGGGCACTTCGCGCTCCGGGGGGTCAGTCCTGCCGCGAGTAGGCGGCCGTCAGCATCCCGAAGTACGTCGGCACTTCATACGACAGGACCTCTGGCGTGTACCGACCACCAAGGGCGCCGTGCAGCATCAGGAGCTGCCAGAAGCTGTCGGCCTTGGCGGTGACCGCCCACGCCGGATCCTCGCTGACGAGGTCTGCGAGCCGGTTGGCGCGAACGAGCTCCTGGATCCGCTGGTCGTAGGGAGCCGACTCGGCCACGTACCCGTATGGCCCGTCCTCGCGATGGCCGTGGCCGTGGTCGGCGCTCGCGATCAATGCGACTCGCCGCTCGCCTGTCGCCCGGGCGAGCGCGGCGCCGGCGAACACGTGCTGCTCGTTCGTCAGCGCACGGCACGGGCTGACGACGACCGCGGGCGCGCGCATGAACCAGAGCGGGATCAGCGCACCCCAGTCGAGCGGCATCGTCGAGTCGCCGGCGGCGGTCGCTCCGAAGGTGACGCCGAGCGCCGGCAGGCCGTCGTCGCGCAGCGCGCCGAGACACGCCTCGGCGAGTGCGG
>JBBQQI010000097.1:0-8475 GCA_038216085.1 Gaiellales bacterium | reverse complement strand
GGTCGAGCCAGCGCAAGGCGGCGACGACAAGCACGATGCAGTAGGGAACAGAGCCGGGCACCCACATCACCCCGGCTGCGAGTTGCTGGTCGGCAAGGGCGGACAGACCGCCGGGCCGGTGGATGAGCGTGGCATAGGCGCCGTAGACAGGCCCCGGGGCGAGTCCGAGCACGACCGCGAGGATCCAGCTGACGAGAAGCGCCCCGACCCCGTAGATCGCGCGGGCGCCGTCGCCGAGCTGAGGTCGACCGGCCGCGCCCGGAAGAAGATGCAGCCAGAAGAGGAGCGCGGTTCCGAAGAAGAGCGCATGCTCGAGGTCGTGCACGGGGCCGTCGCGAAGCGTCAGGTCGTAGAGCACCGGCAGGTGCCAGAGGAGCAGCGTTCCGTTGAAGAGCGCGAAGGCGGACAAGGGTGCGGCCACGCGTCGAAGCGCCTGCCGGGCCGGTGCGAGCGTCGGGCCGGCAAGCGCGCCACGCGCGAGCGGCCGGCGAACGCCGAGGGGAAGCGGACGCAGGAGTCGCGGCCACGGGCGGCCGAGAAGCAGAAGGGGCGGGGCCACCATCATCAGCAGCACATGCTGAACCATGTGCACCCAGAAGAGCTCGCCCGCGTAGGCATCGACCGGCGAGCCGATCGCGAGCGCGAGCGTGGCGAGGCCCGCGTAGAACGCGGCGCCACGCCAGCGCTTCCCGGCGTCGCTCGCGGTCGCGCTCAGGCGGCCGCCGGCGAGGTAGAGGAGCGCCGCGACGGCGATCGCGACGAGCGGCCATTCGAGGAGCCAACTGGAGGAGCGAAGCAGGAAGCGCATGCTGCTAGAGGACGTAGAGGACAAACCAGGTGACCACGCCGACCCCGGCGAGGAACAGTGCGTAGAACGTCACCGACTCGAGCTCGCTTCGCACGAGCGAGATGGGATCGTCGATGTCGGGCTCCGTGCGATCCGCGTCGCCCGACCCATGCCCCTCTGGCAGCGCGTGGCGCCGGTGGCCTCGGTAGCGAATGGAGATCGCGAGCGTCGTCTCGGCCCAGAAGGTGAGTCCGACGAGGAAGATCGTCAGCAGCCCCGTCCAGCCGAGATACACGCTCGCGTACGGGCCGTTCGTCGGCCCGAAGCCCTGCGTCGCCCACTCGACCATTTGCAGCACGACCGCCGCGACGAGCAGTACGACTGCGACCGCTCCCTTGACGCGCCAGGCCGGGCGGCGGTCGGCGCGATGGTCGGCGAGGCCAAGGCGAAGCATCGCGGCGGCGACCACGAGTGCGATCGTCGCGAGCGTCCCGAGCGTGAACGACGGGTCGACGTGGTTCGGCCGCCAGACCGAGGCCTTGTCGAGTGAGCGAAGGTAGAAGTAGGCGAAGAGAAAGGCCGCGAAGAAGAACGCGGTCGCGCTCGACCAAAGATGGGACGCGATCCGGAGGTTGCGCGCCACCACCTCCGGCGGCTCGCGCTCGACAATGCCGTACTCGGTCGCGTGACCGGCGAGCTCGCTCATCGCGTCGGCCTCGCCGGGACGGTCGCGATGCGCGGCGTCGGGCCGTCAGTGCCGTACGGATAGGGATCCGGCCCGAACGTCGGGATGCGGTCGAAGTTGTGCACCGGCACCGGTGAGGGCAGCTGCCATTCGATCGACTTCGATCCCCACGGGTTCGGCCCGATCGGGACGCGCGCGAACACCTGCGACCAGATGAAGTTGCCGAGGAAGACGAGCATCGACGCGCCGAGGACGAACGCCGAGATCGACACCCATGTGTTCCCGCCGTGCAGGTAGCCGGCATAGGTGACCGACCGGCGCGGCATGCCGAGGAAGCCGATCACGAGCAGCGGCCCGAAGGTCGAGTTGAAGGCGATGAACATCGACCAGAAGTGGATCTTCCCCCACCGCTCGTTGATCGCGAAACCGGTCATCTTCGGAACCCAGTAGTAGATCGCCGCGAAGAACGAGAAGAGCAGTCCGCCCATGATCGTGTAGTGGAAATGCGCCATCGAGAAGAAGCTGCCGTGCGTCGTCACGTCGCTCGGGACGTCGGACAGGAACACGCCGGACAGCCCGCCGATCAGGAAATTGAACAACCAGGCGAGCACGAACAGCATCGGCACGGTCAGCCGGATGCGGCCCTCCCAGAGCGTCCCGAGCGCGCAGATGAAGATGAAGCCGGTCGGCAACGAGATCAGCTCGGTCGAAAGCATGTAGAACGGCCGCAGGTCGGCATTGATACCGCTGACGAACAGATGGTGCTGCCAGACGAGCCACGACAACAGCGTGATGCCGAGCATCCCCGTGACGGCGAGCCGGTAACCCCAGAGCGGCTTGCGAGTGAAGACCGGCAGGATCTCGAGGACAATCCCCATTCCGGGCAGCGCAAGGATGTAGACCTCGGGATGGCCGAAGATCCAGAAGAGGTTCTGGTACAGGTACGGGCTGCCGCCGGCCTGGTCGTTGAAGAATCCCGTCTGCGCCGTGCGGTCGAGGGCGAGCATGAACAGGGTCGAGATCAGCACCGGCGCGGCGAGCAACATCAGCACCGCCGTCGACACGACGCCCCAGACGAAGATCGGCAGACGCCCCCAGCTCATGCCTGGCGCGCGCATCGTGATCACCGTCGCGAGCATGTTCAGGCCGAGCAGGCACATCGAGATGCCGACGAGTGCGAAGAAGACGATGTAGCTGTCCATGCCCATGTTGGCCTGGTCGCTCAGGGGCGCGTAGCCGGTCCACCCGGTCGGGAAGCCGCCGTACCCGATCGTCGTCATCAGGATCACGCCGGCGAGCATGAGCAGCCAGAAGGTGAGCGCCTCGATGCGCGGGAACGCCATCCGCCGCGCACCGATCATGATCGGCAAGAAGTAGTTCGCGAACGGGCCGAGGATCCCGCTCGTCATCATCCCCATCATCATCGTGCCGTGCAGGCCCACGAGCGTGAGGTAGTTGTTCGCGTTGAACGTCTCGCGCGTCGGGCTGAGCAGTTCGAAGCGGATCAGCATCGCGTTCAGACCGCCGACGAAGATGAAGAAGCCGATGCCGATCAGATACTGCATACCGACGACCTTGTGGTCGGTGCAGAGCGTGAAGTAGCGACCCGGTCCGGCGGTCTCCTTCTCCCGCAATGACGGCGGCTTGCCGAGCAGCCGCTGGATCGGGTAGCTCATGAAGCCAAGGCCGAAGAGAAAGCCGACGACGCCGACGATGTACGCGAGGAAGAGCGCGATGTCGTTCTGGCCCGTGTCGCTGAAGTAGGCGATGCTTGGCCCCGTGATCTGGTGGCCGAGCCACCAGCCGACGTAGTAGCCGACGATCCCGAGGACGACCGCCGAGACGAGGTTGTAGCCGAGGAGCCTGCGCAGGCTCATCCGGCACGCCCCTGCGGATCGGGCTGGTAGGTCAGCGAATACGCGGGTAGGTACTTCTTGATCGGCGCGAACTGTCTGCGCTCACCTGCGATCCAGGTCGCAAACTGCGAATCGTCCACGACCTTTCCGGTGTCGTACATGTATCCGTGCCAGAGGCCGCAGAGCTCCGCGCAGCGGATCTGGAAG
The DNA here is from genome assembly GCA_038216085.1 of Gaiellales bacterium. Lineage (GTDB taxonomy): Bacteria > Actinomycetota > Thermoleophilia > Gaiellales > Gaiellaceae > PALSA-600. The sequence continues at coordinate 4,940 of JBBQQI010000097.1, read as the reverse complement.
TTGCCGGTCTTCGTCGCCTTCACGAAGGCGATGTTGTCGACGCCGGGGTTCGCGTCGGCCTTCACGCCGAGCTCGTAGGCCCAGAACGAGTGGATCGCGTCGAGCGAGGTGACGTGGAACTCGATCTCACGGTTCACCGGCAGCACGAGCTGCGCCGTCTCCACGCCTCCGTAGGTCGGGTAGCGGAAGGTGAACTCCCACTGCTGGCCGATCACTTGGATCGGCAGCACCGCGCCGCTGGGCTTGGCGATCGGCTTGGGGCCGCTGCCGCCGCCCGCGCCGTTCGAGGCGAAGAGCTCGGCGGTCCCGAAGATCGCGAGGAACAGGACGGCGGCGCTCGTAAGGGCGAGCCACGCGATCTGCGAGGGCATGTGGCCGCGAATCGGGGGTCCGTCGCGCAGCTCCTCACCCGGCGCGGCGCGGAAGGTGGCAAGCGCATAACCGAGGTAGGCAAGAATGAACACGGTGAACGGCGTCATCACGACGAGCAGCACCGTGTTGTCGGTCACCTGCGAGGCCGCACCCGTCGTGTGCTTGCCGGGGGGCATGTTCGGGCCGAGCACGAAGATCACGAGCGGAAGCACGATCGCAGTGCCCGCGATCGTCAGCGCGGCGATCCGGCCGCTGTGGCTGCGCAGGCTCACGAGGCGCCTTCAGACGACATTCACGAACCCGTCCATGTAACCGATCGTCTGCATTGGGCCGCCGAACCCGTAGAGGAAGCCGGCGGCGCACGGGACGAAGCACTGCCAGCGATAGTGACCCTTCTTGCCGGTGCGGAAGGTGAAGGTGATCGTCGTATGCGCGTTCGACATCGAGCACGGCGCGAAGTCGCACTGGTTCTTCGCGTTGTCGTCGACCCCGAGGAGCGGCACGATCACGCCGAGCGCCGGGATCGCGAACGTGTGGGAGGCGTCGTCCGGGTTGATCGTACTCGTCGTCTTGCCGTCGACCACGAACGTGCCGCCGACGACGCCCCGCGCCTGAGCGAGGAACGGATTACGGAGCCCACTCTTGCCGTCGAACTGGTAGACGGTCACGTGGACGAGCGCGTGTGCCGGGAGCGTCCAGACCGTGCTCCGGTGCCAGGTGCCGTTCTCGCGCACGAGGAAGGAGACCCAGTTCTCGTTCGGCGCCAGCTTCGGGCCGATAGCTGCCACCGTCTGCAACGTCAGGTTGGCGCTCTTCCGCCCCGCGGCGACGGCGCTCGGCGGGCGGTAGGGCGTCGGCCCGTTCGTCAGGAATGTGATGTAGGTGCCGGCCAGTACCGCGACGACGAGGACGCCGAGAACCGTGCCGACCACCTTCTGCGCTCGCCGGCTCACCGACCAACGGATATATCGCACCGGGCTCGAGACCCTGCCGAAAGTGACGAAAGTGTCACTTTCGTGTCACGCGCGGCGCCTCTGGGTGGCTCTCAGGAATCTCTTAACCGCGACTCAGCTCCCTCTCAGAGTCGCGGGGCACGATCGGAGCATGACACTCACAGCGATCATCACACTCAACGCCGCCCTCGGCGCCGCCGTCACCTACGGCCTGCATCACTTCCTCGCCCACGGCCTCAGGTCGCACAAGGAGGAGCTGCGCGAGCTCGCCACGCTCCCCAACCACGAGGCGGTGCGCATCGCCGCGTAGGCCGATGATCCGCATGGTCGCGTCCCGGCGCGGCGGCCTGTTAGGGTCGGGAACGGCGACCCATGCGGATTCTGGTCATCGAAGACGAGCCGCGTATCCTCGGGTTCCTGAAGGTAGGGCTCGAGGCCGAAGGGTTCGCCGTCGACGGCGCGGAGAACGGCGTCTCCGGGCTTGCACTGGCCCTGGCGGAGGCGTACGAGCTCGTCGTCCTCGACCTGCAGTTGCCGCAACTGGACGGGCTGCGCCTGCTCGAGGAGCTCCATCGAAGCAGGCCCGACCTACCGGTTCTCATTCTCTCGGCCCGTAACGACCTGCCGACGAAGCTACGCAGCTTCCACCTTGGAGCGAATGACTACCTCTCGAAGCCGTTCTCGTTCGACGAGCTCGTCGCGCGCGTACGCGTCCAGCTTCGACACGGAACGACTGACGACACATCGACCGTCAGGGCCGGCGGGCTCGAGCTCGATCTCGCACGTCGGCGCGCTCGCGTCGACGACACCGTCACCGAGCTGTCCGACCGCGAGTTCCGCCTCCTCTACCACCTCGTCACGCACGCCGGCGAGGTCGTTAGCCGCGAGCGGCTGCTCTCAGAGGTCTGGGGCTACAGCTTCGACCCGGGGTCGAATGTCGTCGACGTGTGCGTGCGGCGGCTGCGCAAGAAGCTCGGCCCCGGCTCTCCGATCCAGACCGTGCGGCATGCGGGCTACCGGCTGGCCGTCGCCTAGCAGGGCGCGCCGGCTCGACCTCGCGTGGGTGGCGCTCGCGGTCGCGTGCCTGGCCGTCATGGTCGCGTTCCCCGCGTGGGAAACGATCCCCTTCCACGTCATCTGGATCAGCCTGACGATCCTCTACGGCTTTCGCGTGTGGTCGATCTCGACGACGTCTGCCGTGCTCGCGGTCGTCGCAATCGGTACCGGCGCCTCGATCATGACGGACGCGTTCGCCGGTCTGCAGCTGTGGGGCGAGCTGTTCGAGGTCCCGCTCATGTCGGCCATGTTCCTGGCGATGGTCTGGCATGCACGACGCCGGGTCGACGCGCTCGAGACGGTCGAGGCGCTCGCCGAGGAACGCGCCATGCTCCTCGACCAGGAGGAGCGGCTGCTGCACGACGTGTCGCACGAACTGCGGACGCCCGTGACGATCGCGCGCGGCCACCTCGAGCTGCTCGATCGACGGCTCGGCGCCGGGCAGCCCGAGCTCGCGGTCGCCTTCGACGAGCTCCACCGGATCGAGCAGATCGTCGAGCGGCTGCTCCTCCTCGCGCGGGCCGAGCGCCCCGATGCGGTGTTGCCCGCCGAGGTGAGCCTCGTCCCGTTCCTCGAGGACGTGTTCATGCGGTGGGCGGAGGTCGCCCCACGCGCATGGCGCCTCGGCGAGATCCTCGACGTGACGCTCCAGATCGACGAGGCCTGGCTGCGCGCCGCGCTCGATGCCCTGCTCGAGAACGCGGTGCAGTACACCGAAGACCACGCGCGAATCGAGCTTTCCGCGCGAGGCGACGGGCACATGGTCCTGATCGCGGTCTCGGACGAGGGCTATGGAATCGCTGCCGAGTCGCTCGGCCGCGTCTTCGAGCGCTTCGCTCGCTCCGACGCGTCCCGCTCGCGCCGCGAGGGCGGCGCGGGACTCGGGCTCTCGATTGTCGCGGCGGTGGCCCGATCCCACGGCGGAACCTGCACGGCCCGCAGCGTGCTCGGCGAGGGATCCGTCTTCGAGCTCCGTTTTCCGCTCCGCCACGCATCGCACGCCGAGCTCGAGTCTGCTCCCGACCTCGCGCCCGGGCCGATCCAAGAGCTCCGAGCCGGCTCTGCGTGAGCGGAGATCGTTCGATACATCCCGAATGCCGCACTGATGTGCGGAATTCGGCTCAGGAGGCGGAGGGGGAGGGAATTCGAGCCCTCGATCCGCCTAACGACGGATAACGGTTTTCGAGATGTCGCCCATTCGGCTCAACGGTGCAGATTGCACTGCCTGCGGGCCAACGCTCGGGCCACTACGCCCAAACTCGCCGCATATCCGCCCACGTGATGGATTTAAGTGGCGCTGGAGCGGATCGCCGCAATCCTGGCGCCTGACTCGGCCGACGATCGACCTCAGGCGTAAAGGCGCGGCGCTCGCACACCCCACTCTTCGCGGGGCTGTCGCCCGCGAAGGCCACGGCGGCACCTTCTAAGCCGACGACGAAACCACACCCCCATACCGGCAACGACGACGACGTGAGTCCGACGGCCGCCGTCCCGGCCCCGACCGCCACGCCGAACCAGCCGACCGTCCGTCAATGAGTGCGGCTGCATGGCCCAGTGGTTCCCTCGGCCGTCATTGCGGAACACAGGCGCAGCCAAGCCGTGTGTCTCATGAGCCTCGTTCGCTTGCGCCCGGAGTGGGGCTGAACAGCTTCCAGTGTCCCTCGGAGACCACCTCGACGGAGCCGTCGACGACCTTGATGGCTGTCTGTTCGTCGATGGCGTAGGCCGGGACGCCGATGTCGGCGGCCCACCGCTCGGCGTCAGCCGGGGTGTTCCTCGGGAAGGCGTTGAGGTGCGGGAAGATTGAGAAGTCGACGACTCCCAAAGTGCGGTCGTCCGGGGCGGACGGCCATTCGACGAAGCGCTCCCCGATCCGGGGCGTCATCACCATGCTCCCGGCACTCACTCCCACCCAGACGGTGTCAGGCAGCGAAGGCAGCAGGTCGGCCAGCCCGGATTCCCGCATCCAGTGGCACAGGTACGTCGCGTCGCCGCCGTCGACCAGGAGCACGTCGGCCTCCCGGACCCAGGGAACCCACCGCTCCGCACCGATGGTGGGCAGTGCGGTGAGTTCGAGCACACCGAGCGATGCCCAGCCCAGCCCGGAAAAATGCTGCCAGGTGGGCTCGGCGGCTACGAAGCCCCGCACCGATGTCGGACTGCACATCGGGTGACCCCACTGTGCAGTCGGAATACAAAGGGCGTGGTACTCGCCGATCGGCCCGCCGAGCAGCTGCACCAGTGCCGAATGGATGCTTGGGTTAGTGACGCCGCCGGACGTAAGAAGAAGCTTCAATCTGACCCTCCGGAGTCAATAGCAGCAGACGTGAAAGTTCTAGCCGCTAAGGGATCCGTGCGCGGTGCAGACTCGCAGCCCCAGAGAAAACTCATCGCCCAAATCCAGCCTCACCTCGTCAAGCGTCTGTGAGACTCGGTTGGTCGGTCCGTCAGGGGCCGTTGCCAGCCTGTGTCGTTCGTGCTCTCTTGTGACTCTTCTGGCGTCAGGCCGTTGTTTCGTGCCTTGCGAATGAATCGTCCGGGCGTGCACGGCGACGCCGG
>JBBQQI010000096.1:0-8686 GCA_038216085.1 Gaiellales bacterium | reverse complement strand
AGCCGAGCTTTCGGCGCGAGCGCTCGAGCAGCAGGCGCGCCGACAGGCTCGTCAGCAGGACGAAAGCGATCAGAACGAACGCGAGCGCCCAGGCCTGGGCGTGCAGGGTCGGGTCGGCCGACTCGGAGTTGGTGAAGATCGTAAAGGGAATCGAGTTGAGCGAATGGGTGGGGTTCCAGTCGACCAGCTGACCCGCGAGCGTGGACGTGAAGAGCAGGGGCGCCGTCTCGCCCGCGACGCGGGCGATCGCGAGCGTCGTGCCGGTGACGATGCCGCCGGCCGCCGTCGGCAGCACGACTCGCAGCACCGTCTGCCACTTCGAAACGCCGAGCGCGTAGCTCGCCTCACGTAGCTGGTCAGGCACGAGGGTCAGGACTTCCATGGTCGCGCGAGCGACGAGTGGCAGCATGATCACTGCGAGCGCAAAGCCACCAGCGATTCCGCTCTGGCGATGCCCCCACCCGACGATCGGCAGCCCCGTCTTGACACACAGGGCGAAGACGAAGATGCCGATCACGATCGACGGGAAGCCGTTCAACACGTCGAGCCAAAGCCGCACCTGATCGCCGATGCGCTTCGGAGCGAACTCGCTGACGAAGATTGCCGTGAGGACTCCGAACGGCAGGGCCATTGCCGTCGCAATCGCCACCAGCAGCAGGCTGCCGACGAGCGCCGGGGCAACGCCGCCGCCGCTCTGGCCGAACAGTGCAGGGCCTTTGGTGAAGAAGTCCCAGTTCAGGGCATGGACACCGCGTGAGAAGACCGACCAGACGAGGATCGTCAGCACCGCAATCGCAACGAGCGCCGCAGCGAGGGCGCCGCCTTCTGCGAGACGATTGACGAGCAACCGACGCCTCCCGCGACCGGTGGCCCTGAGCGAGAGGGGTGGCGCGTCCATCAGGTACCGCCCATCATCTGCCGGCGCTCGAACCGCTTGACGACGCGCTGCGCGGTCAGGTTGGTGATGAACGTGATCACGAGCAGGATCAGCGCCAGGTAGATCAGGGCCGAGACCGCGAGGTTGGACGGCGCGCCCTGGTACTGGTTTGCAAGCCGGCTCGCTCCCGTGTCCCCCGCTTCGAAGATCGACAATTTCAAGGGCGTGAAGTTCCCGACCACCTGGGTGACGGCGATCGCCTCGCCGAGCGCGCGCCCGAGCCCGAGGATCACCGCGGCGACGACACCGCCACGAACCGACGGCACGACGACGGTCCTAACCATCTCCCACCGTGTTGCCCCCAGCCCGATCGCCCCTTCCTCGAGCTCCGAAGGAACACTCAAGAAGAGCTCGCGGCAAATCGACGACGTGATCGGGATGATCATGATCGCCAGCACGAGAATGGCGGAGAACACCGTCGACTCGACCTTGTCCTGGCCGTGCGCGAAGATCGGAATCCAGCCGAGCGTCCGGCCGAGAAACGGCTGCAGATGCTGGGCATCGAAAGGCGCAAGCACGTAGATCCCCCAGAGGCCCACAACGACGCTCGGTACCGCGGCGAGCATCTCGATCAGCGTGCCGACCGGGCCTCGGACCGCCGGGGGTGCAAGCTCGCTGAGGAAGAGGCCGATCGCGATCGAGAGAGGTGCCGCGAGCAGCACGGCGCCGAACGACGTGACGACGGTCCCGATGATCAGATCGCGTGCACCGAACTTGTTCACGACCGGGTTCCAATCGTTGTGCCAGAGGAACGGCAGACGGAACACCTTGATCGCGGGCCATGCGCCGTCCGCAACGCGCCAAACGATCGCCGCCACGATCAGGACGCCGATCAGCGATGCGAAGGCGGTGAGACCGTAGAGCACGACGTCGCCGACGCGGTCGCCGGCTTTGCGCGTGCGGCGCAGACCCACAGGCGGCGCGAGGAGGGATGGTGCGTCCACGGGCGCAGCATTCCAGCGCTGTGCTCCCTCTGGGGACGCGGTCACCACTCCGTCACACGCTGTTCACATCCTGTGTACCCCGGCCTCCAGACCCGCCCGCGACACTCGGTCTCGTGACGAGCACACTTCACGTCGTTCCCCCCAAAGCCGCCGCAATGAATGGCGACGTCGTCTTCGACATCCGGCATCTCGACGTCCACTACGCAAAGGTCCCGGCGGTCAAGGACGTCACGCTCGGGATCCACCGAAACGCGATCACCGCGTTGATCGGCCCATCCGGCTGCGGCAAGTCGACCGTCCTTCGTTGCCTGAACCGCATGAACGATCTCGTCGCGAGCGCGCAGGTGGGCGGGACGATCCTGTACCAGGGCATCGACCTCTACGGCCCGGACGTCGATCCGATCGAGGTGCGCCGGCGCATCGGCATGGTCTTCCAGCGCCCCAACCCGTTTCCGAAGTCGATCTACGACAACGTCGCGTACGGCCTGCGGATCCTCGGCCTGCGCGACGACCTCGACGAGCGGGTCGAGCGCGCGCTCCGCAGGGCGGCTCTCTGGGACGAGGTGAAGGGCCGTCTGAAGAAATCGGCGCTCGGGCTTTCCGGCGGGCAGCAGCAGCGCCTGTGCATCGCACGGGCGATCGCCGTCGAACCGGATGTGGTGCTGCTCGACGAGCCCGCATCAGCGCTCGACCCGATCTCGACGTCGGCGATCGAGGACCTGATGCACGAGCTGAAGCGGGAGTACACACTGGTGATCGTGACGCACAACATGCAGCAGGCTGCGCGAGTCGCCGAGATGACGGCGTTCTTCAGTCTCGACGTCAAGGACGACGGATCGCGCCACGGCATCCTCGTCGAGTACGACTCGACCGAGAAGATCTTCACGCAGCCCGCCGACGAGCGCACCGAGGGCTACGTGACCGGGCGGTTTGGCTAGCGATGGCGCTTCGGATCTCGTTCACTGAGGAGCTCGCGCAACTGGAAGCGTCCGTTCAGGAGGAAGGTGAGCTCGTCCTGCGCGCGCTTCGCTCGTCGTTGAACGCGCTCGCACGAGCCGACGAGGAGCTCGCCGACGAAGTGATCTCGTTCGACGACGAGGTCGACCGCCGCTACATGCAGATCGAGGAGGGCGTGCAGTCGCTGCTCGCGCGACAGACGCCGGTCGCCGCAGACCTGCGCCTCGTGCTCGCAGTGCTTCGCGTGAACCTGCACCTCGAGCGGATGGCCGACTACTGCGTGACGGTCGCCAAGCTGACGAAGCTGATGGGTGGTCTGAACGTCACGGGTGACGCGATCGGCCGCTCGATCGAGGACATGGGGCAGCGCGCGGAGCAGATGATTCGCGTGGCGATGGAGGCATTCGCAACACGCGACGCCGACATGGCGCAGACGCTCGTCGAGCTCGACGAGTTGATCGACCGCGCCAACAGAAATGCGATCGAGGATGTCCTCTCACTCGGCGACTCACCCGAGGAGCGGGAGTACGGCTTGAGAATGCTCGTCGTCTCACGCTGCGTCGAGCGGATCGGAGATCACGCCGTCGACATCGGCGAGCAGGTGGTATATCTCGTCACCGGCGAGTTCCGCGAGTTCAGCGACGCCTCGCACCCCGCGTAGGCCTTTGACGCCTACTGGTTCTTGACGAGGATGTTGCCCACTCGGTGCGCCGCGGTCTCGCACGCGTCGACGGCGTCCTCGAGCGCCTCGTAAATGTCCTTCCAGCGGATCACGATCACTGGATCGATGCGGTCGTCTTTGAACAGGCTCGCACGAGCTGCCCGGGCGACCTTGTCCGCCTCGTCCTCGATCGCCTTGATCTCGATGATCTCCTCGTAGGACCCCTTCCGGGCCTTGAGGCCCGCGAGCAGGGCTGCAAGATGCTCCGACGCCTGAACGAGGAGGGAGCAGAGCTGAATCGCCTGCTTGGTCGGCGAGTCGACGCTGTAGAGCCCAAGCAGCTCAGCGGCGTTCTCTGCCGCATCGGCTACGTCGTCGACCGCGAAGGCCAGCGTGATCAGGTCGTCGCGGTCGTAGGGTGTGACGAAGAGGCTGTTCGTCTGGCTGAGCAACTCGGAGACGATGCGGTCGGCCTCGTGCTCGAGGTTCTTCACCTCCTCCTGCGTCGGGCCCGAGGGCCAGGCCACGAATCGCTGCTCGACTGCGCGGCTCACCGCCAGTGCGGCCTCCCCCGACTGCGTGAGCAGGTCGTAGATCTGGCCGGACCCGCCTCCGAAGCCGAATTTCACGTGCCGAAGATCCACTTGATCGGGAACCACATGGTCGCTGCCACAATCGCGGCAGCGGGGATCGTCAGGATCCAGGCGAACACGATGTTCCCGGCGACGCCCCACCGAACCGCGGACAGGCGCTTCGTCGCGCCCGCGCCCATGACGGCGCCCGAGACCACGTGCGTCGTCGAAAGCGGGTAGCCATACCTCGTCGAGACGTAGATGACGGCGCCGGAGGCTGCCTGCGCTGCGAAGCCGGCGGGCGGATCCATCTGGAAGACGCGCTGGCCGAGGGTGCGCATGATGCGCCAACCGCCGGTGTAGGTACCGAGGGCGATCGCGAGCCCCGCGGCGATCTTGACCCAGGTCGGGATGTAGAACCTGTCGATCGATCCGTTCGCGTAGAGCGCGAGTGCGATCACGCCCATCGTCTTCTGCGCGTCGTTCGCGCCGTGCGTGAACGCGACCCAGGTGCCGGTGACGAGCTGTCCGAGCCGGAATGAGCGGTTGGCGAGCCCGGGCGTCATCCAGCGGAAGACCCAGTAGATCGCAAGCAGCAGGAGGAAGGCTCCCACGAAGGCGATCGTCGGCGCCCAGAGCGCCGGGATCAGCACCTTGTGCGTGATCCCGTGCCACTCGACACCCTTCTCCCCCGACTGGACGAGCGCTGCGCCGACGAGGCCGCCGATCAGGGCATGGGACGACGACGACGGCAGGCCGAGCCACCAGGTCAGGAGGTTCCAGACGATCGCCCCGATCACGGCGGCGAGCACGGTCTTCGGGTTTGCGAGGCCCGTGTCGATGATCCCTTTGCCGACCGTCTTCGCGACGGCGGTGGTCGCGAATGCGCCGGCGAGGTTCGCGATCGCTGCGATCAGCACGGCGAGGCGCGGCGAGAGCGCGCGCGTGGAGATCGACGTCGCGACCGCGTTCGCCGTGTCGTGGAACCCGTTCGTGAAGTCGAACGCGAGTGCGACGACAACCGTGATGACGAGCAGGGTCATTCGCTACCGGTTCTTGACGAGGATCGCCTCGAGCACGTCCGCGGCGTTCTCGCAGGCGTCGACTGCCTCTTCGAGCTGCTCGTGGATGTCCTTCCAGCGGATGATCGTCAACGGGTCGGCGCCCGAGCGAAACAGCTCCGCGATCGCCTCGCGCGAGAGACGATCGCCTTCATCCTCGAGCTCGCGCAGCGCTACAAGCTGCCGTTGCGAGTCCTTGAAGCCTTCGAGACGTTCAACCGCCTCGTGCAAGCGCGACGCCGCACGGTGGATAACCTCAGCCTGCTGCCGTGCTTTCTGCGGCACGTCGCGCACCTCGTACGCGTCGATGTTGTCTGCGGCCTCGTCGATGTGGTCACACACGTCGTCGATCACCGATGCGAGCCGGTACATGTCGTCGCGATCGAATGGGGTGACGATGGTGCTGCACAGGAGGATGATCACCTCGTGCGCGAGGCGGTCGCCCTCGAGCTCGAGCTCACGGATATCGCGCAGCCTTTCCCTGTTCTCCGGCCAGTCTTCGAGCAACTCGACGAGCGCCCGGGCGATGTCGCGCGCGTTCGCGGAGGCCTGCGTGAACAGGCTGAAGAACTGGCGTTTCTGAGGTGTCAGGCGGAGCGACATCGAGCGGCCGTGTTTACCAGATTGTCACGACTCAGGACGCCAGGAACCAGATCGTGCAGGCGAGCCCCGCGGAAAAGCAGTAGACCGCGAACGGCGTCAGTGTCCTCGTCTCGAAGAACCGCATCAGGAACCGCACAGCGAGGTAGGCGGTGATCGCGGACCCGAGCGATCCGACGAGCGCCTGGCCGCGGACACCGTCGCCGTCCGGGCCGAAGAGCTCCGGCAGCTTGAGGATCGCCGCGGCGGCGATGATCGGAGTCGCGAGCAGGAAGGCGAAGCGCGCCGCGTCCTTGTGCGAGAGACCGACAAGCAGGCCGCCGCCCATCGTCGCGCCCGAACGAGAGAAACCGGGGATCAGCGCGATTGCCTGCGCGGCGCCGACGAAGAACACACCACGCCAGGTGACGGTCCGCGCGATGCGCGCATCGTCTTCCTCCTCGGTTGCCGGGGCCCGCCGGCGAAGCAGTTCGGCTCCGTAGAGCAACAACCCGTTCAGGGTCAGGAAGATCGCGGCCGACTGCGGTGACGCGAACACCTTGCGCAACGAGTCCTGCAGCAGCAGACCGAGGATGCCGGCCGGGATCGTGCCGACCACCAGCAGCCAGCCGAGCTTTGCGTCAGCGTCGTCCGCGGCGATGCCGCGGTCTCTCAGCGAGCGCCCGAGCCCGCGAATGATCCGCATCCAGTCGCGGAAGAAGAACGCAAACAGCACGATCGCGGTCGCGAGGTGGGTGGCGATCAGGAACGTCAGGAAGTACTTGTCGTTCTGGTGAATGTTCCAGCCGAGAAGCTTCGGGAGGATCACGCTGTGGCCGAGGCTGGAGACCGGGAAGAGCTCCGAGACGCCCTGCAGCAGCCCCAGCACGATCGCCTGGGGGTACGAGATCAGCGCGCCGAGCATCACCGGAGTTCGAGAATCACAACGTGTTGGTGGTCGTGCGCTTCGGGCCGGTCTTGAACCAGGCGAAGGCGAACAACGCGAGACCCACGAAGAACGACGCGATCCCGTGCTTCACGTGGTGATGTCCCGACCCGGCCTGGTGCCCGGGGAAAAAGCCGGGCAGCGACCTGGCGGGCTCGACCCAGTAGACGATCGCGATCACGATCAGCACGATCCCTCCGAGCACGGCGAGAGCGACGAGGAAACGGTCATTCCGCATGGGCGGCAGCATACGGACCGGCGAACAGCCGTGCGCCGTCAGACAAACCGCGAGAATGCTCTGTGTGCGCTCCGTGCTGGACAGGCTCCACTGAGGATCAACGCCGTCTTGTGGCACCGTCACCGTGGGGTCGTGCCCGTCGGGGTCGTCGATGTCGGCTCCAACACCGTGCGCCTGCAGGTCACGCGCGGCGGTCGCCCTGTGCTCGCGCGCCGCGAGATGCTGCGGCTCGGCGCCGACGTCGAACGGTACGGCAGGATCCCGGCCGAGAAGCTCGCCGAGACGGCCGCGGTCGTCCGCGAGTTCGCCGAGGCGGCACGCTCCTGCGGCGCCGACCGCCTCGAGGTCCTGATCACGAGCCCCGGTCGCCAGGCCGCAAACGGCGACGAGCTGCTCGCTGCGCTCGCCGTGGCGGGTGGCTGCGACGCCCGCATCCTCAGCGCTGTCGAAGAAGGGCGGCTCGCGTTCCTCGGCGCGCTCGAGACCACCGGCACACCCGCTCGCCGCAGTGTCGCCGTCGTCGATGTCGGCGGCGGCTCCGCACAGGTCGTCGTCGGCTCGCGGCGCGACGGTGCGCGCTGGGTGCGCTCGATCGACCTCGGCTCGCAGCGCCTGACGAGCCGCCTCCTGACCGCAGATCCGCCTGGGGCGGCAGCGATGGAGCGGGCGGCAGCCGAAGTCGAGAGCTACCTCGACGGTTTCGATCCTCCGATCCCGCAGACGGCGTTCGTCGTCGGCGGCAGCGCCCGCGCTCTGAAGCGGATCGTCGGCGGCCGCCTCGGCCCCGCCGAGCTGGCGGAAGCCGTCCGGCTGCTCAGCGAGACGCCCTGCGCGCTGCTCCTCGAGCGCTACGGCGTCGACCCGCAGCGGGTGCGAACGCTGGCAGCGGGCGCTGTCATTCTCACCGCACTGCAGCGCCGGCTCGAGACGCCCCTGAAGGTCGTTCGGGGTGGTGTGCGCGAGGGTGCGCTCGCCGAGCTCGGCGCCGAGCGCCGAGCGGCCTGACGATTCAACCGAGAACAGCTCAGCCGAGGGCGGCCTCGCCCGCGGCGAGCGCCTGCCTCAGCACCTTGGGATAGGCCCGGCGGGCCTCTGCGCGGCGCTGCCGCTCCCGCTCGATCAGCCGCCCCGCGGCGACGGCGGTGCTCGCCTGCGCGACCTCGCGGACACGTGACTCGGCGACGACAGCGTCCTGATGCACACCGATCGTGTCCTGCAGCTTCGTCAGCGACTCGACGTAGCGCGCGAGCTTTCGCCCGCCAACCTCTGCCGTCGCAAGCTCAGCGGCGTACCGAGCGCGCTTGGCGACGATGCGCAGCGCATGCAGCTCGTCGTCGGTCGGGTCGCCCGGTAGCTCACGCGCCGAGGTCGTGAGCTGCTTCAGCTCCCGCCGGGCGATCCGTCGGAGCCCGCCAGGCGCGTCGAGCGCCGGCAGCGCGGCTACCGAGGCCTCGAACGATCCGAGCATTGTCGTGTAACGCTTTGACTCGAGCGCCGCAAGGAGCGCCGCTCGCAGCGATTCCCGGTCCTCGTCGAGCCGCGCGACGATCGCGTCGGCGCCTGCCCGATCGCAGTCGAGCCGCTCGCTCTCGGAGCGGAGATGGCCGAGCAGCACGTCCAGGTCGCGCACGGGGCCGAGCAGGCCTGCAAGCAATCGCAGCTCGCCGGCGAGCGGGACGAGCCCGTCGCCGAGCAGCGAGCGCGTCGCGCCAATCAACGCGCGCGCGCGCCGAGTCGCGACGCGGAACCGATGCACGTCGTCGGGCGAGCCGCCGAGCCGCACTCCCGGGT
>JBBQQI010000095.1:0-8714 GCA_038216085.1 Gaiellales bacterium | reverse complement strand
AAGGCGAGGTCGAGCTGTGCGAGTGCCACCTCGACATCCGCGACCCGGTAGCCGCCCACGAGGGCGCGCCGCAGTGCGTGATGTGGATCCGCCGCCGACATCCGGAGGAAGAAGCTAACACGGTCGACGCCGTGGCCTGCGTTTTTTGAGACCCGACTGCGTCAGGCGACCGCCAGTGGGCCGGGGAGCCGTGTGTAGGTCAGGCGGTAGTCGACCGCCTTGCCGAGCATTGCGCCGCCGAGGAGGGCCAGCTTCTGTAGCGGGTGCGGGATGACGGGGAGCCGCACCACGTCGAAGTGGTGGTTGGCGATCACGGCGAGCCGAAGTGGGCCGGGCATGCCTTTGCTGTTCGTCTTGCCGTCTGCGGCGAGCGCGAACATCGTCTCGATCAGCGACTCGAACTGGAGTGCCGGTCGGACTTCCGCCCGGAAGTGCAGCCGCTCGTCATCCGCGTTCCAGAACTTGTGCGCCGTGCCGGGGTCGATCATCGCGGCCTCACCCGGGCCGAGCACGAGCTTCTCGCGGCCGCGCTTGACGCCGAGGGGGCCCTCGACGACCGCGAAGAAGTCGGTTTGATACGGGTGCACATGGGTGAGGCGACCGTGCCTCCCGGCTCCACGAACGTGTCGAAAAGGGGTGTACGCGCCGTCGGTGTCATGCGAGGTGAGCTCGAACACGAGCCGTTCTCCGGTGACGGGGTTCGACGATCGAGTCTCCTGCACGAATCATGGGGACCCTTCCTGTCGAGTGGTGTCGAGAGGAAGCTTCGGCCTTGGGCGCCGGCGTGACGTCGGCGCCGAGGCCGATTCACCATCGGGCGGAGGATCGGTCTGCGCGTCCTCCGAACGAACGAGCGCCGACTACAGCTCTCGTCCTCGGTGCAATGCACACCTCCACGCCGCTTCGACCTGACGTGCCGACACCGCAGCCCGACACCGCCGCCCGACGCGACCGCCGTGACGACCTCGCCACACTCTCGCCACACTCTCGCCACGTTCACGCCACGTTTACGTCGCCGGGTTCGTCCGCTACGGACATCGCCGGTCGAGACAAGTCTGGCGGCAGCCTCCGGTCTGAAACGTGCGCGGGAGTGTGGCAACTTTGTCAATTCGGGCGCCGCGAAGCCTACGCGCACGTACCGTTTCGGCAGGTGCCGTGGCGGGCCGCGTCGACACGCCGGCGCTGAATCGGCTCGGGGCGCGGAATCCTCTGGTTCGATCCGGCGCGCCCGCGCGTCCGGCGGCGTGCCAGCCGTGCCGATCGCCGCTTCGGCCGCTTCGCCTACGGTTCTGTGTGGTCGCCCGGCTGGACGACGCCCGCCTCGTAGGCGAGCACCACCACCTGCACGCGGTCGCGTAGCCCCAGCTTCATCAGGATGCGGGCGACGTGCGTCTTCACCGTCGTCTCGGAGACGAAGAGCTCCTTCGCGATCTCGGCGTTCGAGAGGCCGCGCGCGATCGACTTCAGAACCTCGAGCTCGCGCGCGGTCAGATCCTGGAGGCGCGGGAACTGCGCCTGCGGCTTCGGCCCGGTGCCTTTGACGAACTCGGAGATCACGCGCCGCGTGATCGAGGGCGAAAGCAGCGCCTCGCCCTGCGCGATCACGTGGAGGGCCGCGACGAGCTGCTCGGGCGGTGTGTCCTTGAGCAGGAACCCGCTCGCGCCCGCGCGCAGCGCCTCGTAGACGTACTCGTCGGGGTCGAACGTCGTCAGCATCAAGATCCGCGGCGCCTCCTCGCCCTGCTCCGAGAGGATGCGGCGCGCCGCCTCGAGACCGTCGAGCTCAGGCATGCGGATGTCCATCAGCACGATGTCCGGCCGCAGCGCGCGCGCCTGGTCGACCGCCTCGCGGCCGTCTGACGCCTCCCCGACGACTTCCATCTGCGGCTCGGCGTCGAGGATCATGCGGAAACCGGCGCGCAGGAGCGCCTGGTCGTCGACGAGCAGGATGCGGATCACGCGCGCGCCTCGACCGGCAGCTCCGCGCGGAGCACGAACCCGCCGTCGGTGCGCGGGCCTGCTTCGAACGTGCCGCCGTAGAGCGCGACGCGCTCACGCATGCCGACCAGGCCGTGACCGTTGCCGTCGCCGTTCTCCTCGCCCTGTCCGTCGTCGGAGATCTCGAGCTGCACCGACGTCTCGATATAGCGGATCACCACCTCGGCGTGCGTGCCATTCGAGTGCTTGAGCGCGTTCGTCAATCCCTCCTGGACGATCCGGTAGGCGGAGAGGTCGACGCCCGGCGACAGTTCGGGGCGGGCGCCTTCGATGCGCAGCGTCACCGGGAGCCCGGCCTCCTCGACCTGGGCGATCAGCCGGTCGAGGTGCTGAAGCCCGGGCTGCGGCGTGAGTGCAGCGGGCTGCTCTTCGACCGTGCGCATCACACCCAACATACGGCGCATCTCGGTCAGCGCTTGCCGCCCGATCTGTTCGACCGACAGCAGTGCATCGCGTTCGCGTTGCTGCTCGTCCTTCAGCAGCCGGCGCACGCCGGAGGCTTGCACCACCATCACCGAGACGGAGTGCGCGACGACGTCGTGCAGTTCACGTGCGATGCGGGCTCGCTCCTCGGCCGTCGCGCGGCCGGCGGCGAATGCCCGCTCGCGCTCTGCTGCCTCGACTCGGAGGCTGAGCTCGCGCGCCTGTTCGGTGCGCGTGCCGAGAGACACACCGAAGAACCAAGCGAGGGTGAGGGTCAGCGACGTCCAGAAGAAGTCCGAGAACGCCGCGGTCGTCTGGTAGTCGACGACGGCAGCAGCCGCAACGACGGCGCTCCAGCCGGTAATCGACTGCCGCCGGTCGGCGAGCAGGCCGAATGACACTGCCGCAGCGAGCGCCGCGACGAACGGCATCGTCAGGTTGTTCGTCGTGCTCCCGGCAACGAGTGCGGCGAGCAGGAGCGAGCTGCAGGCCGCGACCGGTGCTAAGAGCGGGTAGCGGCCGCGCAGCGCAAACGGGAGCGACCAGCCGAGGCCGAGCAACGCGACGAGCGGGCGGTGCGAGATCCCGTGTGCGACCGCAGCCTCGACCACCGACGCGAGGGCGAACGTGAGAACGAGCGCCTCGAGGGCCCGGGCGTCGCTGACGGCGCCCACGCGCGCACGCTAGCGCCGCCGGGTAGAAGCCGCCTCCTCCCTGCAGGCGACACGCGGATCATCCCTGCGGAGGATGCAGATCATGTTGTGATGGACTGAAGTTGGCGGTGGCGGTACGCTCGGTCAAACGTGGGGGTCGAGGTGCCGCAGCCTCGGCCCCCACCTATCCTCTCGCCGGTGGATGACCTGCTCGATCCCGAGGCGATGCGGACGATCGCGCTCGAGGTTGCCGAGGAATGGGGCCTCGTCCTCGGGCCGCCATTTGCGCTCTCGCGTTATTCCTACGTCGCGCCCGCCGGCCGCGGCACGGTGTTGAAGGACGCGGTGTTGAAGGACGCAGTGTTGAAGGACGCAGTGCTGAAGGTCGCCTGGAGCGGCGACGACGAGTCGCTGCACGAAGCGCAATCGCTCGAGCTCTGGAACGGGGACGGCGCGGTGCGACTGCTGCGCAGCGATCCGGTCCGCCGTGCGCTGCTCGAGGAGCGAGCGTTGCCCGGTGGCGACATCTCCGAGCTATCGGAGCAGCGTGCGCTCGAGATCGCCGTTGAGGTCGGCCGGCAGCTCTGGGTACCAGCGGGCGAGCCGTTCCGCTGGATCGGCGACCACGTGCCGCGCTGGATCGACCGCGGCCAGCGGGGCGGCGACGAGGGGAGCGAGCTGATCCCGCTCGCCCGCGAGCTCTACGCCGACCTGGAGGTCGGCCGCGAGACACTGATCCACGGCGACTTCCACCACCACAACATCCTTCGTCACGGCGAGCGCTTTGTCGCAATCGACTCGAAGGCGATGCTCGGCGATCCCGAGTACGACATTCCGTCCTTCCTGCGCAATCCGCTCTCGTACCGGCTGACGAACCGCGAGCTGACCGAACGGCGGATCGCCGCGTTCGTCGAGGCGGGCCTCGACGACTTCAAGATTCGTGCGTGGACCGTGATCCGGCTCTCCTACCTCGGCGCAGAGGCTGACGAGGTCGAGCTCGTCCGCTCGCTGCTCTAGCTTCCCTTCTCGCCAGGTGCCCGCTGCGCGTGAAGTACCCTCCTGCCGTGGCCAAGGCGGTGCACCCGGAGCCCACCCTCGAGTGGGACACACCGCTGTACAAGCAGGCCGCGACACAGCTCGAGCACGCCCTGGAGATCGCCGAGGTTCCCGACTTCGTCGCGACCAGGCTGAAAGCGCCGGAGCGCGCGCTGATCCTGACGCTCCCGATCAGGATGGACGACGGCAGGTACGAGTCGTTCCCGGCCTACCGGGTGCAGCACTCGTCGGTGCTCGGTCCGACGAAGGGCGGCATTCGCTACGACGCCGGTGTCGATCTCGGCGAATGCGCGGCTCTTGCGATGTGGATGACCTGGAAGTGCGCGCTGTTGAAGCTTCCCTACGGCGGGGCCAAGGGAGGCGTCCGCTGTAGCCCCCGCGAGATGTCCGTCAACGAGCTGACGCGCGTCACGCGCAGGTTCACGATGGAGCTTGCGCCGTTCATCGGCCCGCAGCTCGACATTCCGGCGCCCGACATGGCGACGAACGAGCAGACGATGGCGTGGATGATGGACACGTATTCGATGCAGAAGGGCTACGCCGTTCCGGAGATCGTGACGGGCAAGCCGATCTCGATCGGTGGTTCCGTCTTTCGCCATGAGGCAACGGGCGCCGGGGTCGTGATGGTGATCGAGCGCGCCTGTGCGCGGCTCGGCTGGAACCTCGCCGAGCAGCACTGCGTCGTACAGGGCTTCGGAAACGTCGGTGGGATCGCTGCGACCGAGCTGCACGAGCAAGGGGCGCGCGTCGTCGCGGTCTCCGACCTCTCGGGCGGCGTGCACTCAGAGCAGGGTCTCGACATTCCGACGCTGCACGCCTACGTTGTAGAGCACGGATCGCTCGAGGGCTACGAGCAGGGCGTGCAGCGGATCACGAACGAGGTGCTGCTCGAGCTGCCGTGCGACATCCTCGTGCTCGCCGCTCGCGAGGATCAGGTGACGGGTGAGAACGCGGGCAACCTGCGCTGCCGGCTCGTCGCGGAGGGCGCGAACGGCCCGACCTCGAACGACGGTGACCGCATCCTTGCCGAGCGCGGCATCCCGGTGCTGCCGGACATCCTCACGAACGCAGGCGGGGTCACCGTTTCGTACTTCGAGTGGGTCCAGGATCTCGGCCGCCTCTTCTGGGATCGCGACGAGATCCGTCGCCGGCTCGCCGACAAGATGTCAGATGCATTCGACCGCGTCTGGACCGTTTCGCAGGACCGCGGCATCGCGCTGCGCGACGCGGCGCTCGTCGCGGCGATCCGCGAGGTCTCCGGCGCGCTCGAAGCGCGCGGGATCTACCCGTGAGCGAGCAGGCGCGCGACGCGATGGTCTCCGAACCGCTCGCGCTCGAGGCAAGTGCCAGTGCGAGCGAGGCGGGGGAGGTGCTGTCGCGCGACGCCGTGCGCGCCGTCCTCGTGACCGACGGCGGGAAGCTCATCGGCGTCGTCACGCGCAAGACGCTCGTGCGCGAAGTGGTGGCGTCGGGCCGCGATCCGTCCGCGACGACGCTCGGAGAGATCGCCGAGGAACCGAACGCGACGATCGACTCGGCGATGCCGCTCGACGAGGCGTTCGCGCTGCTCGAGCAACAGGACTACGAGCGCGTGCCCGTCGTCGAGAACGGCAAGCTCGTCGGCGTGCTCTCGCGCTCGCTTGTGCAGCGGCGGCTCGCCGAAGACGAGCCGCCGGAGCACACCGAGAGCTAAGCCGCGAGGGCCGCGGGCGTGACCTCCGCGACGAGCGTCTCGAGCGTGTCGCGGAGGCCCTGCCTGACATCGTCGTCGGCGAGACGTCCGTCGTCGCCGAACCTCTCGTGTGCGTGACCGACCGACAGCTCGGCGTCGGTGACGCGTGAGCCCATCGCACCGAGCACCTTGCGGAGCTCGGCGCCCGCCCAGACGCCGCCGAACGCGCCGGCGCTCGAGCTGATCACCGCGACCGGTTTGTTGCGGAATGCGTTCGTCGCCATCGGGCGCGAGGCCCAGTCGAGTGCGTTCTTCAACGCTCCGGGAACCGACGAGTTGTACTCCGGGGTGGCGAAGAAGACGGCGTCGGCCTCGCGAACAGCCTGGCGGAGAGCCTCGACGGGCGCAGGGCCGGGGACGATGTCGTCGTCCGCGTCGTAGGCCGGAATCTCCTTCAGCCCGTGCCAGAGCTCGACCTCGACGTCCGCGGGGGCCTCCTCGCGCAGGGCGAGGAGGAGGCCCGTGTTGTTCGAGGCCGAGCGCAGCGAGCCGCTGATCGCGAGGACGCGCACGCCTATGCCTCTTGGGAGACGAGCGTCAGGTCAGCCTTCAGCGTCACGTCGTTACCGAGGGCCGGCTCGCCGTTTGGAAGCGGCATGTTCCAGTTGATGTCGTGCTTGGTGCGGTCGATCGTGGTCTCGAGCTTCAGACCGACGCGGTTCGCGCCGAAGTGGTCGACCGTTGGGCCGGTGATCGTGCCCTTGAGGGTGACCGGCTGGCTGATGCCCTTGATCGTGACCTCACCGGGGATCTCGACCCGGTCGCCGTCGCGCTTGATCTCGCTGCCCGAGAAGGTGACCTCGGGGTTGCGCTCGGCGTCGAAGAACTCGGGCGAGAGCAGGTGGGCCTGCAGGTTCTCGTCCTTCGTCTGGACGCTCGCGATCTTCGCGACGCCCTGAATCCGGCCGTCCTCGAGGCTCGCCTCGAAGTCGGGGACGTCGCCGCTGAAGGTCGCGACGGCGTAGGGGACCTCGAAGCCGACGCTGGAATGAACCGTGTCGGCCTTCCAGGTGCCGGTCGGGATGCTCTGCGTTGTCTCGGTGGCGCTCATCTGGTGCTCCTTTACTGGGTGCCAATTCTTGATTGCGCAAGAATCATAGCACAGAACCTTGAGAGCGCAAGTACCTGGTTAGCAGCAGGTATACGCGCCCGGTGGAGCAGCTCCTTCTGCCGGCTCGGGCAGGGCGGCGGCCGCAATCGCGGCGCCGTCGAGCAGGTCGCGCACGCTGAAGCGCAGTGCGTCGAGGTCGTATGAGCGGAGGACTTCGCGCACGATCAGCGCACCGGCGACGATCACCGGTGCGCGGGCCGGGTCGAGCCCGGGCAGGCTGCGACGGCGCTCGAGCGGCAGCGCGGCGAGCTCGTCGGTGAGCCGTTCGATGTCGGCGCGCGCGATGTGGTCGCCGCCTGCGAGGACCGCCAGCTGGCCGACGGTGCCGGCGACCCCAATTGCGTCGCCGGCTTCGAGCCGCGGGAGCAGGCCGCGGATGTGCTCCGTTGCCTCGTCGAGCTCGGCCGCCGTGGGCGGGTCCGAATGCAGGAAGCGCTCGGTCAGTCGCACCGAGCCGATGTCGAGGCTCGTCGTCACCTCTCCGGCAGTCAGCTCGGTCGAGCCGCCGCCGACGTCGAGCAGCAGCGTCGTTGGCCCGAGCGCGCCGACGCCGATTCGAGTTAGTTCCGCCTCCTCGTCGCCCGAGAGCAGGCGGGTCGCGAAGCCGTACGACCATTCCACCTCGCCGAGGAACGCCTCTCCGTTCTCGGCGTCACGTACGGCGCTCGTCGCGACGGCAATGGTGCGCTCGGCGCCGAGCGTCTCGAGTTCGCGCCGAAAGTCCGAAAGCGCGTTGCGGACGCGCGCGACCGGGAGGGGCAGCAGGCGGCGGCGCCGGTCGACGCCTTCGCCGAGGCGGGTGACGACCGTGCGGCGCACGACCTCGTCGACGTGCCCGTCCTCGACGTCTGCGACGAGGAGGCGGGTGGAGTTGGTGCCGAGGTCGACCGCCGCGACGCGCATCACTTGCGCGGAACTGCTCCCCGGACGCCTGCCAGCAACCCGCGGGCCTCGCCCGCGGCTTCGCGAAGGGTGGCGAGCTCGGCGAGAGACTGCTCCAGCCGGCTGTTCGCATCGTTTAGACGCTCCAGGCCGGCGGCCAGCCCGCCGCTGCGCGCCTCCACCTGTTCCGCGGCGGCGGCGAGGTCGCCGATCGCCCGCGCCATCGTGCCGGAGAAGGAGCGGAAGGTCCGCCAGGCCCGCAGCGCCTTCAGCGCGAGAAACGCCGCTGACCCGAGGATCGCGACGATCAGGAAGCCGAGCGCAAACCAGGTGAGAGGCGTCATTGAGGCCATCGTACTGGCGAGATTTCCACCTGGACGCTGCTACAATCGACGCTGCGTCGCGGGGTGGAGCAGTCAGGTAGCTCGCCGGGCTCATAACCCGGAGGTCGCAGGTTCAAATCCTGCCCCCGCTACTCGAAAGGCCCCGGACACGGGGCTTTCGTTTGGACGGGGCGGAATGTCCGCGGGAAACTTTTGCCCGACGGCCGGCGATCGCGTCGACGACGAGCGTTGACCTCCGGTTCTTCGCAGACGGAGGACCACGGTATCCGTCTCGACAAGCTGGGGTCACTGGTTCGAGCCCAGCACCGCCCACCTCGGAAACCCCTGCTAGCCCAGGAGATTTCGTCGTTCTGGGTCATCACATGGGGACGGCGTGTCGGGCGCGGAAAGGTTTTGGAAAAGTGAGCGGTGCGTGGGGCCCCGGGGACGGCCGGCGGCAGGGTGAACGGGACGCGGCCGACTGTTCGGCGATCGACGCCTGGCGGACGGCTCTGCGTGCGGGTGACACGACTGTC